>JAQBRN010000003.1 GCA_028286465.1 Parcubacteria group bacterium | reverse complement strand
ACTTCTGGCATCGAGAGATACTTCTCGAGAAGCGGTATCTCAGCTTGAACGGTCGAGAGTCCGACCTGGATATCGAGAATGACGATCCCGTTGACCTTCTTCGCCATTTCAAGCGCGTGATCGATCTGGGTGTCGGGCATGCGCAAGCGATACTTGCCGTCGGCACCGGCGCTGCCTTGCGCCGTCACGTCGATGTACTCGATGGCCGGCACGACGGGCGTACTCGGATCGGCGGCATTCCATTCGGCAACGGCTGATTGCAGCTTTTGTATGGCCGTATCTTCATCGTATTGCCCAAGGACTCCCATGCCCTTCGAATAGAAGTTGCCGTAATACGCGACGATGCGCTTAAAGGGCAGGATCGCTCCCGGAAGCGGGTATGGCAGGCCTTTGACCGGCCAGAGCTTCGCCTTCGGTGTTGTCGTCGAGGTGGTCGATGCTGATAAGGAAATGAGAGGAATATGAGCCAGGAAATCGAGCTTGGCATCATACGCGGCTGGATCGAGCGGAGGAAAGACCGGAACCACGGGCGCATTCTCAACACCCGAATTGAGGCTCGAACTTGCAGTCGTACTTCCTATGGCGTCCGCCGCGTTTCGATACTTCGTCGAGAAGACGCTTGAGTAGGCCACGACGTAGATACTGGCAACCAAAAGAAATGCGAGCAACACGCCGAAAACGGAAATGGACGAAAAATGCCCGAGGGCACTTCCTGTCTTTGCTTTCCGTTTGCGTTTCGAAGATCCGGCCATGATAAAAGATATTCAAGTGTACCACGTCCGGGCCTAAGCCCTTGTACCCAGGTAGTGCTCGAGGGTGTAGATCCAATCCTCGTCATTGTCATTCGCGGCCTTCTTTTGATTCAAAAGCCAGCTGAGATAGCCCGGATCGGTCTTCATAACCTCCTCGATGGTCTTTTCTTTATGCTTGCCGAAATTAAAAGTTTTATAGAGTGAGGGTTTCGAGGAAATATCGATCATTTTTTGAATAGCCGCTTCCTTTGCCTCGCCGGAGTTCTGCGAAGGCGGGCTGTCGACATCTTTCATGATCTTCTGCAGAAGACGTTCGAAGACCGCGCAAAGCACATTCACGTCGCCCTCGGCATCATGAGCGCTGCCGGGCACTTCGAGATCAAGGTAATAGCGTAAGAACTGCAAATTATACTCCGGGATGATGCCTTTCTCATCAAGAAAGCGGGCAACGCGAAGCGTGCAGATATGACGCGGCACGGAGAGGCCCTCCGCTTCGAGGATGGCGATGTCGAACTTGGCATTGTGGGCGACAAGGACGCCGTCTTCAAGAAGCCCTTCGAGATCCTTCTTCATCTGGCTTTCGGAGAAAGCGGGCTTGCCTTCGAGCATTCGGTTCGTGATATGCGTCACACTCATCGACTTCACGCTCATAGGAAGAGAAGGTTTGAAATACTCGCAGCGAATTTCTCCGTGCACGCGGTAGCACACCTGACACAGGCGATCCTTCGTCACATCATTCCCCGTCGTCTCCGTATCGAGAAAGATAAGGGTCGTTTCTGCCATCTATGAGTTGCTGCTTACGGTGAAGGTGAAGCTTCGTACGATAGTGTCGAGAAGGGCCGTGATCTTGGTCTTATCGAAGGCTGTGATGCCCTGGCTCGGATCGTAGTTGCCGAGGTTCGTCGAATGAATGGTGTACTCGAGCGCGTAGCAGCTGCCGTCCCTGATGGTGAAGTAGGAGGTGGTTTCGTAAAGGTTGCCCGCGCCCGCGCCGCTCTGGGTGATCTTGGTGTAGGTCTGATTGTGGATCGGCACGGCAGTCGCACCGCCGTTTTCCGAGAAGTTGATGCCCGAAGGACAGCCCGAGCCCGAGAGTTCGGCCTTATCGGTCGAAACGCCGACGGTGAACTTCGCGTCGGAGAAATTCGTTCCCGGCATGAACGACTTAGGTACGCTGACGACCGCGACGAGGAAACCCGTTGTCGTGGCATTCTGTCTCCAGCTTTTGGTCTTTACGGTCGGAGCTCCCGTCACGGCAAGATCCTTCGGATACACGAAGGTGAATCTGCTGTCGACGAACTGACGCCCGTTAGCATCCGGCACGGATGGAACGTCGGTGGCCGTCGTCGCGGTCGAGCCTGTGGTGTCGGTTGGATTCGTAACGGTCTTTCCGGAACGGAAGGCAAAGACGGCTATAAGCACGATGATAATGGCGATAATGCCTATGATGATGGGTTTTCTGTTCATGATCCTATTATAGACGATTGAGAGTTATTTCGCTTGCCAGCCTGTAGATTGACTTTTATAGCTTTTGTGCTATTTTACAAGCAGACACTTTTTGTGAGGATTCCATGCGAGAACAAGAAATCCGTTCGTGGATAAAGAGTCTCGGAGCGGCTTTCAGGACGCCCAGGCCTCCGATCGAAACATTTGCTCTCAAGGAGCGCTTCGAACGCGAAGATATTTCGGGCCTCGTGACGCTCGTGGCAAAGAGCATGAAGCTCGATATGCGCCTGAGAATAGGCTACGTGCGATCCGGTGGTCCCGAAAAGGCTTCCGCCTGGATCATGAATCTCGATACTGTACCAATGTTCGGAACCGAGGCCTTCAGGCGCTGGATGGCCACGATCTGCATCAGGAAAGATTTTCTCAAGGTTGCCCCCTTCGAGGCGGTGACATTCGCCATCGCGCATGAGTTGTCGCATATCGTCCTCTCCTCGACCCATCATCCGCTCAAAAAGGTTGAGGAGGCCGTCGACCTCGGAGCCATGTTCTTGGGATATCGGGACATCTTCGTCGATGGAGCAGAGTATTCTATTCCCGGCGATTTCGAATCGGCTTTCAAGTTTCTGGAGGAGAGTCCTTTCGAAACAATGCTCAAGAATGTCGACACGGTTATCGGAAAAGCTCTCGCGACGACAGGAGTGCTCGGATACATGTCCCGCGACGAGTACGAATTCGCCCGAGACCTCATGGCGAAGATGCGCTAACCGCTGATCACACGATCAGCGGTTTTTACTTGCTATTTTAATAAGCACGATCTTCTCTTCCCTCTTCATGCGCTTGATCTCGGCCTCGTAGGCCCGGGCTCGGGCGAGCGTGCGAAATGATTTCGAATACCTTAAGACTACCGGCCGGCGAGCCCTCGTGTACTTGGCGCCGCGTTTGCCGGCATTGTGCTCGACGAGTCGTTTCTTGAGATCGTTCGTCGCTCCCGCGTACAAAGAGCCGTCCGAACATTCGAGAATGTAGACGACGTAGGACAAGATTATTTCTTGTCTGCCTTTGGTTTCTTCGGCTTCTTTGTTTCCTTCCTTCGTGCGTTGTTTCCTTTGGCCATAAAATATTTTGTTACTCCATTTAGTATATCAGAACTATTTGAGCGTCACGCTTTCGATGATCACGGGGTCGACGGGCCTGTCGGATGCGCCGGTCTTCATGCGTCCGATGGCTTCGACGACATCGAGTCCGGATATCACCCTGCCGAAGACCGTATGCTTATCATCGAGGAAGTTGTTGTCGACAAGATTGATGAAGAACTGGCTGCCGTTCGTGTCGGGGCCGGCGTTCGCCATGGCGATAGTACCCATCGCGTTCGAATTACCCGGGCCGATCTCGTCCTTGAAGGTATATCCAGGACCGCCCGTTCCCCATCGTTCCGGATGAGCGTCATCCTTCGACAACGGATCACCTCCCTGGATCATGAAGCCCGGGATCACTCTGTGGAACTTCACCCCATCATAAAATCCGCTTCCGGCGAGCTTCGTGAAATTGGCCACGGTACCGGGCGTTGTGCTCGAAAACTCGATCGTTATATCTCCCTTGTTCGTATGGAATGTGGCTTGCATGGCTTGTTGCGTGTTAAGAGGCTGAGTAGAAGAAACGCTCAAGGCGGCGAGAACGGGCGAGGTCGATGCGGTGCCGTCCGCTCGCGAACCGGACATATGCATCCCGTACGCATAGAACCAGTATCCGCCGCCTATGAGAAACAGACTGAGAAAGACGTATACGAGCGTGTTGTATGAATGCTCGGTCACGGGGAAAGGAAAAATTCGCGATCCTTCTTGAAGAGCTTCAGCGCGATGTGGGAAATGCCGTAGGAAATGAAGAACGCGGACAGCACATCGATAGTGTAATGAAGATGCGCGAGAAGCACCACTGCGCCGAAGAATAATGACGTCAGCAGGAAAATCCACTTGAGCCTCGGTTCGTCCCAGAAAATGAGCGCCAGGAGAAACGGCAATCCGGTATGGCCCGAGAAGAAGAGATCGCCGCCGAAGACGAAATAGCGGATGAAGCTCGTCGGGCTGATGACCGCTGCCTGCGGGAACGGCCCGAGATGCGTCATCGTAATGAATGCCGCTCGTATGATGACGAAAAGGGCGATGCTCTTGATGATGTAGGGAGCCTTCGAGGGCCGTTTGGCGCAGACGTAAGCAATGAATGCTACGAGAACCCAGGAACCGTAAACGAAGATTTCATCGAGATCGTACGCACGGGTGTTCGAAAGGATGATATCCGTGACCGCGTTCGAAGCCTTCTCCGTGGCATAAATACCGGCGTAGAAATTGATGGTCAGGCTTATAAGAAGAAGGAAAACAGCCAAGAATAAAGACCGTCTAAATCGAGGATCGCTGAAATGTTTAAAACGCTCTTTCATTAACGTATATCAGTATAATCCCGATGCGCAGGTTTCTTCAAGAGAACCTCGGAGATAAAATTAGCAACGTATATATACCCGGTCTTCAGGAAACCCTGTTCAGATAGCCGCCTGCCCGATGTAGGCATGGTAAGCGCGAGGGAGAACTTCACTTTCCCGAACTTGCTGGCCCTGCGGGCGATATTCGTATCTTCGCCGTAGAACTCTATCGAGGTGTCGAATCCGTTCATTTTTTCCAGAGTATTCCTGCGAATGGCGAAGTTTCCTCCCACGACCATATATCCCACGAGAAAATAAGTAGGCATGCCGAGAAAGAGCCAGTACAACTTTACGAAGAACTGACGAGCCCTCGGCAGGTCATGGTATATGTATGGTCCGCTGAGACACACCACATGCGGAGCTTTCTGGAATTCGGTCCTCACCTTTTCAACC
>JAQBRN010000020.1 GCA_028286465.1 Parcubacteria group bacterium | reverse complement strand
TCGACGGCGCGACCGATGAGGACAGGCGCGACAAGATTCAGCCCCGACGTAGCGAAGGCGAAGATCATGGCGAAAGTGATCATGGCCTTATCATCCTTCATGAGAGGAAGGAGTTTCTTTACGGCTTCGACGACGCCTGCGTCCTTCGTGCCGCCCGGCTTGTTTAAGGTGTAATTATTCATAATTGTTGGTGCTCTTTTGCGAATCGAAGATCTGCACGTATTCGGGCGAGGTACTCAGGAGTTCGGTATGCGTGCCCTCGGCGATCAGTTCTCCTTCCATGATGACGATGATCTTGTCGTACTTCTCGACGGAGGAGATCTTCTGGGTCACGGAGACGAGCGTGATGTCCGGATATTCGCGGGCGATATTGTCGAGAATTTTCCTTTCGGTCTTCTGGTCGACACGCGCCGTGAAGTCGTCCAAGAGAAGTATCTTCGGATCGAGGGCAAGAGCTCGCGCAAGCATGATGCGCTGCTTCTGTCCTCCGGAAAGCGAAGAACCGCGCTCGGAGACGATCGTTTCCATACCCAAGGGCAGCGCATCCATGAAGTCGCCGAGTTCTGCCGTGCGGATAGCCTTGTCCATAGATGCTTCGGTCACGGCGTCGCCGAAGGCGATATTCTCACGCAGCGTCAAATTGAAAATGATGGAATCCTGGAAGACGAAGCCGATCTGCCTGTGCAGCGACTCGCTTTCGTAATCGGCAATGGGCGTGCTGTCGTACTCGACCGTACCCGAGGTCGGCTTCGAAAGGCCCGTCAGAAGGTAGAGCATCTGGGTCTTGCCGGCAGCGGTCGGGCCGATGATGGCCGTCTTCGTATGGCCCGGCAGCGAGAAGGAGATGTCCTTCAAGACGGGCTTCTCGCCGTACTTCACGACGACGTTCCTGAAGGCGATGTTTCCCTCGAGTTCCTTCTTCACCGTGCCGTCGGGTGTCGGATCGGTGGACTCGAGCACTTCTCTGATGCGTTCGTACGAAGCCGAGGCCTGCGACATGACTGAAGACATCACGCCGAGGAGAAGGAGCGGGAAGATGAAGAGACCCACATAGCTCTGGAAGGCTGAGAAATCGCCCAAAGTCATCGAGCCTTCGATGATGAACTTGCCGCCCAAGGCAAGAATGGCGAGCGTGGCAAGGTTCGCCACGAAGGTGATGACGGGGATGAGGGCCGCGAACATCTTGAGGATCCTGATGCCGAGGCCCTTGGCATCGGTGTTCGCTATAGAGAATTTTTCCGCTTCGAAACCATGGGAATGGAGAACGCGGATGAGGCTTGCCCCCAAGACGCTTTCATTGATGACCTTGTTCAGGCGGTCGATGATCTCGCGGCTCTTCTTCATGAGGACGCGGACTCTCGAGAAGATGAAGTAGAACATGCCGCCGATGACGGGGACTATGGCAAGGACGGTCAGGCCGAGCTTCCAGTTGATCGAGATAAGAAGCGCGCCGGCGCCGATGACGATGACCGCCGAAGAAATGAGGGAAGCGATGGCCTGTCCGATGAACATCTTGATGGAGTCGATGTCCGCGGTCAGGTTCGTCAGGAGTTTCGAGGGAGTGATCTTCTCGACGAAGGCATACGTCTCGCGGGAGATCTTGTCGGCGAAGGTGTTACGAAGATCCTTCGCCACGCGCTCGGATGTGTAGACCTGGACGATCGACTGGAGATAGGCGGTGATGAAGATGCCGAGGATCACGATGGAGAACTCGATGATGACCGTTCGTTCGACATACGAGCCGCGCACGAAATCGTCGATGCCATGGGAAATGATCTTCGGGAGTATAAGGCCGAGTCCGCTCGTCGATATGGCGAGGAGGGCGAGCGCAAGGACCGGCGCCTTATACGGAGCAAGCAGGGAGAAAATGCTCGGTTTCTTCTCTTTCGTATGCGTGGCTATGGTGGTGATTGGATCGCTCATGGCTTGGGATCATCCAATATATATGTTTTTAGGATATTATTCACCTAAACGGATGAAATAAATCGTCCTGTCCGATTGTATAAGTATAATAGCCCGATAATGGAGCGACGAATGACACATCTGAAAAAAATGATTCTTGCCCACAAAGCCCTTTCGGGCCTTGTGGCTGTTGCGCTTCTCTCTGCCGCCTACGGCAGCTTTCACTCGACGAGCGCCTCGACCGAGATGCGCTATGTGCTCGGTACGGTCGATCGTAGTACGGTCGTCTCCTCCGTCTCTGGCACGGGCACGGTCAGCGCCACGAACCAGATCGATGTGAAGGCGAAAACGTCCGGTGACGCGCTCTCCGTCAGAGTGAAGGCCGGAGACACGGTCGGCGCCGGACAGACGCTCGTAACGCTCGATGCGCGAGACGCGTCGATCGCTCTCGAAGACGCGCAAATTTCATACCAGAAGCTGACCGAGCCTGCAGACAACTCGGCCTTATCTTCCGCGCAAAGCGCGCTCGTCAATGCGGAGACCTCGGAGACCGCCGCGTATAACAGTGCCGTCACGGATATCTCGAGCCTTTTCCTCGATGTGCCGTCGATTCTCGACGGCCTCGACGATCTCTTCGGCACGTCATCCGGATATATTTCAGACGCTAATGTCCGCTACGTGAGCGACGTCGCCATTACCGACAGGAGCGGCGCCCTTTCGGAACTCAACTCCGTTGAAGGCGAGTTCACGAATCTTACCAGCGAATACCGGACTCTTTCCCGTACGTCTTCGACCACGACGGTCCAGACGCTGCTCTCTCATGCCTATATGGTAACGAAGGACCTCGCACAGACGCTTAAGGATACGAAGACCACGGTCGACTATGTAAAGGCCAATACTCCTCCGCAGAATGCGGCTCTCGGCGCGACGGCTCAGGCCAATGTTTCTACCTGGACGGATAAGAATACCTCGCACCTTTCGGCTCTCCTCTCGGACGAAAGTTCGATGACGACGACCCACCTCTCTGTCGCGGATAAGCAGGCCGCTCTCGTGAAGGTCAATCAGGGCGCGGATCCTTTGGATCTCGAATCGGCACAGCTTGGTCTGCAGCAGAAGGAACAAGCCGTGAGCGATTCGGTCGTGAGAGCACCCTTCTCGGGCGTCGTGGCCAAGGTCGATGTGAAGGTCGGCGACTCGGTCTCCGGCGGCACGACCGTGGCGACACTCATAACACCCGATGAAGTGGCCGAAGTATCCTTGAACGAAGTCGATGCAGCCAAGGTCAAGATCGGAGATAAGGCGACGCTTACCTTCGACGCGGTCGACGGGCTCTCCATTTCGGGAGTGGTCTCCGAGATCGATCTTATCGGCACCGTCTCCCAAGGAGTGGTGACGTACTCGACGAAGATCACCTTCGACACGCAGGATACGCGCGTGCGTCCGGGCATGAGCGTCTCTGCCGAGATCATTACGGATTCGAAGATCGATGTGCTTGCCGTGCCGTCCGCCGCGGTCAAGATCCAGAACGGAGTCTCTTATGTGCAAGTCTTCGATCCGGCGCTCAACGCAGCGGGAGGCACGCAAGGAGTCGCATCCCTGGTTCCTCCGACCCAAGTCGAAGTCGGAACGGGAGTAATAGGAGATACCCTCACGGAAATCCTCTCGGGCCTGACCGAAGGGGAACAGATCGTCACCCGCACTGTCAGTCCGAGCGCGACGACGGCAGCGACCGCCCAGACCGGCAGCCTCTTCGGAGGTGGCGCGGCAAGAGGGGGAGCCACCGGCAGTGCGACTCGCGCGCTCGGCCGATAACCTTACCGATATGATCGAAGTCCACGATGTCGGGAAGACCTATTCGAACGGAAGCGTCGTCTTCGAAGCATTGAAGGGCATAAGCTTTAAGATCCACGACGGGGAATTCGTCGCCATTATGGGCCCGTCGGGCTCGGGCAAGTCGACCTTGATGCACGTTCTCGGCGCCCTCGACACGCCGACGAAGGGCAAGTACTTTCTCGACGGGAAGGACACGTCGAAATTGAGCGATGACGAACTTGCGGATATCAGGAAAAACAAGATCGGTTTCGTTTTCCAATCCTTCAACCTTTTGCCGAGAACGACCGTGCTTCGTAACGTCATGCTCCCTTTGATTTATGCCGGAACGGAAAAAGAAGAGAGGGAAGTGCGGGCGAAGGCCGCGCTCAGGGCCGCTGGTCTCGACGAATCGCACTTCGAACACAAATCGAATGAGCTCTCGGGCGGACAGATCCAGCGCGTGGCCATCGCCCGGGCGCTCGTTAATAACCCGTCGCTCATCCTTGCCGACGAACCGACCGGGAATCTCGATACGAAGACGGGCGACATCGTTCTCGGTACCTTCCAGCGCCTGAACGAGGAAGAGGGAAGGACGATCGTTCTCATCACTCATGAGCCGGAAGTAGCCGAACACGCCGACCGCATCATTTTCATCAAGGACGGACTGATCGTTTCCGATTCCAAGGCTCATACAAAAAGGACTATTCATCACAAGACATGAGCATTACCGATATCATCTTCGAAACATTCACCGCGCTCAGGGCCAATAAGGTTAGGACTGGTCTGACCATGCTTGGCATCGTCATCGGCATATCATCGGTCATCGCACTCGTTTCCATCGGCAACGGTGCCCAGGCCTCGATCAATGCCTCGATTCAGTCGATCGGCTCGAATCTCATCATCGTCATGCCGGGCGCGAGTCGCGGGGCGGGCGTGACGGTCTCAGCCGGCAGGGGGAGCGCGCAGACGCTCACGCTCGCCGATGCGACGGCGATCGCTTCAGGCGTTCAAAATATCGCCGGCGTCGCTCCGGAAATTTCATCGAGGAAGCAGGTGACCGCCAAAGGAACGAACACCAACACCACGATCACCGGCACCACGCCCGCGTATACGACCGTGCGCAACTTCGAAGTCGATGACGGACAGTTCATCTCCGACGCGAACGTTTCGTCGAATGCGAAGGTCGCCGTACTCGGTCCGACGACGGCCACGGATCTTTTCGGCGACGGCAATGAAGCGGTGGGGCAAAATATCAGGATCGGCGCGGTCCAGTTCAAGGTCATCGGCGTGACGAAGGCTAAGGGCGGATCCGGATTCCAGAATCCGGACGATGCCGTTTATATTCCCGTGACATCCGACGGCCTCTTCCTCCAGGGGAACGAATACCTTTCAGACATAAGCATTTCGGCTGCGTCTGCAGGCGATGCCACGCAGGTACAGACCGATGTGACGAATCTTTTGCTCGACCGGCATCACATTTCTGACCCCACGCTTGCCGACTTCTCGACCGTGAATCAAGCCGACATCATCGCGGCGGCGGGTTCGGTGACGCAGACCTTCACCCTCCTTCTCGGTGCAGTGGCGGGTATTTCGCTCTTGGTCGGCGGTATCGGCATCATGAACATGATGCTGACGACGGTCACCGAACGCACGCGAGAGATCGGTCTGAGGAAAGCCATCGGCGCCAAGGCGCGGGACGTCTCGAGGCAGTTTCTTGTCGAGTCGGTCGTCCTCACGTTCCTCGGCGGGGCCATCGGGGTGGCCCTAGGCATGATCGTCTCGCGGCTCGTCTCGGCATCGGGACTGATACAGACGCATGTATCGTCTGGGTCCGTACTGCTTGCCTTCGGAGTGTCCGCGGGCATCGGCATTGTCTTCGGATATTATCCGGCGCGTCGCGCGTCGAAATTGAATCCGATCGAGGCATTGCGTTTCGAATAGGAGTGAATAATTAATCAACATATGAAAACACAACACAAACTTATTATCGGCGCGGTCGTCCTGGTTGGCATCGCTTTCTACGGCGGGGTAAAATATGCAGAGGCGAAATCAGTATCTGCCGCCTCGACCTTCGCAGGCAGGCAGACGGGTGCGGCCGGAGCGGGAGCCCGCGGCGCGCGCGGTGCATTCGCCGGAGCGACTGCCGGAGAAATCCTCACGAAAGATAATGAAAGCTTCACCGTCAAACTCCAGAGCGGCGGTTCGAAGATCGTCTTTCTTGGAGCATCGACGACCGTGATGAAGGCCGTGACCGGCTCCGTGAACGACCTCGTCGTCGGACAAACGGTCATCGTCAGCGGAACTCCGAATTCCGATGGAAGCGTGACCGCAAGCTCGATCGAACTGAGGCAATTACCAAAAGCTAATTAATATTATGAATAACAAAGTTATAGCCATTATCGTTATCCTCATCGTCATCATCGGAGGCATCTTCCTCTTTAGGCACAATTCTTCCGCGCCGACGGGGACGGACCTGCAGGGTATGACCGGCATGAATACGACGCCTTCGTCGGATACGAATGCCGCCGCGAATACGAATACTTCGGGAGCCGCAGCTGGTTCCGGCGCCGTGCAGGGCAGCATTACCGTCACCGCTCCGACCGTGAAGTCTTTCACCGTCACCGGATCGAACTTCGCCTTCGCACCATCGACGATGAGCGTCAACAAGGGAGACACGGTCAAGATCCATTTCACGAACTCGGGCGGCAATCATGATTTCGTTATCGACGAATACAACGTGAGAAACTCAATCATCGCTGGAGGTCAGTCAGCAGATGTTACCTTCGTGGCAGACAATTCGGGTACATTCTCGTACTACTGCTCCGTCGGCAATCATCGCCAGATGGGTATGCAAGGTACGCTCACGGTGAACTAACTCTCTCCAACGAGTATGAAAAATTTCCTGATAGGTCTTGCGGTATTTGTCGTTCTCGGTTCGCTCTTATGGTTTCTCGTTCCGAAAAATGTCACACAATCCGGCAATTCCGGCACGGCCACTTCCACCACAGGCGCGAATATTACTCCAAGCACAAAGACCTTCACTCTTGCCGATGTGGCGAAGCATGCTAGTGCTTCGAGCTGTTATAGCATCATCAACGGAGGAGTATATGATCTGACTGCCTGGATTAACCAGCACCCGGGAGGACAAGATGCGATCCTCTCGATTTGCGGCAAGGACGGCTCGGCTGCTTTCAATGCACAGCATGGCGGACAGAGTCGTCCGGAAAGTGAACTTGCCGGCTTCAAGATCGGAATGTTTGCAGCAAATTAGCAAAACAAAAGAGCGCTCGTTCGAGCGCTCTTTTGTTTTGCCTTGTACTACTAGGCTACAGGATTCTGTCCGCGAATGAGGCGGATGAGGATCATGATGATCGCCACGACCAGGAGGACATGGATGAATCCGCCCAAGGTGTACGACGTCACGAGACCCAAGATCCACAAGATCAGAAGAATGACTGCGATGGTTGTAAGCATGGTCTATATATGGATTATTAATGCCACACAGATGTAGAGACGAAAGAGGCTTCCTGCCATTACACTACACAGCTCATCCGGTAAGTGCTAGGATAGGCGTCCGTCCTTATAAGGACTTGCCATATGGAATCCTCCCAAGCCTTACAACTTCAAAACAAAAATAGCCCCGCTATCCTTCAGACGCCTCAAAGCCGTTTCAAGAAGTGGACGCCTCTTTTCGTTCTCTCCTTGGCGCTGGCCGTCATCATTCTCGATACGACTATCTTGAACGTGACCTTGCGCACGATCATTAACGACCTCCATACCGATATCCAGAGCATCCAGTGGGTCATCACCACGTACTCGCTCATCCTCGCAGCCTTCACCATTACAGGCGGGCGCCTCGGCGACCTTTTCGGCAGGAAGAAAATGTTTATTACGGGTGCCATTATCTTCGCCGTCGGATCCTTTATCACCTCGATCTCCCAGAATGTCGGAACGATGATCGCGGGCGAAGCCGTGATCGAGGGCATAGGGGCGGCGCTCATGATGCCTGCGACCGTTTCGCTTTTGCGTTCATGCTACAAGGGTAGGGAACTCGCTTTGGCTTTCGCCGTGTGGGGAGGCATCGCTTCCGCCGCCGCCGCACTCGGCCCGGTCATCGGTGGCTGGCTCTCGACCAATTATTCCTGGCGTTGGGCCTTCAGGGTGAACATCTTCGTCGTTCTTTTGCTTATCATAGGATCGTTCCTCATCACCGAAGCCAAGGATCGGTTCGAGAAGCCGACCTTGGACTACGTCGGCATTCTGCTTTCTGCGGCGGGGCTCCTTTCTCTCGTCTTCGGTTTTATCGAAGCGTCGACCTATGGCTGGTGGAATATCAAAACACCATTCATCGTCTTCGGGCGCATTCTCGATCTCGGCGGTATTTCTCCGACGCCTGTGTTCATTTTCCTCGGTCTGATCATCCTCGTCGTTTTCGCATTCTGGGAACGACACATGATGGATAAAGAGGAGACCCCGCTCGTCTCCTTGAAGCTCTTCAAGAACGACCAGTTCATGGGTGCGGCGCTTGTCACGGGCATGCTCTCCTTGGGCCAGGCCGGACTGTCTTTTGCCATTCCGGTGTACTTCCAGGCAGTTCTCGGACTCGATCCTTTGCATACGGGAATCGCCATGATCCCGATGACCATCGTTATCATGGTCGGTGCTCCGCTCTCGGCTTATCTTGTGAAGTTCATCTCACCCAAGCGCATCGTTCAGATCGGTGTTCTTATAAACATGCTCGGCTTCTTCGTGCTTAAGGAATCCTTGCATATCGGTTCGACGCAATGGGCCCTCGCTCCGGGCTTCATGCTGTTCGGCTTCGGCATGGGACTCATCATGGGACAAACGAATAATCTTGCCCTCTCGGCCGTGCCGGTCTATGAAGCGGGGGAGGCCGCCGGCGTCAACAACACCTTCCGCCAGGTCGGCATGTCTCTCGGTGCCGCCATCATCGGATCGGTCATGCTTTCCGCGCTCGGAACGAATCTTGCGTCTGGCATTCAGGCATCAGAGATTATTCCGCAGGGCCAGAAGGCGGCCATTGCAGCAGCCGTGTCGAATCAGACTTCGAATATCGAATTCGGTGCCGGTGCTCCTATCGCAGCGAACGTCCCGAAGGCTATTACGAATGAGATTACCTCGCTTGCGCATAGTGCGACGGTCGACGCCGCGAAGTCCGCTTTGGGCTTCGGCATTGCCTCGGCTCTTCTCTCGCTCCTCTTTACATTAAAACTTCCAGACACATACGAATACGAAAAGCATGATGCTCCCGCACCCGCAGCGCATTAATAGAAACTAGTTCGTGACGGTCAGAGTTCCCGTCATGCCGGATTGCTTGTCCGTTGCCACCGAAGAATAGAAGACGAAGGAGCCGGTGCTCGTCGCCGTGAAGGTGACGTCGTTTGCTTTGGCACTCGTCGTTGTGGCACTCTTTACCTTGTACGCATCGATGACGAAGGTGTGGCTGCCGGTCGTGACGGTGAAGTGGATGGTGACGATAGTGTCCTTCGTGACGCTCAAGGTCTTTGGGGTAAAGGCGAAATTCGCTCCTGCTACGGCAAGCGTCTTCGTGACGGGCGGTGTGGTTGTGGCGACAGTTGTCGTAGCTGGCGGGACGATTACTGGCGCGTCAACGACGGTGTCTGCTGGAGCCTGATACGATGTTTGAGAGACATCCGGACAGGCCGCGGAAGCATCCGCGCTCGCGCTTGCGTCGGAGAGCAGGGCTTCCGAGCTCGTGGCTATGGCAAGAAGCGGTGATTCCTCGGGGAAGTAGGCGTCGCCAAGGTGCATGGTGGCGACAGTAATGTCGAAGATCTTGTCGAGCGTGGTACGGTCGGCGATGCCCGTCTCATTCATTTGATAGGCCTTCTGGAATTCCTTGACGGCGCTTGCTGTCGTCGGACCGTAGTAGCCCGTGGCAAGATCTTCGCTCATAAAGTTGAGTCCGACGAGAAGTTCCTGAAGCGCCTTCACATCGTCGCCCTTGTGTCCGAGGACGAACGGGCGCACAAGCGGAAGGGCGTCATTGAGCTTTTCCCGCTCGATCTCGCCCCTGAGGTCCGTGATTCTGTCATGAAGGCTCGTCGAGAGCTCGGAGGCCGTGATGGGATTATTATCAACCGGGACCGTGTCACTCGCGGCGGGGAGGCTTGTGTCGGTTACTCCGGTGATAGCTGCCGCAAAGCCGAATCCGACCGCGAGGAACCATTTGCTGATGACGCTAAGCATGGAAGTACACTCATCATACAACAGGTTCATATAAAAAAGACCAATCTCAGCCGAAGTCGAGATTGGTCTGCAGTCTGAGCACGTGCTCAGGGCCGAGAATATCCGGATCGATGCGAATGATCTCATCGAAGCCTTGTTCCAGGGTAACGGCCTGAGAGTGGAAGAGACGGTAGTCGCTTCGGCAAGAAGCGATCCTCGACTGCTCCCACCATTTATCGATCTTCTCTTCCTCGTTCCTTCTCTCTCGTTCGAGGAACCATTTGATGCAGGTCTCCTCGCTCGTGGCGAAATGCCATCCGATAATCCGTTCCGCACCCATTTCGCGGAGCTTGTCCGTCAGCTCGCTTCGTTCCAAGGCCCATCCGTTCCAGCAGTCGAGAAGGATGCGGGCATTCTCTGGTTCGAGATGCTTCTCGACGAGGTTCCACATTTTCTCAAGTCCGATCCGGTGCCCACCTTCGTATGGATTGAGGGAGGTTTGGCCGAAGATCTCCATCAGCACGGCGTCCCGGCTGACAAGTACGAGTTCCGGATCGAGGGCGAGCGCCCTTTCGCAAAAGGTCGTCTTGCCGGCTCCTCGCGGACCAATGGTCAGCGTCACGTCTCTCACGGTCTCACCTCGGGTTCGATTCTTGAGAGACAATACAACAAAACGGGTAAAACTCAACACACTAAGGCATAAAAGGACTCCGCCGATTTCTATTGAAAAAAGCCGAAAATTAGGCTAATCTACTCAGGTATTGATGAACCATTGCCGGCTCGTCTAACGGTAGGACATGCGCCTCTGGAGCGTATAATTGGGGTTCGATTCCCTGGCCGGCAGCCAACTCGTGATAGGTTATCGCGCTCGAGACGCGTCATGAATTTTAAAGAAGATAATAGGTGCTAAATGTTATAATCAAGAGGTGAAAAAATTCTCCTTAATTTCCCTTGTTTCTTTCTTATTTATTTCGCCCTTATTCGCTCATGCTCAAGCGACGATCATTCAAGACAAGGCCGAGGTGGTGAAAGCACAGGTCGTGCATATCACTAAAGAGGAAAACAGGATTATTCCGGGTACGGATACTCCCGGTACTTTTCAAACGATTCAAGCAAAAATTCTTGAAGGTACCCAAACAGGCAAAGTTGTTACCTTCACAGACGACTATCTGAACCTAGCCAAAGGAGAAATATTTTACCTCAACCACACTACAGAAGGACAAAGTGGCATAGAGATGTACGGAGAAATGGACGTATATCGCATACCCACCATTCTCTTGTTCACCTTCATCTTCGTTGCTCTTGTTCTTCTTATTGGCGGCATACAGGGTTTGAGGGGTCTTTTAAGTCTTATCGGAAGCCTTTTGCTTATTACTTTTGTTTTATTGCCGGGAATACTCCATGGTTATCCTCCTGTCTTAGTAAGTATTGCGGTGTCCTCGGTAATTATCGTTCTCGGCTCATATATTACTCATGGTTTTAATAAGACAACCTCTTCCGCAGTACTCGGCATGATTATCACGGTTCTCTTTACAGCAGGCCTCGCATTCTGGGCCGTTCATATGGGCAAATTTACGGGCCAAGGTAGCGACGAAGCCGTTTACCTAATACTCAATAGCAGAGGACACATTGATGTTATCGGGATACTTCTCGGCGGTATCATGATCGGTGTTCTCGGAGTGTTGTATGACGTTTCGATCGGGCAAGCTATATCGGTCGAGGAACTTCACCATATCGCCCCGCATATACCGCGCTCTAAGATCTACACCCGTGCCATACGAATAGGAAGGGAGCATATTGGAGCATTAGTGAACACGCTTGCCATTGCCTATGTCGGCGCCTCACTTCCTCTTCTGCTGCTGTTCTATCAGACAGATTCCTCTATTTCTCAAGTGATGAGCAGAGAAGTGTTTGCTTCAGAAATTATAAGAACTCTTGTGGGAAGTATCGGGCTCGTGATGGCAGTGCCCATTACCACATTCCTTGCGGTGATTATGCTGGTCAAGGTGCAGAAAACGAATGATACAGAAGTAATACACAAAGAAGCCGAAGCCTTGAAGCATGCGGAACACCATCATTAAGCACCGCTTTTAATGTGCTCGAGACGCGTCGATTTAATTGTGAGCCCTGACTTCTCCAGACGGCGAGCGGATTTCTGATAAACTACCTTCATGCGTATAACAATCGTGGGTCTGCCCGGAAGCGGCAAATCTACCCTGGCTCGAGATGGTAAATTACTTGATCTTACCGACGAAGAGTTTAAATCATATTTATCTAAGTAGGGTTCCAACCTCATACAGCATGGACAGCTACCTTGACTTTCTATACATTGTGTGCTAAATGTTAATCCTGTTCTTTCACTTGCGAAGAAATCACCCGAGAACTAGTCTCGATATCCTTCTTCGCTAATCGCGAGGAGGATGTCATGGCTACAAACCATGGAGAATCGGATGTAGTAATCATGCACTGCCCGATGTATGGGTGCGACGGGGAAATGGAAATTCGGAATAAGGATTACGCCTCCGGGGTTTGTCCGACCTGTGAGTGTCCCATGTGGCCCCATGAATTGGGCTATGTCGGAAACGATCGGGATCGCGTCAAAGAGTTCGCCAGAACTCATAATCGAGATGGAAGTTTCGCGGGGGATGAATTTGAAAGTTCCCCGGTCAGAAATGAGATTATGAAGTATCTTGGCATCCTGAGGAGAGAGGCGTCTCTCGAAGAGACGCAACTCAAATTAGACCGATTGGCGTTCCTGAATCTTCGATCGACCGGAGCTCTGGCCGACGATCCTCTGACAGCTGAAGAGGAGGTCGAGAGACGGTTCTTGTCACTCACCCTGCCCCACGCCAGTCGTCGAGGAGAGATCAGTGATTTGCTCAACCTTTTCTGATATTTTTCGCAACAAACGCTCTGGAGAATAGCGTTAACTCCCGGCCCACATTTCTGTAGGCTGTTTTCATACTTAAGAGTTCAATAAGGTTTCGCTTCGTCTAAATAGATAATGCAAAGGAAGTCTGAAATTTAGAATCCGTTTACTTAAGAATGCTAATATAAAGATATGAGAAAAATCGTATTATTTCTGCACCAGTCACTCGATGGCTACTGCGCTACAGTCGATGGAGGACTCGACTGGATTCCGTACAATGAAGCCTTTGAGAAATATGCCGAAAAAATTGTGAAAACAGTAGGCACCCCGATGTATGGCCGAGTGACGTATGAACTGATGAAAAGCTACTGGCCGAAAGTGCTACAAGATACCGCTGCATCGAAGCACGATCGCGAGCATGCAGAGTGGCTTGAGTCTGTAGAGAAGATCGTATTCTCCACTACGCTCATGAAGGAGGACTGGAACAATACAAGGGTCATAAGCGCTAACGTAGAAGAGGAGGTAAAAAAACTTAAGGAAGGGGAAGGGAAGGATCTGGTGATCTTTGGCAGCCCGACACTCGCCCGCTCTCTCATGAGCATGGATCTTATCGACGAGTTTCGGTTCACCGTGAGTCCGGTTATCCTAGGGCAGGGCCTGACTTTTATGAGGAGCATTGAAAATCGGGTCAATCTTGAGCTTCTGAGTTCTGAAGAGATCAAAGGCGGAATGGTGGCTCTGCACTATAAAATTGTACGGTAACAGGTTCAACGTCACCTCAGGCGGCCGGCAGATCGTATGCTATACTCCTACCCTAATACATAAATGATCCGCAAATGAAAACACTTACATGTGCTCAGATGGGAGGCAAATGTGATGTAAAGATCACAGGGTCGACAGAAGACGAAATGATGGCAAACGGAATGAAGCACATGGAAGAAGCTCATCCTGAAATGGCCGCCGATATTAAGAAAATGGATCGGGCCGATCCTCTTATGGTCGCATGGGCAGAAAAGTTCAAGGCAGACTACGCAGCCGCTCCAGAAATGTAACAACGAAATAACATCCGAAAGGGTGTTATTTTTTTGCAAAAGGTTATACATTAATACTACTATGATAAAAAAAGTCACACCGTTCCTTATGTACAACCATGACCTGGACGAAGTCCTTGAGCTGTACGGCTCGATCTTCAAGGACTTCACAATCATTCACTCATCAAGGAACGCTGACGGCAAGATCCACAGTGCCACCTTCGTGATCCATGAACAGGTCATTAATGCCTTTAATGGCGGACCACACTTCAAGTTCACCGAAGCGGCTTCACTTATGGTTGATTGCGAAACTCAAGAAGATGTCGATTATCTCTGGGAGAAATTGTCCGAAGGCGGAGCGAAGAGCCAGTGCGGCTGGGTAAGGGATAGATTCGGACTATCATGGCAGATCATCCCGTCTGTACTTATGGAGATGGTCGGAGATCCGGACCGGGAGAAAGCCAATCGAGCGACGCAAGCAATGCTGAAAATGACGAAGATCGACATTTCCGAATTAGAAAAGGCTTATTATCAGGGATAAGATCACCTTACTTTTACATGAGCGAACAATTTCCAACACCGGAGAATGAAGCAGAGAAGATCCCGGAGATTTCTCCGGAGGAGTTAAGGGAGATGCTTGATCAGGTTCCCGTTTTGAAAGTGATGCTTCAGGAAAGAAGGTCGGAGCTCGAATCGCTCGAAACTTTCCCTGATGCGAGCAGCGATCGCGTCCTGACGCTTAAGGCCGAGATAGAGGAATTGGAAATCGAAATACAAGGGAGAGAGGAGGCGGGGATGTAATAATTTTACTACTCTAACCACCACGCGTTGAGGTGGTCTTTATATACATTTTCTCGTACCATATCTTGAGAACCAATCCGGAGAACGTATGGCCAGGAAAATTTTGTACTTTCCGTCTCGAGTTCCTTCGCCAGATCCGAACGGCTCGGAAGATTATCAGAACGTCGAAAGACAGCTCGCCGCCGGCTTCGAAAGGCTGTTCGATGCTTTCGATCGAATCGATGACAAGCTCGAAAAGGGGATCGGCACCACAAAGCAGCTTCTGAAGGGTGTTGCTAAGAAAAATAGGAAAGGCACATAAGCTCCCGGTTGGGGCTTTTTATATTTGACTTCAGGCTTGGAATATTATATTTTGCGTTTAGAAGTCCGGCCTTTGAAAGGAGATCCGAATGAAATGGCCCAAATGGCTCATGATGATCCGGCACGATACCTCGGCGTACAATGCGCTGCGAGGCAAGAAGGAAAACGATCCGCTCTATCAGGAGTTCCTGAAGTATTGGGAAAGCGATCCGGATTCCAAGGAAGCCCGCGGACTGGCACGTGCTGTTCAGAAGAAGTTCGCGCTCGGCGTCGGTGATGCCGAAACGGCTCTTGCCGATGCGGAAGGCCGCCAGGCATTCGAAACCGGCGTCGCACTTTCCAGAGGCGAGCTGCCGGACATCGTTTTCGTTTCGCCGTACAAGCGGGCTGTCCTGACCCTCGACCACATCACTCGCGGCTGGCCTGCGCTCGCCGAGATCGAACCGATCGAAGAGGAGCGAGTGAGGGAACAAGAGCATGGTCTTGCGCTTCTCTACAACGACTGGCGGGTCTTCCATGTTCTGAATCCCGAGCAGAAACGGCTCCGGGATATCGAGGGTCCGTATTGGTATCGCTATCCGCAAGGAGAGAGCGTGCCTGATGTCCGGGCAAGGAACCGGGACTGGCTTCGTACGGTGACGCGCGATTTCTCGGATAAGCGCATCCTCGTCGTCACTCACCACCTCAATATCCTGGCGATGCGTGCCAATCTCGATCGCTTGAGCGCGGAGGATTTCATCCGGCTCGACGAGAAGGAGAAGCCCATCAATTGCGGAGTTACCCTCTACAGAGGCCATCCCGACCTTGGCTCCGACGGCAAGCTCCTTCTTGATTACTACAATGTGAGGCATTACTCCTCAATGTAAGAATTCACCGGCACACGCATGCCGGTTTTTATGTGCATATATTGTGAGCTCGTCTCCAGCATGATAGTCTACTCAAAGATGCTTTCAAACTCATGGAGGTCGGCGGTGGTCTGGATATACAAAGGTCTCGTCGTGTGCGTTGTTCTCATCATCGCTTTCTTTCTCTATCAGATGATCCTCACGGGGCGGGCCAACGTCGCTTCGAATAGTTCCGCACTCGTCGTGGCGAAACATCGAAGCCAGGCTCACCTGGTGGCATGGACGACGCTCCTTCTCGTCTTGCTCATTGAGACGGGAGTGCGTCTCAATGGCGGTTCGGAGCGCAATGTTTGGTTCTGGATCCATGCCGCGTTTGCCGTTCTTTATACCGCTTCGATCGCGGTACTCGTCTTCTGGTACGACGGGACGCATGCGTATCATAAGGCGCTCGCGTATGTCGCCATGGGGTGCTTTCTCGTCGTGGCCTGCCTCGGAGTGCCTATGCTTTTCAAGAGATTCTAGACCCGCCTGATTGGGCGGTTTTATATAAGAAGGCATGTCAGCATCGGTTCCTCGAGACGTCTTGTATATTACAAATTAGATTAATTACTTTTATGAAGCAGAACAACACTACCGTACTTATCATCGCTGCCTGCATTGTCGCCGTTGGCTTCATTGGATACTTCGGCTTCGCTCGAACTACTCCTTCATCCGACATAACAGCAAGTCTCCCTCCCCAGTCGAATGAGCCGACGACACTACCTGCACCCGTTACCCCCGTACCTGTCACATCGCCCGCATCGACAAGCACGATCATGGTGACGCAAGCTGACAACGCGACAACGGTCTCTCTTGTGAAGGGACAGCGCTTCGGCATTGCCATGGGTGATACGCTGGAGTGGAGTCTTACATTCGATCCGACGGGCATCGTCACGCGCGTGACGAACATCTCGACGATCCGCGGAGAGCAGGGAGTCTATACGGCGACGAATACAGGTACGACGGTCTTGCATGCCACGGGCGCGCCGATCTGCAATCCAGGAGAAGCATGTCCGCAATTTCGCCAGGCCGTGACGGTCACGCTCGTGGTGAGATAGTTTTGTCGTATGAAAAAATCTCTCTTCGTACTTGCTATCGCCCTGCTCATCCTTGCCGGCGGTGCGTACTACTTTGTGCAGAAACAGGCAACAGATCCGACGGGCTGGAAAACGTACGACAATAAGGAATTCGGCTTCTCCTTCCAATATCCTCCGAATTTCACGCTCGAAGAAAACAGATCAAGCGACGGAGGATCGTTCACTGTTGGAGTAGGCGATCCCGTGACGCGTGCAGGATATGTATCGGTCGAGGTCTTTACCCAACAGAAGAGCAAGGAAGAGGTTGCCGACTTCTTTACCGGCCCGTATCCGAAGGAGATCGCGCCCTTCGGCAATACATCGAGTACGACGGTCGCCCTAAGGACGCTCGACGGCTTGAAAGGGGTCGAGCGCTATGGCTACGCCGGAGAGGGATCGTCATACGACGACATCTTCATGTATGAAAGCACGTACCTGTGGATGGTCGTTCTCGATCCGGTCGCCGAAGGGCGGCTCACCGAAGAGCGCGAGCCGGGTGCGCCCGTACCTGATAGGGCCATATACGAACGCATTCTGTCGAGTCTCCACTTTTCTTCCTAATTCCTAAGGAGTACAATAATGCCCATCATGACCAATTCAAACAAAACCATTATCTCTGTTGTCATTCTCATCGTGTTGATCGCGGGAGGATGGTATATCCTTTCCCATCGTGCGGCGACAAGCGGGCCTGCTGCAACGGCGAATGCTCCGGTCGCGACAGTGAATGGAGAAAATATAGTGCAAAGCGATCTGACTGCGGCAGAGTTGCAAATCAGCCAGGGCGTCGCTGCCACGACGACCGATGCGCAGGCAACGCTCAAATCCCAGGCGCTCGACTCGCTTATCGCGAAGACGCTCTTGAAGCAGGCTGCAGAGAAGGCGGGTATTACCGCATCATCGACCCAGATAGACGCAAGCCTCTCGTCCATTAAAAGCCAATTTCAGACTCAGGACGCATACACTCAGGCACTCGCTTCGCAAGGAGTGACCGAAGACCAGCTGAAGGCGGAGATATCGGGCAACCTCGTCATCCAGAATTACCTCGATCAGACGCTCGGCCTTTCCTCCGTGACGGCAAGCGAAGCCGAGATCAAGGCCTTCTACGACCAAGCAGCAGCCGGACAAACGGGCGTTCCCGCACTCGCGACCGTCCATGATCAGGTGAAGCAGGCCGTCATACAACAGAAGCAGGGGAACCTCATTGATGCATACGTCCTGAAGCTGCGTTCCACGGCAGACATAAAGATCCTTAACTAGGATCGCTCATGGAAATAAGAACCGCTTGATGTCTAAGAAAGTCCTGGCGGCATCGGTTCTCATCGCACTCGCGGCACTCGGAGGACGGTATGCATATACGACGACAACGAGAGTCGAAGAGAGTACTATCTTCGCCGCGGTCGTGCCGCATCACGATCTCGTGGCCGGCGCTCGGGCGGAGTTCTTCTCGGAACTTGCGAAGCGCATCACACCGCCGAAGACCATCATCCTTATCTCGCCGAATCACTACGATGCCGGCCAGGGAAGGATCCAGACGACCGACGAAATCTGGCACCTTGCCGACGGCGACATCCCGCCCGACCAAAGCGTCATCTCGTCTCTCGTTCGAACGAAGCTCGTGACGAAAGAACCTTCGAGCTTCACGAACGAGCATGGCATTTATAATATTCTCGGAGACATTCATGCGAATTTCCCGAACGCCCTGCTCGTGCCTCTCATCTTCGAACATGCGACCGAGGACGAGCTTCTCGAGCTCGAAAAGAGTCTCGAAGCAACGTGTAAGGATTGCTTGATGATCGCGTCCGTCGACTTCTCGCATTATCAGCCGGCGCTTCTCGGCGAGCTTCATGATGATCGATCGATCCGCGATCTCGAAGCGCTCGATACGAATGACGTCCTCACCGGGGCGGAAGTGGATTCGGGTCCCGCGCTCGCACTCCTTACTTTATGGGCGAAGGATCACGGCACGCTTCACTTCGCTTTACAGAATCACACCAACTCCGGAATTATCTACAAGGATCCTGATATGGAATCTACTACCCATGTGTTCGGCTGGTATGAAGCAGGCGAGAAAACCGAACCGGAAAAACAGGTGAGCTTCATCATCGGAGGAGACATGATGTTCGCCCGCTTGGTGAATCATACCTTTAAGAATAATTTCAACGACGTTTTCAAAGATCTTGGTGACAGGGTCTTCTGGGGTACCGATGCCTCATTTATAAATCTCGAAGGAGCCATTACGAACGGGCCGATCGAGGACGGCGTCGTGAGCGACGATCTGACCTTCAAGTTTTCTCCGGATATCGTGAAGACTCTGTCATTCCTTCACATTACCGGAGCGAGCCTTGCCAATAATCACAGCAACAATGCCGGTGCGGAAGGTCTCGACACGACCCGAACGTTGTTACATGCGGCGAACATTCAAGCCTTCGGCGGTCCGACGGAAAGCAGCGTGGCGAAAACGGCGGAGTTTAAAGGTGAAGGCATGATGCTCGAGGTGATCGGCATCAATCTTACCTTCCCGAATCAGGATCCCGCGTCGATCGTGCCCCTTATACAAAAGTTCAAAAAGGATCCTTCGACGCGCGTTCTCGTCATGCCGCACTGGGGGATCGAGTACTCAACGATGCATACGTCGGAGCAAGCCTCGGCTGCGCACTCGTGGATCGATGCGGGAGCGGACATGGTGGTGGGTAGTCATCCGCATGTCATTGAAGATACGGAGCTTTATCGAGGGAAGCCGATCATCTACTCCCTGGGCAATCTGCTCTTCGATCAGTTCGCCCCCGGCACGCAAACAGGGCTTCTCATTGCGGGCAAGTTTACCCCGGAAGGTCTGACCTTCTTCGCTTTACCAAGCCAGTCTCTACACCTCTATCCACGACTCATGACCGGCATGGCGAAGCAGAACGTCCTGACGAGTATCTATGTTCCCTTCGCGCGGTATCTTACGGAGACGCCGGCCGGCACGGTTGTACAATTGCCGAATTAGGGCTTCTTACGGTCGTCATTTATAATTTCTATATGGAACCAAACACACCGATCCCAAACAATGCTCCCCTTATCGAACCCGAGCCAGTGTCTCAGCCTGCATCCCGCTCTTCAAAGCCGCTCGTCATTATCTCAGGTATCGTCATCCTTGCCCTGGTGATCATCGGTGGAATGCTTTTCATGCATAGAAAAACTCCCGTAAGCGATGTGTCAGGTAGTTCCTCCTCGACTCCAGATACGACAAGCACGACCGAATTCCCGAGCCAGAATGCGAATACCGACGTCGTATGGAACGGGAAGCACGTAGCGCTTCCTGACTTGAAGCTCGTTCTCGGTTACCGTGATGATTTGAACGCGCCTGTAACGGAAGCGCCCCAGCCGACCCAGTATTACGATCTCGGTATGCATGGAAACAACAAGATCGTGCTTGCCATTGCTGCCGCAACCGACCCGGGCGGTCCGTCTCTGTTCTTTTTTGAACAGACTCCGAAAGGATATGAATTCATGTCTCTCATGTCGACGAACAATATCTACGGCGCTATGAGCAAGCAGGGATACGAACTTTCTCCGAACATTGTCGGTACCGACGACACGACATACTATAAGGGTCTCGTGGGTCCGACGGATCTTACGTACAACGGACTCAAGCTCACCAACAAGTATCCGTATCTCGGAGATTTCTTTGACCTCGCGGCTCTCAATGAGAATGGCTCCAAAGCGACCAAACTCGCGACGCTTCCGGACGGCGATCTCTATAAGATCGAAAATACGCGGAATCAATACATCATAAACAACTTCGAATTAAAGCTGCCGAGCGGGTTCTTTTCCTCTTATTTCGTCTCATACGACTTCTTCTCGGATAATAGCGTGCCGAAGATCACCTGGAGTGACAGTACGCAAAACAAGGATCCGTTCAACCAGGATGCGCACCTCACTGGGTGCGGCACTCCTGGAGCCTATGTCACCGTGAGTCATGATATTTCAAAGGAGATACAACCGGCAGGCATAACGAGTACCGGAGAAACGGTCTATGAGTTCAAGGATATGAACAATCCGACTGTCGCGTTCTTCTATAGCCAAGGAGGCAGAATGTACAATGCGTCGACCAGTCAATTCGAAGACTTGAGCTTGAGCCAGTGGTATGCCCATCATGCGATCGTCGTGTATAAGAATTCTCTCGGAGACTACCTCATTTTTACGAACGACAATTACGGATCGGGTGCGGAATGCGGCAAGCCGGTCATTTATCTCTATCCGACAGAAACGACGAACGTGTCGGTGAAAGTCGGTGCCGATATCACGAAGTCAGAACCTCTCTATGTAAACGGCTGGCAGGTAAAGGCCGACCCGGATGGAATGCTCACGACAGCGAGCGGCAAGACCTACGGCTCCTTATTCTGGGAGGGAACAGGCAACGGCGCATATCCCGAAATTACGGAAGGCATCGTCGTTTCTCAATCAGAAGTGAAAACGACAATCGTATCCAACCTGAAGGAGCTAGGTCTCTCGCAAAAGGAAACGCAAGATTTCCTCGACTTCTGGCTGCCGAAGATGCCCGACGCTCCCTATGTTCGTCTGACGTGGCTCTCGACCGCCGACATGAACAAACTCGCGCCGCTCGTCGTCTGGCCGAAGCCGGATACGGTTATCAGAGTCTTTCTTGATTTTCAGGGTCTTCCGCAGCCGATCGCTCTTCCTGTCGAGCATCTGACGTCGATCCCGCGCGTCGGCTTCACGCTTGTCGAATGGGGCGGTCTCTTGCAAAACGCTCAGTAAAAACTGTTTAAAACAGACATTGACAATATAGTACTTTTGTGTAATATATGACCGCTGCTATGGTCAGGTACTGTAGCGGTGTTCTTTCACACTACTGGAGGATGAATGCAGAACCTCATACGACGGTCGGTGTTGTCTGTGCTCACCTTCGTGGTGGCCGCAGCGATACCGCTCTCTGCCCAATCGACGGGTAGCTGCGATGCAGTGATCGTCGACGACGCGAACGTGTTCGGCAAGGATCTCGGCAAGGTCCAGGCGACCGCCGATTCTTTGCAAGCGCTTGGCGCGACGGTCCGTATTCGCACTCTCCGGAAGGGGAAGACGAATCCGTACTATGCCGCAGAAAAGGCGCGCTGTGATTCCTGGCATGTGCCGGGCGACACCGTGACGCGAGGAAATCTCGTGGCGGTCATGTATTCCGTGGATGGTGGCGACGTCGGCGTCCGTTATGGAGCCGCGTGGCGCGCCACTCTCGGACCGACATGGAAGGACATCGCTCGAAACGACATGCTTCCGCGATTCAGAGATCATGATTATGCCGCCGGCTTCGCTGTCGGCGTAAGTAGTCTCACAAGACTCGTCAATGCGCATCTGAAGCCGCCTGCGGCCCCGACGACTATTATCAACCAGGCTCCTCCCGCCGATCTTTCGGGATTGTGGAAGGTGCTCGGCTGGATCGTGGTACTCGGAGCGCTTGCGCTCATCGCCATTCTCATTCGACGCTTCGTACAGGAACGTAATGAGCGGCGTGCAGCGCAAGGCAGGGCTCTCACCGCGAGAGCAAGCGCTTCGAATCTCGTCAATACGTTGCCAGGAGAACTCGAAGACGAGAAGATCCTCGCGACGACGATGGCGAAACAGATGACGGAAGCCGATGCCCTCAGCTTGAAGAAAGATCTCGACAAGGCCAGCCGCGCCCTCACAAGCGCGACGACGAGCTATTCGTCGCTGTCTTCGTCACGAAACGATCCCGAAAAGGATTCGCTCTCCGTGGCGGAGTACGGAAGCATGGAACGTTCGTACCAGGGTATCTTCAACAGCCTGAACGACGCGAAGTGCTTGATCGACGGCGTACGTACCTCGATCGAGAACGCCAAGGAGCGTGCCAAAAGCGCTCCTGATCAGCTTCGTGCGCTGCAAGGAAGACTCGCGACACTTAACCAAAGCGTGGCGAGTCTCAAGCAGCGGGGATTCAATATCGGAGGAATCGAAGGCCAGGCCGCCGACGCAAAGACAAGTGTCGATGCGGCGGAGTCCGCGCTTGGTTCGGGACAGGTGGGAGAATTTTTCCGCCAGCTCGATCTTGTGGGCAAGGCCCTCGCCGCTGTCGAAGGCGGTTTGAACGCACTTGCCGCAAAGCAAAAGGCAAGCGCGGACGCGCCGCAGCAAGTTTCTTCGCGGCTCCGGCTCATGGAGGCGGAGGTAGCGAAGGGGCAGGCAGCGCTCGGAAGGATCTCTTCGGATTTCGTACCAACCTCGTGGGCTTCGGTCCGCGACTATAGCGTCGAGACCGAAAAGCGCCTCTCGAAGGTTCGTGCGTACATTCCGTCCATCACGGCCGCAGCGTCCATGGAGGGGCAGCGCTTCGACGACGCAATCAGTCTTTCGGGCGAGTGCATGACACTCCTCGACGAGACGAAGTCCTTCGTCGACGCGGTATTCTCTCTCGAGAAGGATCTTCTTCAAGCGAAGAACGATGCTCCTCAAGAGCTGACGGGAGCCGAGACGGATATCGTCAAAGCGCGAGCGTACATCAAAAGGTACGACGGTGACATCGTCGATTCCCTCGAAAAGGATCTCGACAAGCTATCGGAAGGTCTCGCCGCTATCCGGCAGTATCTCGCGGGCGGAAAGGAAAAGCTCGACTATCTCGTTACCCTCGGAAGCGTCAGGGCAATCCAGAAGACCGTCAACGGCATTCTCGATGAAGCAAGGAAGCAGCACGATGCGGCTGAGCGCAAGCGAGAGCTCGCGCAAAGCGCGCTTCGCGACGCACAGGCAGCGCTCGCTCGCACGACGAGTTACGCGACGAGCTACAGATCGTATGCAGGTCCCGGCGTCTTCCAGTACACCAGCCAGGCAGACCAGATGCTTGCCCAACTCGCTCTCATGAGCGATACGGACGAGATCATCCGGCAGGCCGCCATCATTCAATCGACGGCTGACCAGCATTACGCCGAAGTACACGAAGAGCGCATGGAAGCAGAACGCGTCCTCGCGGCAGCGCGTGCCGAGCGTGAAGAAGCCGAACGGCTGAGTGTCGTATCATCGCGCCAAGGCGACGATGACGGTGGTTCGACCGGTTTCGGCGGCAGCAATAACGACGGCGACAGCGTCGATTCGTCCGACAATCAGGACGACGGCGGTTCGGTCGAGTAGCAGTACGCAGGTGTAGTACCCGCAGGTTCACGAAGTATCACTTCCAATTCCTGGAGTACGAATGTCACAGTCTCTTCTGGGCAAGGGCCGGATCGCAATCCTGGCCATCGCCCACAGCGCACTCGATCGCACTATCGACAAGAACAACGTCGGCGCGGTCGAGCAAATGACCCGCGACCTCAAGACGTCGATGGAAAGCCTCGACTCGAATCTCGCCGAAGCGCGCGGCACCGAGAGCTTCGCCCGGAACAAGAAGGCGAAGCTCGATGCGGATCTCGCCAAGCAGCAGGAGGTCATCGATGCGCTCCTCGGCAACGAGGACAAGTCGGATGATCATCTGGCCGACGACCGCATGGCCAAGGTCATCGAGATCGAAGGTCAGATCAAGGCCGCGGAAGACGAGGCCAACTCGGCTCACGAGACCGTGGTTCAGCTCGAGAATGCGCATGATGCGCTCAAGTCGAAGCACGACTCGATGTCGCAGCAGCTCAATCTCTTGCGTACGCAGGCACGTTCCGCCGGGGCGAAGGAGCAGGCCGCCAAGGCGCTCAATGCAGCGGCGGATGCGGGCCTCGCGGCGGATTCCGGCTCGGTCGACAATTTGGTCGAGCAGATCGGCCGCAAGAATGCGGCCGCGGACGAGAAGTTCAAGATGGCCATGGGCCACTTCGGCGACACGACAGCTCAGAGCGAGGTGGTGTCGGAAGTCGCTGCGCGTATCGCGTTGCGCAAGGCCGAGATCGCGAAGGGCAAGCCGCTCGCAGCGGTCTAGCAGTATTCATCAACAGTTCTTTAGTTCTTTGCTCTTTCGGCCCCGTATCACTGATATGGGGCTTTTTAATGCAAAATTCGGCTTCATATGATACTCTGCGTTTATGGCTTGGCCGAAACTCATCGTCTTTGTGCGGCATGCGGAATCCGAAGGGAATATCCGTTCAGTCGATGAGCGCGCCGAATTCGATCTCTCGACGCATTTATACAACCTCACTCCTCGGGGCATACAGCAAGCCGAACTGACGGGTAAGTATCTCCAGGAAAGATTCGGTAATTTCGATCTTTACTATCAATCGTATTACGCAAGAACCAGACAAACACTCGAAACGATGTACCCCGGCGTACGCGTTTATGAAGATGCGCGTCTTGCTGAAGCGCAGCGCGGTATCTGGCATACAATGACGAAGGCACAGATGGCGGAGCGCTTCCCGGAAGAAATTGCGCGCAAGGAACGAGAAGGCTTGTATCACTATCGTCCATGGGGAGGAGAGAATTGGGCCGACGTCGAACTTCGCGTGCACAGCTTCCTTGGGACGCTCAATAGAGATTACGAAGGCCAGCGAGTGCTCTGCGCAGTCCATGGACAATGGCTCATCGTTCTTCAGCGGCTCATTCATCATCTTTCGATAGAGGAATCTTTGGACAAATATCACAACGGAGTGTTCGCGAATGCTTCGGTCACGATCTACGAAGGCCAGGAAGTGAATGGGAAGTCGCGTCTGGTTTTGACGGAAGAAAATACCATACCGTGGAAGGGAATCATCGCATAGCTGTTGTCATGACAAAGTTTTTTATTAAATATATCGATGACGGGAATGTGATTCCCGAAAAGGAATCGATCAGTTCGGTCTTTCTCATCGCCACGGAAGGGTCGAAGATTCTCGCCATACACAACGACCGCGGATGGGAGATCCCCGGCGGACATATCGAAGGTGAAGAAACTCCCGAGGAGGCATTGGTACGCGAAGTCGAAGAAGAAGCGGGAGCAAGCTTTTCTCATGAGCGGCCTTTCGCATTTATCGAATCGGACGACCAGGATGCATATAAGGACAAGGTAATGCTTATATATGAGACGAAGAACTTCGAACTCGGAACCTTTACCCCAAGCGAGGATGCCTTCGGGAGGGAGGTTATAGAAATCGAGGAGTTTTTGAAGCGATATAAGGGCCGGATCGATTTCGTTCACATTCTTTCCCGGTTTGTTACAATATAATCATTATGAATACAATCATTACGATCGAGACGACGGTGCGGGCAGACATGGATGCGGTTTGGAACCTTTGGAACGCTCCCGAGCATATCGAGCAGTGGATGCACGCATCGGAGGATTGGGAGTGTACCGCAGCGGTCAATGACGTACGGGTCGGCGGCAGATTCGTCTTCACCCTTGCAGCCAAAGACAAATCCGTCTCATTCGATCTTCCGGGCATATACACGGAAGTCGTGCCGAACAAGTTTCTTGCCTACACCCTCGACGATGAACGCACCGTCTCCGTTTCCTTCATCGAAATCGATAACGGAGTACATATCTCAGAGACCTTCGAAGCGGAGCAAGTGAACTCCGAAGAAATGCAGCGCGGTGGCTGGCAGGCCATCCTCGACAACTTCAAGAAGTATGCGGAGAATCAGCAGGCATGATCGAGACTTCCATACCAGAAGCACACGATGCCGAAGGAATCAACGAGGTCATCAAACAGTCGTGGTATGCGACGTATGTTACTCCTGAAATAGGGGTGACTCGGAAAGATGTTGATCTTCTTTATGCCGAATATGAAGCTCGTCAAATAGAAGCTTTTCGACAAAGAGCCCTACATCCAATAGTGGATGATATCTCACTTGTAGCGAAGGATAGTGAGAAGGTGCTCGGATATATCCGTTTTAAAGTTCTTGAAAACGAGATCGAACTGAGGACTCTCTACATACTCCCAGGGGAGACCGGGAGGGGTATTGGAACCATGCTTTGGGAAGAAGGTATGAAGCTTTTGCCGGCCGGCATACCGATCTTCACCGAACCCGTTGAACACACCAGAGCCGTAGACTTTTATAAAAAGATCGGGTTTGTCGATATGGGAGAAAGATACAAGGCACCGGAAACTCTGCCCGACAGCGGAATTAGTTTGCCGCTCATGAAGATGTTGTATACTCGATAAATGATATTTCCTGCTTTACAAGGCAAGGTATTCGGCTATGTCAATTTAAACCTTGAAGCCCAAGAGTGGATTTCGAGACAGGCTGAGAAGACCGAAGAAAACGCACTTCTTGACCCTGTTATATGCGAGCAGATGGTAACGAGTGTTCATGATAAGTACGACCTCGATTTTTCATACGGAGGATGGATGGAAGATCGGAGTTTTTTGTGGAGAGGGAGTTATCTTGAAGAGGAGAAGTTTTTTACCCATCTCGGCGTTGATCTTAATGTTGCTTCTGGTACCGAAGTTACTTGTGATTTCGAAGCGGAGGTGGTGAAGCTCGATAATGATTATCCGGAAGTCGGGGGATGGGGTACGCGGATAATTCTTAAGCATGCTGCGCTTCCTCTCTATATGATTTATGCGCATCTCGATCCGGACGTAGCGGTGAAGGTCGGTGACAAGCTGATTCAGGACCAGATTTTCGCCAAGGTCGGAAGAGCCCCGTACAACGGCAATTGGTTTCCCCATCTCCATGTGCAAACCATAAGCGAAGAATACTACAAGAAAATTTCGGAAGGGGACAAATGGGATGAATTGGACGGGTATGGATCGGCTAACGAGGTCACGCTTCATTCAAAACGATTTAGAGATCCGATGGAATTTATTTCATTGATATGACGCCCGAAAAACAAAAACTTCTTGAGCTTGAGAAGACCGGACAGTACGTATTCCATGGATCGGGGTCCGAAGTGGAAGAATTTGAACCGAGGCAGGCTCACAATCATGTAAACGGAGAACAGATCCCGGATGGAGAGCCGGCGGTCTTCGCGGCATCCGTCGTCGAGTATGCCATCTTCATGGCCATTATCAATAAAAAGAATTGTCCGAAGGGCTATCGCGCTTCGTCCGGCAGTTTCGGAGTGAAGGACGGCGCTGCCGTCATGAGATATCGCGCCACTGCAGATACGCTCTCACAATTGAAGGACGACGCTTCCGGCTGGGTGTATATCTTCGATAAAAGCTTATTTAGCTTACGAGACGAAGGCGGCGTGGAATATATCAGTACGAAGAATGTGGTACCGCTCGAAAAAGTTGAAGTGAAGAAAACCGATCTTCCCTCGCGAATCGGGGTGCTTGAGTAGACTGTCACTCTTGATTTCTAATATGAAGTGTGATATAATGAAGTTTAAACAAACATATGAACGATTTCAAGAAAAACAACGCATTCAAAGGTGGAGATAAAAGAGGAGGCGGCTTCCAGAGAGGCGGCTTTAACGGGCCGCAAAGAGGCGGAAATGGCGGATATAGAGGTGCAGAGGGCGCTCGTGGAACGACAGAAATGTTCCAGGCCGTCTGCGCAGCCTGCCAGAAGTCGTGCGAAGTGCCTTTCAGACCGAACGGCAAGAAGCCCGTCTATTGCAAGGATTGTTTCGCCGCAAATGGCGGCCAGTCCGCTTCGGCCCCTCGAACTTTCGACCGCTCCGCTCCGCAGAGGGATTTCTCTCGTGCGCCCTACAAGCCTGCTTACAACAAGCCCGAATACAGACCAGAGCATAAACCAGAACGTGCAGCAGCTCCTGATCACTCCTTTGCCGAGCTTAAAAGAAGCATCGAAGCGATGAACACGAAGCTCGACAAGCTCGTCGGCATTCTTTCCGAAAGGGCAGTCACTGCGAAGAAAGAAGATGCCGCTCCAAACGTTTCTCCGAAAGCTCCCAAGAAAGCTGCCGTCAAGAAGGCCGCTCCAAAGAAGAAAAAGTAACAAGCTTTTTGTATACTACAGGTATGAAAATCACCAAACTCGAACAATCGGGCTTCATTCTTGAAGCAGAAAATGGCTACAGGCTTGCGCTCGACATCGCTTCATTGACTCCCATAGAAAAGCTCGAAGGTATCACGGTCGATGCCATGCTCGTCTCGCATATTCATGGTGACCACTTTTCTCCGGAGCACATCAAGAAGCTTTCTCCCAAGAAATTGTATCTTGGCAGTGAGTGCATCGAAGCCCTTGGAGAAGAAAAGCTTACGTCCGAGATCATCGAAGCCAAGGCAGGAAACGAAGTCGACATAGAAGGCATCAAGGTAATATTCTTCGAAGTCGATCACGGGCCGAACGTCGGGCAGAAGCCGAGAGAGAACTTCGGTTTCCTCATTGAGATCGATAGTGAAAAGATCTACTTCGGCGGAGACATTTTCTATCCGTCCGGTATCAATGTCTCAGCGCTCGAAGTCGACAAGGCGCTCATCCCTGTCGGAGGATTCTATACCTTCGGACCCGAAGAGGCGGCAAGCTTCGCCAAGCAGTTTAAAACGATCAAGGAGGTCATTCCGATGCATTACGAGAAGAGCCCGGAGAACAAAGACGCTTTTCTTGCCGCGTACAGTCGCATTTCTTAAAAAGTGCTAAAATAGGGGTCTAACAAAATATACATGTATATCCTTATTGCTATTGTCGTTATTCTTCTGCTTCTCTCGCTTCGTGTCGTCAAGGAGTACGACAGGGGAGTCATCTTCTTCCTCGGGAAGTGCAAGGGTGTGCGCGGCCCGGGCCTCATCCTCCTCATTCCGCTTCTCGAGCGCATGACGAAGGTCGCCTTGCGTACGGTGACCATGAATATTCCTTCGCAAAAGATCATTACCAAGGACAATGTTTCCATAGACATTGCGGCCGTCGCCTATTACCACATCACGGACGCGGTGAAGTCGGTCGTGGCCATAGAGAACGTCTACGACGCCGTCAATCAGATCAGTCAGACCACGGTGAGAAACGTCGTCGGACAATTCCAGCTCGACCAGCTCCTTTCGGAAACTGTCGCCATCAATGAACAGATCAAATCGGTCATCGACTCACATACTGAACCCTGGGGTGTCCAGGTAACGGCAGTCGAGATCAAGGATATCACCCTGCCCGACAATATGCAGCGCGCCATGGCCAAGGAAGCCGAAGCCGAGCGCGAGAGAAGGGCGAAGATCGTCGCCGCAGAAGGCGAGTTCCAGGCTGCGGTTAAGCTCGGGGAAGCGGCGGATATCATCAGCGCTCATCCTGTAGCCCTCCAGCTCCGTACCCTTCAGACCATGGCCGAGATCTCGGTCGAGAAGAATTCCACCATCATCTTCCCGGCGCAATTCATGACGACGGTCAGCGAGGCATTGAAGATGATTAAGGGAGATTTCGGGAATTAGTCCCAAAGCTAGGAGTGAAGTTAGAACCCCGCATAAGTTGCGGGGTTTTTCGTGCTGTGTTAGTGTATATATAACACTATATGCAGATGATTCACGCACCACACGCATTTGATACGGAACGAGAAGCAAGCAAGCCTAAGGTGTTTCTTGCCGGAAGCATCGAGATGGATACTGCTGAGCGCTGGCAAGATGGTATTGCCGAGGAGTTCTCAGCGTACGACATCGTGCTTCTGAATCCGCGCCGACCGGTCTGGGATAGCGGTATCGAACAAAGCATTCATAATCCTGTATTTAAGGAACAAGTCGAATGGGAGCAGCGGGGACTTAAAGAAGCGGATGTCATTTTGTTCTATTTCGATCCGAAGACGAAGTCGCCGATAAGCCTCCTCGAACTCGGGCTCTTCGCCGCGAGCGGCAAGGTGTTTGTTTGCTGTCCGGAAGGTTTCTGGCGCAAGGGCAATGTCGATATCATTGCGAAGCAGTATGGGATTCCGATATTTGAGTTGCTTCCGGAATGTATCAAGGCAGTAGAGCGATGTATCAAAGAGAAGCTTATTCATACACCATGACAACAAGCAATAGAATTCAAGGTTGTTTCCTCGGAATCGCTATCGGTGATGCTTTGGGCATGCCGGTCGAGACGATGAGTCATGAAGAGATTTTGAAGGATACGGCTGGGAAGGGGCTTACGGGCTTTATCGATCCGATCAATCGTACCGACTGGCTCGGGGACTTGAAGGCCGGCGACACGACGGACGATTGGCAGCTCACGGCAGTCGTCTTGCGTTCGCTTGTGCGCACGAAGGGAGCATTCGACATCGTCGACTGCGCTGAGGAGCATGTCCGCTCATACAGCAAGAGCAAATTCGGCTGGGGCAAAACGACGGAGATCGCCATAGAAGCGATCAGAGATGGTAAGAGAATACCCGGTCAAGATCCGCTTCCTCCGGGAGTACCGGGCAAGGGCTGCGGAAGCGGCATTGTCATGAAGGTCTCGCCGCTTGGCGTCAATAACTCCTTAAGGCGAGGCAGCGGTGAAGAACTCTGGAAGGATGTGAAGGCGCTCGGCTCCATGACGCACCCTGATATTCGGGCAAGTATTGCGGCATATGCAGTTGCCCTGTTTCTTCAAAGAATACTTGAAAGCGAAGGCGGCATGGATGCGAGTTCCGGAGCGGCATATCTTGAAATCATCATACAGACGATCAAAGAGCTCGAAACAGAAGAACCGTCTGAATATGAATCGGTCTCGGAAAGACTCGAAAAGATAACGGATCATTTAGATAATGCAGAGAGCCTTTCTCGGGCTGTTGGGTCGGGCTTCAGCGCGCTCGATGCGGCTGCTTTCGCCATAGGCACGTTTCTGAGACACCCGAAGGATTTCAAAACGGGCATTCTCGAAGCCGTGAATGCCGGAGGCGATACCGATACCAACGCTTCCATCGCGGGAGCCCTTATCGGAGCCAACTGCGGACTCGAATCCATTCCTGTAGAATGGAAGAGTTTCAGCAAGGCCTTCGAAGAGCCTCTCGAACTCGCAGAGAAACTTATAGACATCTATTAAACCATGAACAAACGACCATTGCCTCCGGGTGTTACCTTCCATTCCGACACCGCGGAGAAAGTCTTCGACGGCGTCCGTTTCGACGTCCATCAATGGAAGCAGAAACAATTCAACGGAGAGATGCACACCTTCGAAACGGTGCGAAGGACGGACAACGTCATCGTCCTGCCGATCATCGGAGACGAGATCGTGGCGGTAAGAGAACAGCAGCCGCACTGGGATGCGCCCGCACTCAATATCGTGGCTGGCATGCTCGAAGACGGAGAGGACATACTCGCCGGAGCGAAGAGGGAACTCGAAGAGGAGACGGGGATGGTCTTCACGAACTTCTATCTCGTTCATATGGAACAGCCGAATCCCTCTGCGGAATGGATTTCGTATACGGTCGTCGCTGCAGGATTCACCGGAGAGACCAAAGATCAGCACCTCGATGCAGGAGAGACGAGCGAGCCAGTCAGAATGTCCATCGACGACTATATTGCCACGGTCAGGAAGTTCGGCTTCAAGTATCGCCAGCGCTTCGCCGAAGATTGTCTTATACAGGAAAGGGAGGCTGAGCTGAGGACTATTTTGAAGGATCCCGCTCCTCATGAGCTTACTTGACTTTAAGTAGTTTTAATGATAGAATACCGCAAGTTTCTGATCTTTCACACTGAAATCTAAGGAACAAATGCACAGAGACTACGATGTCATCATCGTGGGCGGCGGAGTGACCGGTACGGCGCTTCTCTACGCGCTCAGTCGCTTCTCGAACGTGGGCCGTATGGCGCTCATCGAGAAGTGTGGACATGTCGCACAGGTGAATTCGAATCCGATGAACAACGCTCAGACCTCGCATGACGGCAGTACCGAGACGAATTACGGTCTCGAGCATGCTCGCGAAGTGAAGGTGGCGGCGACGTATCTTCGGAATTTCGTCGAGCAGGCGGAAGTCGCGGATCTCTTCAAGAAGACCACACGCATGGTGCTTGGTGTCGGCGAGGACGAGGTCACACTGCTTCATCACCGGTTCGTCGAGTTCAAGAACGACTATCCGGATCTCTGGCTCGCCAGTGCATCGGATCTTCGAGAGCTCGAACCGATGGTCATGCTCGGCCGTGATCCGAACGAGCCCGTCTGTGCCCTCGTGACGAACGAAGGTTACGCGGTGAACTACCAGCGGCTCGCGGAAACATTCGTCAGCCGTTCGCTCGACGAGGATGACAGCACCAACCTCTTCTTCGATACGGACCTGAAAAAGGTCCGCAGGGTCGGAAAGGAATTCGTGCTCGAAACGGATCGCGGCGAGTTCCGCGCGAAGGTGGTGGTATTCGCCTCGGGCGCATACAGCCTTCTCTTCGCGCAGCAGCTCGGCTACGGCCTGGAATACGGCATCTTGCCGGTCGCCGGCAGTTTTTTCTCCGCAGGGAAGTTCCTGCGCGGGAAGGTCTACCGCGTTCAGATCGAGGGGATGCCGTTCGCGGCCATTCACGGCGATCCGGATGTCCTCAATCAGGACGACACGCGGTTCGGCCCGACGACGAAGCCTTTGCCTCTCATGGAGCGGCATCAGTACAAGACGTTCTGGGACTTCATGAAGCTCCCGATCGTCTCGATCAGAGGCCTCATTGTTCTTCTCAGCATTCTCTTCAAGAATCATCTTGTCGGGTATGTTGTTCGGAACGCGCTCTACGATGTGCCCGTGCTCGGTCCGCTGATGTTTCTGCGGCAAGCTCGAGTGATCGTGCCGACCATTCGGTATCGCGACCTCAAGCTCAGAAAGGGCGTTGGCGGTATTCGTCCTCAGATCGTCAATCTCGAGAAAAAGACCGACAATCTCGAAATGGGCGACAAGACCATCGTCGGCGACAATTGCATCTTCAACACCACGCCGTCACCGGGCGCCTCGGTGTGTCTCGCGAATGCCAAGCGGGATGCCGAGCGGGTTGCCGGTTTTCTCGGCAATCACTACCGGTTCGACTCCGAGAGATTCGAAGCCGAACTGGGAGGCGTTGTTCACGCCCGATAGTTCCAACGCCCCGCAGCTATGCTGCGGGGTTTTTCTATACGTTGCCCGCTCCAAGTTTCTTGAGTAGGATTGAGGCATGAGAGACCTCACCTTCTTCCCAACCCTTGCCGAGTACGAGCATTTTATCAATACGGAGATCATCAAGACGGAAGAGTTCAAGACCCATCCCTTCTATAAAGGCCTCGTGGACTTCGTCATCGACCACCGGTCGCCGATCTTCTTCAAGGCAAGCGAAGAATATGAGTATGCGCACTTCACCCAGTATTTCAACTTCGTCTTGATGCGCGATCATTACGCGAGCGACTCGGTGAGCGACATGTTCTTTATGCACGATATGGTGCATATGGCTTTCGACAATCCGCTGAATCCTCGCAGGCTTACCAAGGAATACTTCACCGAGATCGTGAACTACAACGAGTATGTGGCTTCGAACGATACGGAAATGCTCACGTACTACAGGATCCCGGGGCTTCGCGAGAAGAGCCTGTCGTACACCATCCTTTATGATCTTTTGAAGGAAAAGTATCCCGAAGCGCCGTCCATCAACTTTCTCCTGAAACTCAGGAAGTCGATCGTTTTCGAGAATAGCGACGGCGGGCTTGGCGGACATCCGGACGCGGAGAAGGTCTTCGCCTACTTACGGAAGTTCAAGCAGAACAATGTCGTCTGGGGCGACCTGTGGTACAACAAGATGCCCGAGGTTCCGGATCCGTATTATAAAAAGCGCCCGACATTGACGCTTCATGACTATGAATACATTCTTGAGAATTACACCTCGGTGAGAAGCGAGCATCGCTACCAGCACAATGTTTTAACCAATATTCAAACAGCTCTCTCGCTTCTCGGCGAGAAGGATATACCCCAGACCTTCGCCGAATGCGCCGAGGCGGTGAAAAGGCTTGAAGGCCGAGTGATCATGGAAGACGTGGCCAAGGGCTTCCACGAGCAGTATGCGAAGAGCAAGAAACCCGAGATCGAGGCGAACCTTACGCCACCAACTAAATAAAAAGACTGGGAAAAATTCCAGTCTTTTACTTATTCGTAGTTAGCGGCGTGAACGTGGCTTGGAAAGCATCTCCATCGATGATCTTGGGTTCTCCGTGAGTCCAAGATGCATCTTCGTTGCATGCATCAACGATCATGCAGTTCTCGTCGCCGATCTGACGCGATCCCCAAGAAGCCATGATCTCGATCGGTTCGCCAAAAGGGTTTTTGACCGCTCGGCAGAAACCTTTCGAAATGAACTTTTCGGGAACCTCGGTGGGCTCATAGAAACGGAAGGTGTCTGTATCGATGATCCACTCCTCACCTGAGGGGTTTCTTACTACCCACTCATTTTTCTGTGCAATGTTTTCGGTTTCTTCTGCACCATTCGCTAGTTTGGTAATAACACGCTCGCCCTCAAGTGCGGGGCGGATGTGTACGAAACCAAACCGAGAGAAGATTGGCGCCTTCTCCAAAAGCTTCATGATTTCTTCTGACTTGCGGTCGACTTCTCTGGACATAAACCACTCCGCGGATGAATAAGTGAACAATCTATCCTGACTTATACTATTTGAATTATCTAATGTCAACGATATGAAAAATGCCGGACATCTTGTGATGTCCGGCATTGTCTGAAGAAATCTCAGACGCCTCTGCGATGAGGGTTGAACTGGAGCAGCCCCTGCTTCAACTTCGCAGCCTTGCAGAGGTCCAGACTCACGGCGAGCATCTCGTCGAGGTTGTCGACAAGGAAGAGGTTCGAGAGACGAAGCTTTTCAAGGTGCTTGCGCACCAACGCTCGTGCCCGCAGCGACTCCTTTGCGGCGAGAGAGTTTTCGTGCAGCGCTTCGTCAAGGTGCATGTCGATCATGATGACGAAGTCGCGCCGATCATCGAGCCGAATGGCCTGTAGGACCGAGAAGCCGGTTTCGGCCAATGATCCGATGCCATAGGTCTCGCTTGTGACAGGGAAGAGAATGATCTCGTCCTCTGCCAGATGATCTGCTTCGATCGCGGCCATCGACGGATCCCAGTTCTCGACCTGTGGGTCAAAGAAGTGAATTCCGTCCATGCTGTAGCGCTCCTTGAAGGAATGGCGCCACTTACTGCCTCCACAGGTGCCGAAGAGGCCGACGGTAACGATACCGGGTCTCTTCTTGTCTGTTTCCTGCATGAGACCTCCGTGATGAGGTTGGGAAAGAACTTGTTTGTATTATATTACAAGTTCAGTATAAAGTCAATATTAGTTTAGTCGAGTTCTTTGAGCCAGAGAGAGACGCTTGCGTCCGAAGGCATGCGCCAGTCGCCGCGGGGGGAAAGGGCTACGGAACCGATCTTCGGACCGTCGGATGCTACCGAGCGCTTCCATTGATTGCCGAAGAATCTTTTTATAAAGAGCGTCAGCCACTTTTTGATCTCCGCTTTCGAATACGTGCCTTTATATGCAATTTCGGCGAGAAAGAGGATCTTCTGCGGCCTCGAACCCCAGCGGATAAAGTGATAGAGGAAGAAGTCATGGAGTTCATACGGGCCGATAAGGTCTTCGGTTTTTTGGGTGATCTTGCCAGCTTTTGCGCGCTTCAGCTCCGGAGAGATCGGGGTGTCGAGAATGCTCTTAAGAGTTTTCGAAAGCGTCGCATTGTCTGAAGTATCTGCAACCCACGAGACCACATGACGGATAAGGGTCTTCGGCACGCCGACATTCACGTTGTAATGAGAGATGTGGTCACCATTGAAGGTGGCCCAGCCGAGAGCGATCTCCGAAAGGTCGCCGGTGCCCAAGACGAGACCGTTCAACTGATTGGCCTTGTCCATAAGGATCATGGTTCTGTAGCGAGCCTGGACATTCTCGAAAGTGGGATCTTCGATACGCTCGTCGTGATGGATATCCTTGAAGTGCTGCCTGCTTGCCTCGGTGATGTCTATTTCTTCTATGGAAATATTCGAAGCTTCTGCGAGGATATGCGCATTCGACTTGGTGCGCTTGGTCGTGCCGAAGCCCGGCATGGTGAAGGCTCGGATGTTTTTATATGGAAGGTTGAGCTTCTTGGCTGCATTCAAAGCCACAAGAAGGGCAAGGGTCGAATCGAGTCCGCCCGAAAGGCCGATGATGATAGTTTTAATATTCGTTGCTCTCAAACGTTGAACAAGCCCTGCCACTTGGATGTTAAAGACTTCTTCGGCTACCTGGTGCTTCTTGGCATCGTCTGTCGGCAGGAAAGGATTTCTCGCCAGAGGCCTTAGAAGTTCCTTCGTTTCTTTTTGCACGAAGTCGTCGAGAGTGATGGTTCGGAACGGGCGATGAAGAATTTCCTTGGCAGAGTCCGCGAAGCTTGTCGTACGGATGCGATCTTCGACGCAGTGAGAGACATCGATGTCGGCGGAGATGATCTGCGACTTATCCTGGAAAAGCTCGCTCTCCTTAAGCAGCGTGCCGTTCTCGGCTATGAGCGAGTGCCCAGAGAAGACGAGGTCGGTCGAGGATTCGTGGACGCCGGATGATGCGTATACGTAGCCCGCGATGCAGCGAGCCGATTGGTTCTTCACAAGGTCGCGCCTGTAGGCGGACTTCCCGACGAGCTCGTTCGATGCGGAGAGATTGCCGATGATGGTCGCTCCGGCTACGGCCTGAAAGGAACTCGGAGGAAGCGGACCCCAGAGGTCTTCGCAGATCTCGATGCCGAAAATGATGTTGTCTGCGGCTTTAATGAGAATATCCGTGCCGACGGGGACGATTTGTCCTCCGAGCTCTATTTCTGTCGCAGTAATGTCCTTCGCCGATGCGAACCAGCGCTTCTCATAGAATTCCTTGTAGCCTGGCAGGTAGGTCTTCGGTATGACGGCAAGGATGCGGCCCCTGTAGAGAACGACGGCGCAATTGGCATGGAAGCCTCCGATGATAAGCGGGGCGCCCACGACGACAAGAGCAGGGGAGGAAGCGAGGGCTTTCCGTATGTCCTCGAGTGCACTGAGCGTCTTCTGCCAAACGAGTTCCTGATGAAAAAGATCGCCGATCGAATACCCCGTGATGGAGAGTTCGGGGAAGACGATGAAGGACGCTCCGTCCGCGCTTGCCGCCTTCCCGGTCTTTATGATCTCTTTTGCATTATATGAAATATCTCCGATACGAAGATCGGGAGTAATGGCCGAAGCGCGGATGAAGCCGAAGTCTTGCATTTATTTAGTGTCTATACTACACTAAGTATAGTAGTCTAGATGTATGGGGTTGTCAAAGCGGGTACGCCTGTATTGACAATCTTACTGGGAATGGTACTATATCGCCCGGTAAAAGTCTAGTGTTCTTTCACTTGAAGCACAGGAGGACCTGTGAGCAATACTCACTTCGCCGATGTCGCCCGGATGAATGCGGCCGAGTTCAGTGCGCCCGTCAGGTCGCTCATGGACATCGATTTCTACAAGTTCACGATGGGCCAGGTCATCTGGCAATACTATCCCGATGTGGAAGTCACCTTCAAGCTCATCATTCGAGACAAGGACATTCCGGTCGGAGAGATCATTCCTGAAGACCAGCTGAGAGAAAGTCTCGACTACGTGAGAGACTTAACCTTCTCACGGACGGATATCTACTACTTGCGCGGGATGAACCTCCATCAGGACTACATGTTCAAGGAGGGGTATCTCGATTTTCTCAGGACGTTGAAGCTCCCGCCGTATCGCCTCGTGCGCAAGGGCAAGGAGATCGAACTGTCCTTCACGGGAAAGTGGGCGGAAGTCTCGATGTGGGAAACGATCGCCCTCGCCGTCATCTCGGAGCTCTACTATCGCGCCGTCATGAAGACGATGTCGAAGCACGAGCTCGAGCTTGTCTACGCGCGAGCGATGGACAAGCTGTCGCGGAAGCTCGAGGAATTGCAAAAGTTCCCGCGGATCACGTTCTCCGATTTCGGACAGCGCAGGCGTCACAGCTTCCTCTGGCAGGAATGGGCCATCGGGCTTGCCAAGTCCATGATGGGCGAGCAGTTCATCGGAACGTCGAACACATGGATGGCGTTCCGTCACGATCTCTCGCCGATCGGCACGAATGCTCACGAGATGCCCATGGTACTCGTGGCGCTCGCGCCGGATAAGGACAAGGTCGACGCGCAGTATGAGCCGCTCCGGTTGTGGGAGAAGACATATAACCAGTCGCTCAGGATCTTCCTTCCGGACACGTACGGCACCAAGCAGTTCCTCGACAATGCACCCGAATGTGTAGCAGCGTGGAGGGGCATGCGCCAGGATTCGAACGATCCGGTTTCTCGCGGTCGTATGTACATAAACTGGCTCAGAAAGTGGGAGATCGATCCGAAATCGAAGCTCATGATCCCGTCGGACGGGCTCGATGTCGAGTCGATGAAGCGCATCGATCGGGAGCTCGGAGACGAGATCAATCTCTCAGATGGCTGGGGATCCTTGTTCACGAACGACTTCCGCGGAACGAGTTCGAATCTGCTTCTGCGTCCGTTCTCGATGGTCTGCAAAGTCGTCAGGGCAAATGATTTTCCTTGTATAAAACTTTCCGATAACCTCGACAAGGTCACCGGCCCGAAAGAGGAGATCGAGCGCTACAAGAAGATCTTCGGAGTCGAAGGCCTCTCGTCGAGCCGAGTCTATGTTTGAATCACCCGGAGCAATGCTCCGGGTTTTTATATTGACATTTTGTATTTATATTGTTATAAACCAGAAAGAATTCGTCCTTCCACACTAGCAAAGGGCTCATGTGCGCACGCATCTCTTGATCGTTGATCCGCAGGACCACTTCTGCGACCTGCCGCTTCCGTACCAGCCGCTCGATCCGCTCACGGGCAGGCTGCAGAAGCCTGCTCTGCCGGTACCCGGTTCGCATGACGACATGCTTCGCCTGGCGGAGTATATCGGCGCGAATAGCGACGACATCGACGCTATCACGATCTCTCTCGACGGCCACAACAAGATACACATCGCGCATCCGATCTTCTGGCACAATCGAAACGGTGAAGAACCGAAGCCGTACGACTCGATCACGGCCGACGAGATGATCCAGGGCACTTGGATGACGAAGGATCCGCACTTCCATGCTCGGGCAATGAGATATCTTCGGAAACTCAATGCAGCGGGCAAGCGCCACACCATCTGGCCGGAGCATTGCCTTATCGGCGAATGGGGGTCGAACATCCACCATGCCGTAAGGCGCGCTGTCGGGCGCTGGTCTGAGAAGACGCTTCGTCCGATCAGCTACATCAGCAAGGGTGCGAATCTCTTCAGTGAGCATTTCGGCGCTTTCGCTGCGGAAGTTCCGGATCCCGAAGATCCGAGCACGATGTTCAATGAAGCAGCATTCGAAGCGGTCATCGAGGCCGACGAGGTCATTGTGGCAGGGGAGGCATCGAGCCATTGTGTCCGAGAGACCGTGGAGCAGATCAAGGACGCAAATCCGCTGATGATCGAGCGCATCACCATGCTTGCGGACTGCATGAGCCCTGTTCCTGCGGTTCCCGACGGCCCGGATTTCCCGGCGCTCACTAGGGATTGGTTCGGGAAAATGAAGGATCTAGGCGCTACCATCACGACATCGGTCGAGTGGAGAATCAACAAGAGTTAATACACCGCATTTCGATGCGGTTTTTATATATCAAAAGTTATCCACAGATACTTAGTGTTGATTTGACACTAAATAGGTCATGGGTATATAGTGTCACTAGAACACTAAGTACATTGAGAACAGAATAGAAAGAACCCGAAGTTTCCCGCAGTTCCCATTACCCTTAAGAGGACTCTATGTCGAAAGGACTCAAGGTTCACCTCCTTATCATCGACCCCCAGAACGATTTCATGGGGAACGACGATGGTACTCCGCTCGTCGAAACGCTCGGCACGAGCCGCGTCCGCACTGCGGCGCTGCCCGTCAAGGGCGCTGTTTCCGACATGAAGCGGGCCGCGAAAATGATCGATCGCATCGGGCACAAGCTCGATGACATCAAGGTCACCCTCGACAGCCACCGCCGGATCGGCATCGAACGCCCTGGCTACTGGATGAACGCGAAGGGCAAGCAGCCTGCTCCGTTCACCATCATCAGCGTGAGCGATATCGAAGCCGGCATCTGGACGCCGCGCCATCCTGGCCTGCGTGCGCGTGCACTGGCCTACGCGAAGGCGCTCGAAGCCGGCGGTTTGTATCCGCTCATGATCTGGACGAATCACTGCGAGATCGGTACCTGGGGACACAATGTCCAGGACGATCTCAACGATGCGCTTCAGCGCTGGTCGGAGAAGGAATTCGCCTCGGTCGACTACGTGACCAAGGGATCGAATCCGCACACCGAACATTTCGGCGCACTGATGGCCGAAGTTCCCGATCCGGACGATCCGAGCACGCAGCTCAACACCTCGGTGCTCGAAAGCCTTGCCGAAGCCGACATCATCGGCGCACTCGGCGAAGCATCGAGCCACTGTCTCTTGACGACGATGAATCAGATCGCCAAGAACATCGGATCGGAGCACCTGAATAAGTTCGCGCTCATCACCGATTGCATGAGCCCTGTCGGCGCCGTTCCCAACGGACCGGATTTCCCGGCCATTGCGGACGCGTGGCAGAAGGACATGCAGAAGCTCGGCATGACGCTCATCACTTCCACGGACTTCCTCACGTAAGCGAGGAAGTCTCACCTCTTACAAGGAGACACCATGCCGCGCCTCAAGGACGCGACGATGCAAACGGGAACCGTGCGAGGCCTGCAAGCCTTCAAGTTCTCGGGCACGAAGATCGGAGAGCTCGGCGCGACGGAGTACACGCTCGTGACCATCGCGGTCGATACGACCGGGTCCGTCATGGGGTTCGATAAGGAACTGAGAGATTGTCTCATTACCGCCGTTGACTCCTGTAAGAAGTCGCCGCGGTCGATGAACCTTCTCGTCAGGGTTATCTTCTTCAATTCGGCCCTGCCGAACGGGATCGACGAGATCCACGGCTTCAAGCCGCTCGGAGATATCGATCCGAGTTCGTATCCGGACATCGTTCCTGACGGACTCACGCCTCTCTACGATGCCTGTTTCTCGGCAGTCGGCGCCACGCTTGCTTACGGCAAGCAGCTCATGGACCAGGATTTCCTGGCGAACGGTATCGTCATCGTCATCACCGATGGCGGCGACAACGTGTCGTCCGCAACGACAACGATGATCAAGAAGGAGATCGAACGCGGGACGAAGGGCGAAGAGATCGAATCGCTCATCGCTATCGCCGTCGGCGTGAACACCAAGTTCTGCGCTACCGAACTCGCGAAGCTCGAGACCGAAGCCGGCATGAAGTACATCGATGCCGGTGATGCCACCAAGTCGAAGCTCGCCAAGCTCGCGGGGTTCGTTTCCCAATCCGTCTCGAGCCAGTCGCAGTCTCTCGGGACGGGCGGGCCGAGCCAGAACATCGCGGCTACCATCTAAGAAGTTCTCACACAGGAATGGCAGGTCGCCATTCCTTTTTCTTTGGAGGAGTATGAGGAATCTTCACGCGGATCATTACTTCCAGATCGGAAGCGCGCATTACGCGCACGGCTTGCCCTGCCAGGATTACGCGCTTTCGGGAGGGAACGAGAGATCGGCCGTCGCAGTCGTTTCGGACGGCTGCTCGACGGGCCGGCACACCGATGTGGGCTCGCGCATTCAGGCCCTTTCGCTCCTCGGAGCGATGAAGTCTGTTGCGGAGAATCCTCGAGAAGGCCTTCTCGATATGTCCGTTGCCATACAAGATCGGAAGAAAGAACTTCTTCACGATGCGCGGATGCTTCTCGGTCTCTCGTCCTCCGACATGCTTGCGACTTGCGTGTACGCCTATCTTTCCGAAACGGGAGGGTTCGTGCATGTGGAAGGCGACGGCGTCGTCGCGAAGAAATTTACGGACGGGAGCTTGGTTGCCTCGCACTACGAATGGGCGGACAATACGCCCTTCTACCCGGCCTACACCGGTCTCGATCTCGAAGAATTCGTGAAGACTCATGGCGGAGATTTGTCTGCCATGCGCTTGTCCCGAACGGATGTCTTCATCGACACACTCGGGAAGGTAGGTGAGAGTAGGATCGTCGAATTCAATCTTCGCGACGGACTCCTTGGAATTTTCGAAGAGATCACGAACGAAGAAATCGAAACGCTCGAGTCCGTGGCGGTTTTCTCGGACGGTGCAGCTCAGATCGAGGGCGTCGAATGGATCGATGCCGTCGTCGAACTCATGTCGTTCAAGAATTTCGCCGGAGAATTCGCCAAGAGGCGGATGATCCGCGCACTAAAGAATTACGAACGCAAAAGCTCGAAGCCCGTCGACGACGTGTCGATGGCCGTCATCCATATTGAACACCTTCACGAAGAGGACGAAGATCATGTCGGCACCGACATCGCGGGGCAGCTTGAAGGTTGAACTCGTCGGCCGGGGGCTCGTCACGCTCAGGCCGTCGGATCACGTCGCAACGGGCGGCGAAGGGTCGATCTACCGCGTCGGAAAGGACACTGTAGCGAAGATCTTCACCGATCCGAAGAAGGTCATTCCGGCAAAGATCCGGGAGCTCGGCAAGCTGAAGTCGCCGTACGTCATCGCGCCGAAAGGACTCATCGTTTCGGAAAAGTGCGACCCCGTCGGCTACTACATGCCCTATATCGACGAAGCGGAATGCGCTCCTCTCTCGAGAGTTTTCACCAATGATTTCTGGAACAGGGAAGGCTTCAACGAGAAGTTCGCCAAGGAACTTGTCATTCGCATGCGCGATACCGTCTCCTTCGCCCACGGGCACGGAGCGATACTCGTCGACGCAAACGAGCTCAACTGGTTCATGAAGTTTCGAGGTTCGAACCCGGAACCCCGCGTGGTCGATGTCGACTCGTGGGCCATAGGCAGATGGCCGGCAACGGCTATTATGCCGTCGATCAGGGATTGGAATGCAAAAGGCTTCGACGAGAAGAGCGACTGGTTTTCCTGGGGCGTCGTTACGTTCCAGGTCTTCACGGGCGTCCATCCGTACAAAGGAACCCACCCGTCGTACAAGAAGACGGAGTTCCTCGAGCGGATGAAAGCCAATGCATCGGTCTTCGCGCCGAACGTGCGCTTGAACCAGGCAGTGCGCGACTTCTCGCTTATCCCAAAAGGACTTCTTGCCTGGTATGAAGCGGTGTTTCAAAAAGGCGAACGGAATATGCCGCCTTCGAACTTCGACATTGCGACGGCATCGAGTGCGGCGCGCGTGCTCCGCATCCAGACGATCGGGAAGTCCGGCCTCCTCGTCTTCGAGAAGCTCTACGAGCGGACGAACGATGCTGTGGTACGAACATTCAGATCCGGTGCGGCGCTTCTTGCGTCGGGGCTGCTTGTCGATGTGCATACGAAGCAGGAGATCGCGAAAGCGGTCGGGCGGGAATGCGAAGTCGCACGAACGCCCGACGGCTGGCTTATTCTTGAAAAGGAGAATGGCCAGGCCAAGCTGACGTATGCCGAAATGGGAAGCCAGAAGGCCGAATGGCTGGCATTCTCGATCGAGGCGAAGAGCATCCTCGGGTATGAAAACCGGCTCTTCGTTCTCGGTGAACGTGGGCTGACCGAAATAAAGCTTCATAGCTTCGGCACCAAAGTGCTCGCTTCAGCCGGACAAACATGGAGTACGCTGCCGAATGCCACGCAATGCTTCGACGGTCTTGGCATCCAGGATGCCATGGGAGCCAAGTTCCTTCTTCTGCCCTTCGGAGACTCCGGGCTCATGCATGTCCGTGTGCGGGAACTCGATGGCAAGAGGGTACTTCGAGGCAAGGCAGGAAATCGCTTCGCATCCGTCATCGCGGCGGATAAGTCCGGTTCGTATCAAAGGATCGATCTTGTCTTCTCGAAGGATTATGGGACATATCGATCCGACGTTACTGCGGTCGATGACACGGAGCTCGATATTGCTATTCTGCCGAAGGGCGTGAATGCCAGTATCGAGGATGATGGGGAGCTTTGCATCTCCGTTCCGTCGAGTGGAGTAGCGACGAAGCTCGAGGACAAGCACGTTTCGACGAAGATGATTCTTGGAAACTTCGGTGACCAGGTCGTCTACATCGAGAACGGGTCTCTCTGGTCGGTTCGGATGAAATAGTTCCTTCTATCGTTCTACACAAGAGCCACATCGTGGCTCTTTTTATTTATTAAAATGGATTCTTGAAGCTTTCGGCTTTGCCGGAAGCGAAGGTGTAGAGGAGGGCCGGGCGCTGGCGTCCGCGCTTGATCTTCTTCTTCGTGGCCTTGATGAGGCCGAGGCGTTCGATCTTTTTTCTGAAGTTCCTTTTGTCGAGCTTCTTCGAGAAGATCGTTTCATAGACATTCTGAAGTTCGCTGAAGGTGAATTCCTTTGGCAGGAGCGACTGGGCGATATTCGTGTATTCGAGCCTGCCTCGCAAGCGCTCATAGGCGTACTCGATGATCTTTTTGTGGTCGAAGGCGAGCGTGCCGGTGTGCTTAAGCGGCGTGAAGGTCGGGTCCTGGGTATGCGAGGAGGTTTCGAGGGAGATAGCATCCCGGTGTACGAGAGCGAAGTGGGCGACGGAGACGACCGATCCTCGGGGATCGCGCTTCGGGTCGTCGAAGGTGTAGAGCTGTTCCATATAGATGCCTTCGAGCCCCGCCTTTTCCTTAAGGATTCTTCTCGCCGTGCCCATCGAGTCGCTTCCGGGCAGGATGAAGCCTCCAGGCAAAGCCCGAGTGCCTTTAAATGGCTCGTCCGCGCGCTTCACCGTCAGAACCTTCAGCAAGCTATCTTCGATGGTGAAAACGACCACATCGGCCGTAATAGAGGGTTTGTAGAACTTCTGTGTCGATGTCTTTGGCATGGTTCTACTATAGCGTACTTAGTACGCCGTCTGAAGTCATTGTCATCCCTTCGTCATCTTGTGTCGTATACTTAGTGATATACGCCATGAGAATTCTCATTATCGAAGATAATGACAAACTTGCCCGATCGCTTAAAAAAGGCCTTGAGCAAGAAGGTTTTACCGCTGATTTCCTTACCGAAGGAGACGCGGGGTATCGTCGCATCGAAGCATCTCATGCCACCTATGATGCGGTCATTCTCGATCGCATGCTGCCGAAAATGGATGGACTCGAAATATGCAGGGAGGCGAGAAAAAAGGGCATCGCCATTCCGATCCTTATGCTTACCGCCAAGGATACTATACGTGACAAGATAGAGGGGCTTCATACCGGAGCGGATGATTATCTGGTGAAGCCCTTTGCCTTCATGGAACTTGTAGCGAGGCTCCACGCCCTTCTTCGGCGTCCCCAGGGCACGTATGCGGAGGAGGTTGAAGGTGGAAGGATCATCCTTAACCCAAGCGCTCATCGCGTCATGAAAAACGGCAAGGAAATCAAGCTCACTCAAAGGGAATTCGCCATCCTTCACTATATGATGAAGCATCCCGAGCGCGTTCTCTCGCGTCAGGAAATACTCGATCATGCCTGGGATTACGATTTCAATCCGTTCTCGAATATCGTCGATGTGAAGATCAAAAACCTTCGCAAGAAGATCAAAGACACGGACGGCACGATGATCGAAACTGTTCGCGGCGTCGGGTATCGCTTTAATCCGAATTGATGTTTACTCGCGCTCGCATCAAGCTCACGGCTTTCTACGTAGTCATTCTTGCCCTTATTATCGGCGTATTCAGCGTGTCTCTTTTTCATTACACAACTCAACATATTCGCGATAACATTGAAGAAGACGCCCCGACAAAGGCGCTTCAGCAACATATCGCCGATACAACGATTGATGATTTGCAGAATACGCTTGTCTTCTCCGATCTCGGGGTGGTCATGCTGGCGGGGTTTCTCAGCTATGTGCTTTCGGGCAAGACACTCAAGCCTATAGAAGTCGCTCATGATGCCCAGGCCCAATTCAGCGCTAATGCCTCGCATGAATTGCGCACGCCCCTTTCGGTGATAAGAATGGAGAATGAGATATTCCTCAAGCACGGCGACTCCACGGCCGAGGAGGCGAGAGCTTTGGCTCAAAGTAATCTCGAAGAGATCGAACGCATGACCGTAATGGTCGAGAATCTACTCTTACTTGCTCGCAGCGCCAAACATCAAGCGGGTATCGAATTTGAAAAGGTCGATGTGACAAGCCTTGTTCAGAAGACACTACATCGGGTCGAGGTGTCCGCCAAAGCAAAACGGCTTGGCATCGTTTTCAACCGGACAGAACCGACATATGTGCTGGGCGAGAGGCATCTTCTCGAGCAAGTGTTCGCCAATATCATTCAAAATGCCATTACCTATACGGAGAAGGGAACAATCGAGATTTCGATACAAGGTACAAACGGTTTTCTAGCTGTTGCCGTACGCGACACGGGTATCGGTATTTCCGAGGGCGACCTGGCCCATGTGCACGAGGCGTTTTATAAGGCTGACTCTTCAAGAATGGTGACTTCGAATGGAGTCGGCTTGGGACTCTCGATCGCGCACGAGATCGTCAAGATGCACAAAGGCGAAATGCGAATGGAAAGCGAGCTTGGCAAAGGAACTCTCGTTATCGTCACCCTTCCGTCATATGAGCGATCTACAATAGGTAAGCTTCAACGTCGAAGCTTTACAAGCTAATACACCATGTCTATGAATAAGAAATTAATGGCGCTCCTCGGAGTAGTCACGCTCGGTATCGGCGGTGCGACAACCATCGCTCTCGAGACTCATGCCCAATCGACGACCGCTGTAGTACCGATCGCGGTAGCCGCTCCGGCTGTTACCACGGCGGCACCGGACACGGATATCGAAACGAATGACGATGTCAAGACGTCGGTCTCTGCGCAGAAGGATACGCAGGAGCAGGGCGAAAGCACCGCAGCCGATGCAGGTGAGGTGGAGGATGCTGCCAACTAAAGACACAACACGCCATGTTGCCAAAACCGCCTCTCGGGCGGTTTTTGTCATGTTTCCGTCATCTTCTATGGCCAGACTGAGATATACTTATCAATGTTCTAACACTACAGCACGATCATGAAATCTATGCTCAATAAGGTTCCGGAAATCACCGTTTTCTTCTGGATCATCAAGATCCTGTGCACAACGGTCGGAGAGACCGCCGCCGATTTCCTCAATAGCAATCTGAATCTCGGCCTCACGGGCACCTCGCTCATCATGGGACTGCTTCTTATTATTGCGCTCGTATTTCAATTCCGTTCGAAGCGATATAAACCGAGCGTCTACTGGCTTTCGGTCGTACTCATTTCAGTCGTGGGTACGCTTATTACGGATAATCTCACGGACAACTTCGGCGTCTCCCTCGTCACCACCACGCTTGTCTTCGGTGTCGTGCTCGCGATCATCTTCGCCGTTTGGTACAAGGTCGAGAAGACGCTGTCCATACACAGTATTCGGACGACGAGACGCGAAGGTTTCTACTGGCTCGCCATTCTCTTTACCTTCGCGCTCGGCACGGCGGCGGGGGATCTGATCGCCGAGTCGTTCAACCTCGGGTATCCGCTCTCGGCTTTCCTCTTCGCCGGAGCGATCGCTCTGACAGCCCTCGCGCATTACCGGTTCAAGCTTAATGCCGTTCTCGCTTTCTGGATCGCCTATATCCTCACTCGGCCGCTGGGAGCCTCGATCGGCGACTGGCTTTCCCAAGACAAGGATGCGGGCGGTCTCGGACTCGGTACGACCATGACGAGCGCAATCTTTCTCGTCGCCATTCTCGGCACGGTCATCTATCTTGCCCTGACGAAGAAGGACGCGGCGCCCGAAGCCCTTTAACAGAATGCGTCTTCATTGAATCATGCCCTCGCTCTCCACGATCACAGCCCTACTTACTCATTACGGATATTTCTTCTTATTTCTCCTTGCCGTAGTTGAAGGACCTATCGTAGCGTTCGTAGTCGGGATGCTTGTCTTTCTTGGTTATCTGAGCTTTGTGCCGGCAGTCGTGGCGCTTTTCTTGGGAGATCTTATACCTGATACTATTTATTATTATATAGGTTACCACGCTCATACTAAGGAATATTTAAAAAAATATACTAAAAAGCTTGGCCTTACCGAACAGCGAGAAAAGTTCATATACTCAATGTGGCATACGCATACGATACGAACTCTTTTCTTAAGCAAATTGGCCTATGGTTTAAGTACGGTTTTTCTCATTACTGCGGGCGTCGCCAAATATTCATATAGAAAGTTTATCGTTGGAACAATGACGGTCACCGTTTTGCAGTACGGAATACTCATCACGCTTGGATACTACTTCGGCTCATCATATGCCGCAATCGCAACTCATTTAAAGAGTGCCGGGATCATCGTGGCGCTGGCAGCGCTTGTCGTTGTCTTCGTGGGTTATAGAAAATTCACCAAGAAGATCGCGGAATCGCTTATAGAAGAAACGATATAGATATGCGAGTCGCCTTTTTCTCAGACAATTTTTATCCGGAAATTAGCGGTATTTCTGACCAGCTTATAATCCTTGCCCGAAATCTTGCGGAAAGAGGTCATCAGATTGATATTTATGCACCCCGCTATTCAGGAAAAGATTATAAAAAAGCAGGTGGTATCGAAAAGGAACTTGATCTCGGCGAACATATTGCTATTCATAGGCTGTTCTCGCTTCATGTGCCATTCAGTCCGACAGGCCAGTCAAGAATCGTATTGCCGATCTTTCTGAGATGGATCTTCATGCGGAAACGAAGGCCGGATGTCATACATACCCACTCGTTCTTCGGTGTCGGCATCGAGGCAATAGCCGCGGCGAAGATTCTTAGGATACCGATAGTCGGAACTAATCATACGAGAATCACTTTTTTTGTTCCGCGAATATGGCCTATAGAGACCTACATCGATATCGCTTCTCGAAGATCGGTCTCCATGTATTATAATCGTTGCGATTTTGTCAGTGCGCCTGCTCTCTTTCTGCTTACAGAAATGAAGAATTCCGGCTTGCGGGCGCCGTGCGAAGTAGTTTCGAATCCTATCGATACAAGCCTTTTCAAACCTTCGAAGAATAGATCGGATCTTCGGATGAAGCTGGGTTTTGATCAAAAAACGCTCTTATATGCCGGGCGCCTCGCATCAGAAAAGAATATCGATACGCTTATACGAGCAGTCGCTCTTTTGAGCCGGCAGCATCACGATGTCGTTCTTATGTTGGCAGGAAGCGGTCCGCAGATAAAAGAACTCACCAGGCTTTCGGAGAAGCTTGGGGTGGCGGATCGTGTTAGATTTTTAGGAAATCTCGATAAACCTGTGCTCGCGGAATACTATCAGGTCTCCGACATTTTCGTAACGGCGAGCACCTCCGAAGTCCAAAGCCTTTCGCTGATGCAGGCGATTGCCTGCGGATTACCCAGCGTAAGCGTTCATGTCGACGAGCCGCCTTCATACCTTCATAATGAAGAAAACGCCTTTCTCTTAGATAGTAACGATTACGAACTGCTTTCTGAAAAAATATCCCTTCTTGTCACGAACGATGTTATATATCAGAAAATGAGTATAAAATGTCTCGAAACCGCGGATCGATTTTCACCGGAAAATATTGCTATCCAGTGGGAAAGGACGTATCGTTCTCTCATAGAACAACACGATGCAAGATCTTAAAATCAGTCTTATCGTTCCGGCATATAATGAAGAAAAGAGCATCGAACTCTGCTTGGAGCACGCTATTTCGAACTCGAATGGCGACTTGTACGAGATACTGGTCATTGATAACGCGAGCACCGACAAGACCGCTCTGATTGCCGCAAGTATACGTGGTGTACGAGTCGTTCGAGAAGAGAAGAAAGGCCTGACCCGAGCCCGTCAACGCGGGTATATCGAAGCGAAAGGAAATATTCTCGCCTTCATCGATGCCGATACGGAGATGCCGAAAGGG
>JAQBRN010000008.1 GCA_028286465.1 Parcubacteria group bacterium | reverse complement strand
CGGGTTGTTTGATGTCATGGAGTACCTCAGAGGTCGGTATCGCGTGAATAACATCACCTCCGCCATCAGAAGCGCCTTGCTACGCGAGGAGAAGATCCAGCGGCGCCTCGAGGCCGGCGGGGAACTCATGATACGAATGCCGAACGGCGACATGGTTATCATTGAGCAGATATGAATACTCAGAGCACGCGAGTGCTCTTTTTTGTAAAAAACCACAAAAATGCTAGGATGATCTGACAATGCCTGAAGATAAAGGGCTTACTCGTTCCGAGAGGGAGGAGAAGGTCCTCCAATTTTGGAAAGACAATTCAATATTCGAACAGACCCTGAAAAAGGAGTCGCCCGAGGGCGAGTTCGTCTTTTTCGAAGGGCCGCCGACGGCAAACGCCAAGCCCGCTTTCCACCACCTTGCCGCGCGAGCCTTCAAGGATGCCATCCCGCGCTATAAGACCATGCGCGGATTCCACGTGCCGAGGAAGGCCGGCTGGGATACTCATGGGCTGCCGGTCGAGCTTCAGATAGAGAAGAAGCTCGGCTTCACCTCGAAAAAAGACATCGAGGCTTATGGCGTCGAGAAGTTCAATAAGGAGTGCAAGGACTCAGTCTTCGAGTACATCGGTGAGTGGGAGAAGTTCACCGACCGCATCGGCTACTGGGTCAACCTGAAGGATGCGTATTATACGTTCGAGAATCCGTACATCGAAGCGGTCTGGTCGGTCATGGCCAAGGTCGAGGACCGCGGACTTTTGTACAAGGATTACAAAGTCCTGCCGTGGTGTCCTCGCTGCGGCACGGCGTTGTCTTCGCACGAGCTCGCTCAAGGCTACCAGGACGTGAAGGATCTCTCTTTGTATGTGAAGTTTAAAATCGTTGGATTCCCGAACGCGTACTTCCTCGCTTGGACAACCACTCCGTGGACACTGCCCGGCAATATTGCTCTTGCTGTCGGCAGGGATATCGACTATGTGAAGATCGCTCTCGGCGGCGAACAGTACATTCTTGCAGAGTCGCGTCTCGGTATCATCGAAGGCGAGTACGAGATCGTCGAAAAGATGAAGGGCAGCGAGCTTGTCGGTATGGAGTACGAACCGATCTACTCCTTCGTGAATGAGCTCGCGTCGGACACCGAACGCTTGAAGCTCGACAAGGCCTTCAAGGTCTACACGGCGGATTTCGTCACGACGGAAGACGGCACGGGGCTCGTCCACACCGCCGTCATGTATGGACAGGATGACTTCCTTCTCGGCACGGAGGCCGGTCTGCCGAAGGTGCACCTTGTGACCCCCGAAGGACTCTTTACTCATAAGACCGGCTGGCTCGAAGGACGCTCGGTCGTTGACGAGACGCTTGCCGTCGACATTTTGAAGGATCTCCAGGCCAAGGGAAATTTCTTCGCCAAGGAGAATCATTTACACTCGTACCCGTTCTGCTGGAGATGCAAGACGCGCCTCATCTACTATGCGCGCGATTCGTGGTACATCAGGATGTCTTCGCTTCGTACCGATCTTGTCGGGGAAAACGAGAATATCAACTGGGAACCGGATTACATCAAGGAGGGCCGCTTCGGTGAATGGCTCCGCGAGGTGAAGGATTGGGCGATCTCCCGCGAGCGCTACTGGGGCACGCCCTTACCTGTCTGGCAGAATGCCGACAGCTCGAAGCGCATTGTCGCCGATTCCGTCAATACATTGAAAAAGTTCCTGAAGACCTCGGGTAACACTTACTTCCTCATGCGTCACGGCCAGGCGGAGAACAACGTCAGGCGCATCGTCAGCACTAGCCCTGGTGTCGAACATCATTTGTCCGACCTCGGACGCGAGCAGGTCATGAAGACGGCGGAGATGCTGAAAGGCGAAAAGATCGACGTCATCATCGCATCGCCGTTCGTGCGCACGAGAGACACGGCGGCGCTCGTGGCGGAGCATATCGGATTCGACAAGGACAAGATCGTCTTCGACGATCGCCTGCGCGAGTTCGAAGCGGGTGAGTATGAGGGGAAGTCCGAAGACGAATTAAGGATCTTCTTCAATACCCACGATCTTTTCAAGGAGCCGTTGCCCGGCGGAGAGAATTTCAATGATGTGAAGCGCCGTCTCGGAGAGGCGCTCGACGACATCGAACGAACATACAAAGGGAAGCGCGTACTCATCGTCACCCACAAGATCTGCGGGTGGCTTCTTGCTGCAGCGGGGAAGCGCCTCGATGCGAAGCAGTCCGAAGCGCTCGATATATACATGAAGAACGGAGAGGTTTTGAAGCTCCTGCCGGAATTTCTCCCGCACAATGAAGAGTACGAGCTCGATCTCCATAAGCCTTTTATCGATGATATCCTTCTCGAGAAGGATGGGGAGACGTATGTGAGGGTGAAGGAGGTGATGGATGTCTGGCTCGACTCGGGTTCGATGCCGTTCGCGCAATCCGCACGCGTGCGAAGCGCGCGCGGTGAGAAGCCGGGAGATTTTTCGAAGATCGCGTATCCGGCGGATTTCATTTCGGAAGCCATCGATCAGACGCGCGGATGGTTTTATACCCTGCATGCCGTCGGCGTGCTTATGGATCGCGGCAATGCCTTCTCGAACGCGATTTGCCTCGGACACATTCTGGACAAGGAGGGCAAGAAGATGTCGAAGTCGATCGGCAACATTCTCGATCCGTGGGAACTTATGAATAAATACGGCGTCGACACGCTCAGGCTCTGGATGTATAGCGTCAATCAGCCGGGAGAATCGAAGAACTTCGACGAGCGCTCGGTCGATGAGATCCAGAAGCGCGTCTTCAACCTTCTCGACAACGTCTACTCGTTCTACGATTTATATAGGGATTTCGATTGTGAGAAGCAGCAATCCGAGCTCGAAAATGTCCACCCGCTCGATGCGTGGATACGCATCCGACAAACGGAGCTTATCGACGAGATGACGAAGAATCTCGACGCATACAAGCTTCTTGAGCCCGTGCGCGCCTACCGAGAATTCGTCGATGACCTCTCGACCTGGTATCTCAGGCGCTCTCGAGACCGCATCAAGAATGGAGATACGAATGCCAAGCAAACGCTCTACTTCATACTGAAGCGCCTCGCGAAATTGCTTGCCCCGTTCGCTCCCTTCGCAGCCGAAGACTTGTACCAGAAGCTCCGTACCGCCGATGAACCGACGAGCATTCACCTTGCGGACTGGCCCGCGGCAGAGGGCGTATCAGAAGCCGATCGTACCCGCGTACTCGAACGCATGAAAGAAACCCGCCGTCTCGCGTCTCTGGGCCTCGAAGCTCGTTCGAAAGCCAACATGAAGATCCGCCAGCCGCTTGCAGAGCTTCGCATAAAGTCAGAACTTCCGGAAGCGTATCTCGATATTTTGAAGGAAGAGTTGAACGTGAAATCGGTCGTGGTCGATTCGAATCTTTCCGAAGACGTACTGCTTGATACGGTACTCACAAGCGAACTTCTCGAAGAAGGGAATGTTCGCGATCTCGTGCGCGCCATTCAGGATATGAGAAAGGAAAAAGGCTTAAAGCCCGGCGATCTTATGACCTATGCCGTGCCGGAAGGGGAAGCGGAGCTCTTCAGGAAGTACGGAGAAGAGATCAAGGCGGCGACCACTATCGAGATAGCGTAATGGCCTATCATATCTACACGACGCGAGGCATCGTTCTCGGTTCATATCCGTCGCGCGAGGCCGACAGGGTCTACAGTATTCTGACGGAAGAACTCGGACTTGTGAGAGCCCGGGCGCGAAGCGTGCGAGCTATCCAGTCGAAGCTCCGCGGAGCGCTCGAGCCCTTTTCGCTCTCTTCCGTCTCATTGGTTCGAGGGCAGGATTCCTGGAGAATCACCGGAGCGACCCTTCTCTCGCGGCTCGATAAGAAATTCTTCGGCGACGAGGGGCTGCATGTTTTCTCGAGAATTTTCTCGCTGCTCGAGAAGCTCGTGGCGGGAGAAGAAGCGCACAAGGAGCTTCTGACGGTGCTCGAAACCGGCCTCTCGTACGTCACCGAGGTTCAGAATGCGAAGACGACGGAAGGGATCTTCGGGCCGCTCGAGATACTCATCGTTCTTCGGCTTCTCCATGAGCTCGGGTATATTTCCGAAAGCGATGTGGAAAGGGAGTTTCTTTCCGAACCGTATTCCGCGGATCTTCTTCTCGAGACGAAGCACAAGAAGAAAGTTCTGGTCGAAGCTATTAACCACGGGCTCCGTTCCTCGAGCCTTGTCTAGTGATATAATGAAAATATGGAAGAAGACCGATCAAGCGTCGAGCGCTTAAACGACACTCTCTACTCGCGGACGGGCTACGTTCCCCCCAGTGATGTCCGCACGCCGGTGAAGGATGAAGGTTCGCCCGACGTGGAAGGTAGTTGGCAGTCTCCCGCACTCGACGACATGCTTAAAGAACGAAGAACACCCGATCCGAAGCCGACCAAGATGAAGAGATTCTTTCTCTTGTCCCTTTTGTTTTTCATCGGCGCATTTGTACTTGCGGCATACGTATATCTCGGCGGGGGTAACTTCGTCTCGACGAAGAACGTCGATATCCAGGTCACGGGCCCGGCTGCTATCGAGGCAGGACAACCGCTCGTTTTGACTATTACGGTGGCGAACAACAACAACGCCGAACTCGAAACGGCCAACCTTTCGATCCAATATCCTGAAGGAACTCGTCAGGCAGACGATACGACCCTAGCGTTGACGCGCGACAGGGCCGACCTTGGCATCGTCAAGGCAGGAGGAGAAAACGTCGAGACGTTCCGTTCCGTGCTTTTCGGACAGAAGGGGGATATCAAGGAAGTGAAATTGTCTCTCGAATACAAGATCAAGGGTTCGAGCGCCACGTTCTACAAAGACAAGACCTACGACATCACTATCGGCGACACGCCAGTCGCCATAGGCATCGAGAAGCCGGACAGCGTCACTTCGGGCGTGCCATTCACCACGAAGATCATCGTAGCAGCCAATACGTCGGACGTTTTACAAAACGTGATCGTCCGCGCCGAGTACCCGTATGGCTTCACTGCGCAAAGTTCGAGTCCCGATCCCGTGAGTGCAGACAATGTCTGGGCGATCGGCGATCTTTCGCCGGGGGATAAGAAAACGATCACCCTGCAGGGAACGATGACTGGCGTCGATGCAGACGAGCGCACCTTCAGATTTTATGCAGGCATCGCTGATCCCGGAAATCCAAACGTCCTCAAAGATCCGCTTGTTTCGACAACGGAAACCTTCACCCTCGCCCGACCGACCGTCGGCCTTTTAATAAGTTTGAATGGCGAGACGGATGCAGAGTATGTCGCACCGATGGGCTCGACCGTCACGGCCAATGTTCGCTACCAGAACAACAGTACGGAAAAGCTCACGAATGCCCATCTCGTGGTGAAGCTCTCCGGTGCCGCGCTCGACAAGCTCTCGGTCAAGCCTGACCCTTCGGGCTTCTACGATTCTTCGAACAACCAGATCGTCTGGCAGGCGCCGGCCGCCGCCGACTTCTCGGAGATCAACCCGGGAGATTCGGGGCAAGTCAGTATGACCTTCGCCTCGCTTCAAAATTTGCCGGCAGGCAAGAACCAGGAGATCGATCTGAGCGCTTCGATCGTCGGCACTCCGGGCGGCGTCGCTTCCGCCGATCCTATAAAGGCCACCGCAGATAAGGTAGTGAAGATCGCCTCGACGGTCAATCTCACGGGCAAAGTGCTCTATTCCCGCGGTCCGTTCAAGAACACGGGCCCGCTTCCTCCGAAGGCCGAAGCCACGACGACCTACACCGTCGTCTTCGATCTGGGGAACACCCAGAACCAGATCACGGGCGGCAAGGTCACAGCCAAGCTCGGCCCGAATGTTTCCTGGATAAGCGCGCTTTCCGGCGCCGATGCGCCGACCTTCGATGCGCCGTCGAATACCGTTGTGTGGAATGTAGGTACCCTTGCATCCGGTGCTGGGTTCTCCGGGGCAGGCAGGGAAGCGTCCTTCCAAGTCTCGTTGAAGCCTTCTATCGGACAGATCGGCACGGCTCCGACCCTTGTTTCGGGCATCGCCTTCATGGGCATGGACAGCTTCACGAATCTTCCCGTAACGACGACGCTTGCGAGCCTGACGACAAGACTCTTTTTGGATCCCGCCTTCGTGCAGGGCGACGATGCGGTTGTGAAATAAGGCAAATAGGCTAAGATAAGCCCTATCTCTATGGAAGAAAAAGACAAGATGGAAAAGATCATCTCGCTCGCCAAGCGGCGCGGCTTCATCTATCAGGGTTCTGAGATCTACGGCGGCCTTGCCGGTACCTGGGACTACGGGCCTTTGGGCGTCGAGCTCAAGAACAATATCAAGAACCTCTGGTGGAAGATGTTCGTGAAGTCCCGCGATGATATGTACGGCTTGGACGCGGCCATTATTATGAACCCGAAGGTCTGGGAATCCTCCGGGCATGTCGCGACCTTCGCGGATCCCTTGGACGACGGAAGAAAGTTCAATACGATGTTCAAGACCACGGTCGGCGCTGGAGAAGAAGCGACCGTCTCGTACCTGCGTCCGGAAACTGCTCAAGGAATATTCGCCAATTTCAAAAATATCGTCGACTCATTTCACCCGAAGCTCCCGTTCGGTATCGGACAGATCGGCAAGGCCTTTCGTAACGAGATCGCACCCCGTGACTTTATTTTCCGCTCGCGCGAATTCGAGCAGATGGAAGTCGAGTACTTCGTGAAGGAGAGCGAATGGGAGAAGGCCTTCGATATGTGGAGAAGCGAAATGCACAAGTGGATGGATGCCATCGGTCTGACGAAAGCGGCCGTCCACGAACTCGAAGTTCCCGGAGAAGACCGTGCTCACTACTCGAAGCGCACCATCGACTTCGAGTTCGATTTCCCGTTCGGCAGAAAAGAACTCTACGGTCTTGCCTACAGAACGGATTATGATCTCGGCGCGCATGCGAAGGGTTCGGGCGTGGCTCTTGAATATTTCGATGAAGAAACAGGCGAGCGCACGACGCCGCACGTCATCGAGCCCTCGCTCGGCGTCGAGCGGACGCTTCTGGCCGTGCTTGTGTCTGCATATACCGAAGATGAACAGAATGGGGAAGTCCGCGCCTTTTTGAAACTGCCGAAGGCTCTCGCGCCGGTGAAGGCTGCGGTCTTTCCGCTTTTGAAGAACAAGCCCGAACTCGTGGCTAAGGCCCGAGAGATTTTTGAAACACTGAAGGCAAGCGTCGGAGACATCGCTTGGGATGACAACGGCAACATCGGCAAGCGCTACAGAAGGCAGGACGAGATCGGCACGCCGGTTTGCATCACCATCGATTTCGATACCCTCGGAGAGAATCCGGAACTTTTGAACACCGTCACCGTTCGCGATCGCGATACGGGAGAACAGAAGAGAGTGAATATCGACGAGCTTGACGGGCTTCTTTCGTCCAAGTAAGGTTTCGTACAGACCCACATCATCGGAGAGCCTGATGCCGGATACGTTTCCCGAGTCGATGGAGATCCTCAGGGATCGCCTACGGGTCGAGCGTCGGTCGCGAGAAAAAGGCATTTGTCCCTCGTGCGAGGACGAAACAAAGGGTTCCCGCTCGGAAAGTACCGGCAAGGAATACCCCTATTGCCCGAAGTGTATTACCAGGGCAACGGGGCCAACAGATTCGTATGCCACCTATGCGCGCGGCGAGGACAAAGGTCCGTTTCTTCCAATGTAAGATGCCCAGGCGGCATCTTTTTCATTATTTGTAATTTCTGCTACACTCATCCCACTATGCAATATAAAAAGACCACCCTGCCGAACGGAGTACGTATTATTACCGTGCCGATGAAGGGGAGCCCTGCGGTCACCGTGCTGGTCATGACCGAAACCGGATCGAATTATGAGGAGAAGCGCGAGAACGGGCTTTCGCATTTCCTCGAACATATGGTCTTCAAAGGCACTCCCAAGCGTCCTACTTCCGCCATCGTCCATCGCGATCTCGACAGTCTCGGCGCGCAGTCGAACGCTTTTACCAACACTGAATTCACGGGCTATTATGTGAAAGGTGCGAAGCACACATGGAAGAAGTCTCTCGACATACTTTCCGATCTCTATCTCAATCCGATTCTGCCCGAAGCGGATCTTGAGAACGAGCGCGGAGTAATTCTCCAGGAAATATCGATGTACGAAGACCTGCCTCAGATGCATGTGTGGGATATCTTGGGTGAACTGATGTACGGCGATACGCCTGCCGGCCGTTCGATCGCCGGCACGAGAGAGAACGTGAAGAATTTCTCCCAGAAGGATTTCATGGAGTACCGCAACAAGCATTACACCGCAGGGAAGACCATAGTTATCATTGCAGGCGATGTCGAAGCAGGGGATGTGAAGAAGGAAGCGGAGAAATATTTCAAGAGCATGGTAAAGGGGAAGTCCCTCGGCAAGGATCGCGTCAAAGAGGTCCAGAAGGCTCCGGCATATAAGGTGCTCGAGAAGAAGACCGACCAGATGCATCTGGCGTTCGGTTTCAGGTCGTACGGCGCCAGGGACAAACGAGGCCCCGCACTCACGATGCTCGCGGTCATACTCGGTTCGGGATTCTCTTCTCGCCTTTTCGAGAAGCTTCGCGATCAGATGGGCGTGTGCTATTACGTCCGCGCCCAAAGCGATCGCTCGACTGACCACGGCGTCTTCGCCATAAGCACGGGCATCGATCCCAAGCGATACGAAGAAGTTATCAAAGCGATTCTTGATGAGTGTACACGCCTCAAGGAAGAACTCGTATCGGAAGAAGAGATGAAGCGTATGAAGGACTATGTCATAGGTAACATGTATCTCGGACTCGAAACTTCGGATGCTCTTGCGGAGTTTGCCGGTTTCCAGGAAATTATCGAAGGAGAAATAAAGTCTCCTAAGGAGCGCGAGAAAGCTCTTCGCGCCGTCACGGCCAGGGATATCCAGAAAATAGCCCGTGAGATCTTCACGAACGACCGCCTGAATCTCGCCATCGTCGGGGACATCAGCGATTCGAAACCGCTCAAAAAGGTCCTGATCTTCAAATAATCCTAATCTAGTCCCGTTGCCCGCAGGGTGCTATTATGGCCTTATGACAGAGGATATAAAGACTCCCGAGAGAAGGCGCGAGCCCGAGAAGCGCCAGATGGTCATTACGACCGGTTCCTGGGTACGCGGGGCGGTCGTCGTGGCCGTTGTTTTCGCGCTCTTTACTCTTCGCAGCCTTCTTCTTGCCATCGTCGCGTCGGTCGTCATAGCAAGCGCCATAGAGCCGGCCGCTCTCTGGGCTAAGAAGAAAGGTATTCCGCGCCTGCCGGTCGTGCTCGTCGTCTACATCGTTTCGATCGTGATTTTCGCGGGCCTTTTCTATTTCCTCTTTCTGCCGCTTCTCGGTGATATGTCGAGTTTTCTGAATGCCTTTCCCGAGTACACGGCGTCATTCGGCAAGAGCGGCGGATTCGGACACCTCTTCGATTCTTCGAGTGCCTTCGGCAATGTTTCGACCATTTCGATTGCAGATATCGTCAATCAGCTCAACGGGTTCATCGTCTCCTTTTCCCGCGGACTTTTTTCTTCCGTGTCGAACGCGTTCGGTGGAGTGCTGTCCTTCGTTCTTATCATTATTCTTTCTTTCTACCTTGCCGTGCAGGATGACGGCGTCGGGAAGTTCTTGAAGACCGTGACGCCGTGGAAGCAAGAGCGCTACGTCGTTTCCCTGTGGAAGCGCTCGCAGACGAAGATCGGCCTGTGGATGCAGGGACAGATCATTCTCGGCGTGATCATCGCGCTCCTTGTCTACCCGGGACTCTTTCTCTTACATGTGCCACACGCGCTTCTCTTGGCCGTGGCATCGGGATTCTTCGAGATCGTACCCCTATTCGGTCCGATCATCTCGGCAATTCCGGCGGTGCTTCTGGCCTTTACTGCGGGCGGTATGAGCCAGGCTCTTCTCGTTGGAGGATTTTTCCTCGTTATCCATCAGTTCGAGAATCAACTCATCTACCCGCTTGTAGTGAAGAAGGTGGTAGGCGTGCCCCCGATGGTCTCTATTATCGCCCTTCTTGTCGGCGGCGAGCTCGGCGGATTCCTCGGCCTGGTTATCTCCGTACCGCTTGCCGCCATTTTCATGGAATTTCTATCCGATCTCGAGCAAGAGAAAGAGGCCAAGCTTTCGAAAATAGAAGGAGGAAGTGTCTACTAATTATATGAAGGAGAAATTTTACATTACGAGTCCCATCTTTTATCCGAATGCCGTCTTGCATGTCGGACACGCATACACCATAACGGTGTGTGATGCTATCGCGCGCTGGCAGAAGCTTTCTGGAAAGGAAGTCTACTTCCTCGCGGGCGCCGATGAGAATGCCGGCAAGGTGGCGAAGGCTGCAGAGGCAGCGGGGAATGACATCGAGGAACACCTGGAAGCGATCACCGATGCATTCAAGGATCTGTATGCGAAGCTCGATATTTCGTACGATCAGTTCATCCGCACGACGGACAAGGAAGTGCACTGGCCGGGCGCCATCGCTCTCTGGCAGAAGCTCGTCGAAGCAGGGGATATAGAAAAGCGCACCTATAGCGGTCTTTATTGTCCGCAATGCGAAGCATTTTATACGGAGAAAGAACTTATAGAGGGCAAGTGCCCGCTTCACGGCATCGAGCTGCAGAAACTCGAAGAAGAGAATTATTTCTTCAAGCTTTCGAAATATACGCAAATTTTAAAGGAGAAGATCGAAAGCGGAGAATTCGTTGTCTTGCCGGACACGAGAAAGAACGAGATCCTGGCCCAACTCGAACGAGGGCTCGAAGATGTGAGCTTCTCTCGTCCGGTGAAGAGCGTTCCTCACGGCATTCCGGTGCCCGGCGATCCGTCGCAAGTGATGTATGTCTGGTGTGATGCCCTCACGAGCTACATGTCCGCCGTCGGCTACGGCAGGGACGAAGAAATGTTCGAGAAGTGGTGGCCTGCGGATATTCATGTCGTCGGGAAGGACATTTTGCGCTTCCATGCAGCCATTTGGCCGGCCATGCTCTTGTCTGCCGGTTTGCCTTTGCCGAAGGTCGTCATGGCGCACGGCTTCGTTCTTTCGGGCGGACAGAAGATGTCGAAGTCTGTAGGCAACACCGTCGACCCGCTTGAACTTATTAATGAATTCGGCGCCGATGCCGTACGGTACTATCTCTTGAGGAAGATCCCAAGCTTCGAAGATGGCACATTGACCTATGACCTCGTAAAGGATGCATACAATGGCGATCTTGCGAATGGTTTGGGGAATCTCGTCTCGCGCGTTTTGACGATGTCTGAGAAGAATTTGTCTGCTCCGGTAATGCCGGAAGCAAACACTATCCCAGAAGCCTTCATCGAAGCCATGAACAGATTCGATCTTAATAGGGCGGCCAATATCGTCTGGGAGAGAATAGGAGAACTTGATAAAAAGATTCAAGACACCGAACCCTTCAAGCTCGTGAAGGTTGACGAGGAAGCGGGAAAGAAGATCATTACCGAACTCGCGCTCGAACTCTACACCGTCGGCCGCATGCTCAATCCGCTTATGCCCGACACATCGAAGAAGATTAAGCAGCTTGTAAAAGCCAATAAGAAACCAGAAGCTCCGCTCTTTTTACGTAAAGATTAAGTCATGCATAAAACCATTGGTTTAAAGCGTAATTCAGTCTCTTTGGTAAAGCATAATCCTGCCTGGAAAATCGAATTCCAGAAGGATAAGATTCGACTCCAGAAGGCTCTTGGTAATGCAGCAAAAAGCATCGAGCATATAGGCAGCACCGCCGTGCCTGGACTCCATGCAAAGCCAATTATAGACATACTCGTAGGAGCCGAGCACATAACAAAGAGATATAAGTCATATATCAAAATCCTTGAACGGGCGGGTTATATTCACAGGCCGCTTTCTAGTAAAAAAGGTATACATATAGTTCTGGTGCGCGGCAATGACACAACCCGCACTCATCATATCCATGTGGTGAAATACAAAGGAGCTGTCTGGAAGAGATTGACCCTCTTTCGAGATTATTTAATAGCACATTCAGGGAAGGCAAAGGAGTATGAGGCATTGAAAGGTAACCTTGCTAGAAAATTTCCTAATGAGCGTCGCATGTATACAAAAGCGAAAGGAGAATTCATAAGGAAAACAGTAGCTCTTGCACACAAATGAAATACATAGATATCCATTCCCACCTGAACACCAAGGACTTTGATACCGACAGAGAAGCAGTGCTTGCGCGTATGCAGGAGACCGAAACTGGGACTATTATCATCGGTACGGATCTCGAATCATCGAAACGTGCCGTCGAATTGGCCGATAAGGCAGGTGTGCCAATCTGGGCATGCATCGGTGTACATCCGGTCGATGATCCGGCGAAGATATTCGATGTCGATGCGTTTGAAGCATTGGCAAGGCATCCAAAGGTTGTGGCCATAGGCGAATGCGGCTTGGATTATTTTAGAATCGAGAAGACGGAGGAGGAAGTGGCAAGGCAGGAGAAACTTTTTCTTGATCAGATCGATTTTGCCATCGCTCACGATCTGCCGCTTATGATTCATCAGCGCGACGCCATTCCTGAAGTGCTTCTGATCCTCGAGGCTTCAGTAAGGGAATATGGTCCAAAGTTGCGAGGGGACATTCATTTCTTTTCGGGCGATTTGGCACAAGCAGAGCGCTTTTGGAACATGGGCTTCACTACGAGCTTCACGGGAGTAATCACGTTTGCCAGAAATTATGATGAGGTGATTAAGAATGCTCCTTTAGAAATGCTCATGTCTGAGACCGATGCGCCATGGATCGCACCAGTGCCTTACAGAGGAAAGCGGAACGAACCGAGCTACGTCACCGAGGTCGTGAAGAAGATCGCAGAGATCAGGGGTGAAAATGTCGAAATAGTGGAAAAAGCCATGATTTCCAACGCTAAAAGAATGTTCAGGATTGCCTAGTCAGAGAAAAGGTATACACTACTCGCAGACAGCTCGGGGCGAGTACAATAACGAGAGGTGTGGGCCACGCGAGGATGAGAGCATATCTGCACCTTTAGCTTTATGCTACGTGCAGAAACGGATTGGACCAACAACAGCCGGATGATGTGTCGTAACGCAAGGACCCAAGCGACCTGACAGAAGGGATTAGCATACTACGCGCGGGGTTCTCAATTGGATCACTTGCACTCGGACTTGTGTCTGAAAGTACATGTACTACCGCCCTCGAGCATTCTTTGGCGGCCGCTTGTCGGTCGCTTTTTTGTATGGTAATCTATCCTGGCCTCTTCTGTACGCATGCCTGAAATAGGGTAGGCGCTGGGGTAAATTAGCAGATAACGACACAACCATGTCCACTACAGAAGACCGCGCAGAGCGAACCGTGTATGAGATAGGCTACCTCGTGTTGCCCTCCATCCCCGAAGAGTCGCTTCCTGACGTGGTCTCCAAAATTACCAATACGTTCGAAAAGGCCGGCGGCGAGAAGCTCGACGGCGAGGACCCGTTCCTCTACGAACTTTCCTACGAAATATCGAAGCAGGTCGGCGCGCGCAAGTACGTCGTTCATGAAGCGTACCTCGGCTGGATCAAGTTCGAGCTCGAAGCAAGTGCCATCGAAGCAGTAAAGGCCGAGCTCGATAAGACCGAAGAACTGCTCCGCTTCCTCCTCATTAAGGTTCCAACAGAGGCGGGCTTCACCTTCGCCGCAGCCCGTGCCGCTCTCGAAGAGAAGATGAATCCGACTCCTGTTGAGGAAGTATCCGCAGCGGCAGAAACCGCTCCGGAAGCTCCCAAGGAAGCCGTGGTAGAATAGGGTCATTACCACTAGCAAGTCTCTCTATGTATCTCAATCGCGCCATCGTCATAGGTAACCTTACAAGGGATCCTGAATTGAAGAGCCTCCCGTCCGGCATCCAGGTCTGCACCTTCTCCGTCGCCACGAACCGCGTCTGGAAGGACAAGGCAGGCGTTCGCCAGGAATCGGCAGACTACCACAACATCGTGGTCTTCGGCCGCCAGGCAGAAACAGCCGCTCAGTATCTCAGAAAGGGTTCGGGCGTTCTCGTTGAAGGCCGCATGCAAACCCGCTCGTGGGACGGTCCCGACGGCAAGAAGAACTACCGCACGGAGATCGTCGCCGATCGCGTGCAATTCGGCAATCGCGCCCAAGGCGGTGCGGCCAACGCCTCGACCGCTCCGACCCCTTCAGGCAACGCTTCCGAAGGGAAGCAGCAGGAAGTTCCTCCGATGGAAACGATCGAGTATCCGGCAGAAGAGATTAACCTCGACGACATTCCTTTCTAACAGAATAAAAAATAGCAACTAAAGTGAAAAAAGAAGATTACTTCCACAAGAATAAGATCGATTACATCGACTACAAGGATGTGGAGACGCTCAAGAAGTATCTCACGCCTCATGCCCGCATCCAGTCACGAAGGAGAAGCGGTGTGGCTTCGAACCACCAGCGCGGCCTCGCTCTCGCGGTGAAGCGCGCTCGTTTCCTCGGACTCCTTCCGTACGTCACTCGATAAAAAAAGCCCCGCATGCGGGGCTTTTTTGTTATAATAGGTCGGCGCTTAATCACATGAAGGTTCCTTACTCCATCCAAGGCGCGCTCTTCGCTCCGGCGTGCGCCGTTCTCATTTTCGTATTAAAGATCACGTGTCCCGCGCCGAATGGGGTCGGGTGCTTCGCCGATCCATTCATTACGCCACTTTTCTTCCCATTGCCATTTTTCTATAGAGTCTTCGGCAATATGCACGCCCTCGTCTACCACGAGCCGTGGTTTGTCCTTGGATACTGGACACTCGTCGGTCTCGTCGCAGGAGCCTGCGTCGATATTTGGAAAAAAGAAACTAATTCGTAACCCGGTCGGTGTAGTCGCCGGTTTCGGTATTGATGCGGATGATGTCGCCTTCTTTGATAAACATCGGAACTTGGAGTTCGACGCCCGTTTCGACTTTCACCATCTTCGAGCCGCCTTGGGCGGTGTTGCCCTTCACGGCCGGGTGCGCTTCAATGACCTTCAAATCCATCTTGATCGGGAGTTTCAGTCCGATGATCCGTCCTTCGTCCGTGCCATCGTCGTACACAAGCGCATCGACTTCGGTGTTCTGCTTCAGGAATTTGCCCGCATCGCCGACGAGGACATCGGTGAGAGGGAAGCGCTTCGAAGGATCCTTCACATCGCAGAAGAAGTATTCGTTTTTATTGACGTACAGGAACTTCACGCCGCGGCGTGAGATGTCCGCTTCCTCGGCTTTGTCCGACACATGAAAGGAGTGCTCGACGATGCGTCCGGTGAGCATGCTGCGCATCTTCGTGGCGTTGACGGGCTTTCGTTGCTGCTTTCGGAAGACGTGGCTTGAGATGACCTCGTAAGGTTCGTTTTCGAAGACGATGTATTTCCTCTCCGTGATCTCATTGTATTCAAGCATGGCCATAGTGGAGACTATTCTAGCCCTATTTTAGGCCTTATTCAAGAGTATTGACTCTACTAGAAATATGTGATATTATACTAAGGTAAGCTCTTTGGCAGTTTCCCGAGTAGGAATACTCAGTTACAAAGCCAGGAATGGCTATCCCAGGAATGGGAAGGAGAGAACCATGTCACAGGATATCGCTTTGCGTCTGGTGTCCGGCATCAAGAATATCGAGCAGATGCGGAAAGACATCAAGATGGTTGTCGAGACAATCATGCTTCTGGCACAAAGAGAGTTGTGCGTTTGGGCCATGCAGGCTCAATGGGATGAGAGTATCTACCTCACTGAATATCTCCCGAGTCCCAGAGGGGGTGTCCAACGCTGGCTCCTCGTATCGAAGGGTAACTCGATCGAACCCCGATGGAACTTGGCTTTCGGATCGGAGGATTCCTACCGGGTATGGAAAGGAGGAGACGCGCATCACTATTTCGAGCCCGGTTTGGACGATGTTGTGAATGTCCACAGCAGCCTCTCCTTGCTCGTCGAGGGAATGATCAAGCAAGTTCCTTCGCTCAAAGCTCGGATGCAGCCATTCCTTGTTGTCGCAGAAAAATAGTTTTTAGCAGCTTCACATAGAAAAGCCTCACCGCTTTCTCTGGTGAGGCTTTTCTATTACAAAATTGATATGAAAAACCACGGCGGAGGGGCCGTGGGCACGCGTGCGGATTACTCATGGAGCATCCGCGGCGGATTTTCCCGAAACACGCTTTCTTTCCAACCAGCAAGGTTCTTGACGAAAAACGGTGAACGAACAGTACAGAAGACCCTTCGATTGAAAATTACGAAAACATGTTTCCTTGAATCTGTACCTTTTCGCGAGAGGATCCGTCCCTTAGATCATCGCTCTTCCATTCGATCTCCGTGTGACGAGCGCACGTGTGTTCGCCCTTCGGGTGGCGACGGCGGTCGAGGCAGATCAGCTGTGGAAGTATCCCAAAAGGATTTGTCCGCTTGCCCCTTATCGGGCCCGGTTGAGGGGGTGCAAAGAGATAGTATGCTTTTCTCCCGAAGATTTCAAGTGTGACGTTCCGGACTATTCTTCTTTCAGTTTCTTTCGAATATCCTTGAGGATCTGATTCGAAATCTTGGCATTCTCTTTGAGGAATTGACGGGTGGCGTCGTAGCCGCGGCCGAGCTTCACTTCTTCGCTACCTTCAGGAGTGTAGGCATACGAAGTACCCGACTTCGACATGATGCCGAGCTTCTCGCCGAGCGCGATGATCTCGCCTTCGCGGGAGATGCCTTCGTTGTACATGAGGTCGAATTCGGTCTGCTTGAATGGGGGAGCGACCTTGTTCTTGACGACCTTCACGCGAATGCGTCCGCCCATGATCTCTTCGCCCTTCTTGATTTGGGCAATTCTGCGTATGTCGAGGCGCACCGAGGTGTAGAACTTAAGCGCTTTGCCTCCGGGGGTCGTCTCGGGATTCCCGAACATCACGCCGATCTGCATGCGGATCTGGTTAATGAAAATGACGATAGTCTTCGAGCGGGCGACGATGGCGGTAAGCTTGCGAAGCGCCTGGCTCATGAGGCGAGCCTGCTTGCCGACATGATGCGCGCCCATTTCGCCTTCGATCTCGTCCTTCGGGGTAAGTGCCGCGACGGAGTCGATGACGATGACGTCGATGTTGCCCGAGCGCACGAGGGACTCGACGATCTCGAGCGCCTGTTCGCCCGTGTCCGGCTGGGAGATAAGGAGTTCATTGATGTTCACACCGAGTCGCGCCGAGTAGTCAGGATCCATGGCGTGTTCCGCGTCGATAAAGGCGCAGAGTCCGCCGAGCTTCTGGGCTTCGGCGATGACATGAAGCGAGAGGGTCGTCTTGCCGGACGACTCCGGTCCGAAGATCTCGATGATCCTGCCGCGGGGGAGTCCTCCGACGCCGAGCGCCGCATCGAGTCCGATAGATCCTGTCGAGATGGCATCGACGCCGACCTTCGGCTTGTCGCCCAATTTCATAATGGAATCTTCTCCGAACTTCGTCTTGATGGCATCGAGCGCCGCGTCGATATTCTTCGTGGAGTTTCTCTCGCCGATTTCTTTAGGTGGCTTTTCTACTTTGTTTTTTTTCATATGGATGTATAGCGTGCGGTTTATTCGTTAACGACGATGCGTAAGGTCTTCTCTGTCTCCCGGCCGAAGCGGTCCCTGGCCTTCACTATTATAGTACTTATGCCCTCCGGTGCTAAGAGCGTTTCCGAGAAATGACCGCTTTCATCGAGGAAAATGGGCCTGTCGTCAAGGCTCGTAAAGGTCGTATTTCGAGCCGTGCCCGAGATGGTAATGAGGCTCGTGGTCGAGACGAATCCGTCCGTTGGGGAAATGAGACTTACTTCCGGTCCGAGAATGATATAGCGCGCCTGAAAAAGGGCGTAGAGAGCGATAAGGGCAAGGAAGCCGATTCCGAGCGTCTGCCGGGGATTGAGGTTAAGCCGCATAGTCGTCCGTCGGGCCGAAGCCTTCCGCCGGAGCGCTTGAGGCGCCGATCACTTCGCGGGGCTTGGCGCCTGATCCGGGGCCGATCACGCCGCGTTCTTCAAGGATGTCGATCAGGCGGGCAGCGCGGGCGTAGCCGATACGAAGCTTCCTTTGAAGATAGGAGGTCGAGGCCTTGCCGGCTTCCATGACGATGGCCCGGGCCTCTTCATAGAGTTCATCGTCGTCACCTGCGGCATCATCGTCGAGCGTGGCCGAGAAGATGGCGTTTGACGTATTCTCGGTCGAGAAGTCGATGCCGGCATTGAGTTCGTCTGCATATTCGTCCACGAGATACTTCACCACCTTCTTGACCTCGTTTTCCGTAATGTATGCAGATTGGATACGCACGGGCTTAGCCATATCTCCGGACATAAAGAGCATGTCGCCGGCACCGAGGAGTTTCTCCGCGCCCGCCATGTCTATAATAGTGCGCGAGTCGATCTGGGAAGAGACCTGAAGAGCGACGCGCGTCGGAATGTTGGCCTTGATGAGGCCTGTAATGACATTGACCGATGGCCTTTGGGTCGAAAGGAGGAGGTGAATGCCGACGGCGCGGGACATTTGAGCCAGGCGAACGATGGCGGCCTCGAGTTCGCGAGGATAGCTCTGCATGAGGTCGGCGAGCTCGTCGATGATGATGACGATATACGGCATGGCATCGGGACTCTCAGGGTCTTCGGGAGCGACTTTCGAGGCAGCGAGGATGTTCTTATGATACGAATCGATGTCGCGGACGGATGCCTTCTCCAGGATGTCGTAGCGGCGATCCATTTCCTTGGCGGCCCATTTGAGGGCAAGAATGGCTTTCTTCGCATCGGTGATGACCGGAGTGAGGAGGTGGGGGATCTTGTTATAGAGCGTCAATTCGACGCGTTTCGGGTCGATCATGAGAAATTTCAGATTGTCCGGCGGATTCCTGAAGAGAAGCGAGGTGATGATGGCATGAATGGTCACGGACTTGCCGGAGCCGGTCGCACCCGCAATAAGAGCGTGAGGCATTTTGGCTACGTTCGCGAAGTGAGAATTGCCCGAAATGTCGCGGCCGAGGGAGGCGAGAAGCGGCTTGTCCGATTCGGCGAACTCCTTTTCGGACAAGAGCGAGCCGAGGCCTATCGTCGCCTTGAAGGTGTTCGGTACCTCGATGCCGACAAGAGACTTGCCTGGGATAGGGGCTTCAATGCGGATGCCGCCTTTGGCTGCGAGTGCCAGTTCGAGGTTTTGCTGGAGAGCGAGGATCTTCGAAAGACGCACGCCTTCGGCAGGCTTCACGGCATAGCGCGTGGCGGAAGGGCCGATCGAGATCTCATCCATTTCGACGACGATGCCGAAGTTCGCAAGCGTCCTCTTGATGAGATTCGCGTTGGCCTTGATGTCGCCGACGCCCGGCTTGCCCTTGTCCTTTTCGAGAAGAGAGAGCGGGGGAGGGTTCCAGGCCTTGCCGCTTCTTCTGACGACGAGCGGAGTGAAGCCTTCGGCCTCTTCACCCTTGGCGAAGAATTTCTTGACCAAGGGTTCCTTCTCGGCCAGCGGTTCCGGAGAACGGGCTTCGAGGTTCTCGACCGCTTTCGCGACCTGGAGCGTTTCTGCCGAGACGAGTTCCTCGCTTGTCAGAGGCTTCCCTCGTCTGAAGAGTCTGTGCCAGAGAGCGACGAAGTCGAGCTTAAGCGCCGTGTCGAAGATAACCATTAAGGAAATGATGACGAGCGCAAGAAGAATGATGAAGGAGAGATAGAAGTCGAAGAGAAGGAAGAGGGGATGCGAAATGAAGCCGCCGATGAGTCCACCCGAGCTTGTCTTCACGAGGTCGACGAGGCCGAGGGACGAGATGAAGAAGAGGAGCGAGCCAAGGGTCTGCGGCAGGGCGAACTCCTTTTCCTCGGAACGGAAAGATGAGACGGCAAGAAGGAGGAAGGCAACGGGGACGAGGTAGTAGCCGATGCCGAAGAGGTACGACAGGGCGCTGAAGGCCCAGGCACCGACCGGCCCTCCCTTGCCAAAAGCAGCCATGGAGAGGAAGATCGTGACGACGACCGATCCGACGCCGAAGATGGCATTCCAGGTGTCTTTCGAAATGCGCTCGAAGAAGGATTGTTTCCCTGATCGTTTTTCGTCTCTTTGCTTTCGTTTATCCTTTTTAGCCATTGCCTATATATGTATTTGTGAATAATCATACCACGCCAGTACGGCACAGGTTACGGGCATTTCAAGCTTGCTAATTATGTCTCTAAGAAACTATAATGGACGCACTTGCAATAAAGGACAAATGATGGTATACTATCGGACATAATAAAGGACATGATAAAGACAGAAAGCCTCAAAAAGACAGAAAAGATTTCTTCCGCCACCTATCTCATCACTGGCTTTTTCGATGACAAAGAACCCTTGAAATGGAAGCTTAGATCGCTTGCATCGGACCTGGTGTCCGTTTCGATTTTCATAAAAGACAGCGAAGTCTTAAGGGAAGAAAAAACATTGTCTGATATCCGGAAGCTGATGCTCGAGATCTCCGCGCTCTTCGCCGTGGCCAAGAACGCCGGCCTCGTCTCAGACATGAATTACGAGATCCTCAATCGCGAACTCGACAAGTTCCTTCTGGCACTTGTCGGGGAAGGTAACGTGCTTGCAGCTCAAACTTCACCCGTATTGTCGGAGAATTTCTTCTTCGTGCCGAAAGAGCTTACGGCCTCCGCAGATACGCATATCAAAGACAAAACGGAATCAGGTAGGGAAATTCTAAAGGACGCGGTATCGGCTTCAGAACGCGTGGCAAGAGAAACGGCTCCAAGACCCGATGAGAGCGCTTCGACTAATGGCTTCCAGTTGCTCCCTTCTGTGCCTAAAAAGGCAGAGGATTCAAGGGGTTCTTCGAAAGAAGTGAGGGACGCAAACCTTAAGGATTTCGGTGCCGTTGCCGTGAAGAAAAACGGCCGCCAGAGCGTCATCATCAATCTCTTGAAACGCAAGAAAGAGATCATGATAAAAGACGTCTCACCTCTTATCGATGGGGTGAGCGAGAAGACCATTCAGCGCGAACTTCTTGCCATGGTGCGCATGGGAATACTTAGAAAGGAAGGGGAAAAGCGTTGGAGCAGGTATTCTTTGGCTTAATGAAGCCTCATTACCGGAAGATGGGGTAAAAAAGCGAGTGTTTGCTTGACTTTAGACCTCATGGGCGCTATGATTGAGTCAGCTCTTTACGCAGATAAAAGGGAAGGAAATGTGTGTTATCCACAACGTTTTCCTTCCTCTTCTCAAAAGTCCCCTATAAGATTAAGGGGTGGAATTTAGTAGCTTGCCGACAAAGGCTTATCCGTTGTCGGCAATTAATACCCGTAGTGCTTAGCCACATTCATTTAGAAATCAGGCGAAGGCTTCTACGATTTAGAAAGAAAAAAACTTACAAATGTCAAAGAATTCAATGTTCGCAAAGGCTGCAGCAACAGTTGCTGGTCTCGCGATGGTTCTCGGCGCTACGCTTCCAGCTGGCGCTACGACCGTTGCTGATATCCAGGCAGCGATTGCTCAGCTTCAGGCTCAGCTCACCGCGCTTCAGGGTGGTTCTACCACTACTGTAACTTTCACCCGTGACCTCACGGTTGGCAGCTCCGGTGCAGATGTGACTGCTCTTCAGCAGATCCTCGTTTCCAAGGGTTACCTCACGATTCCTGCTGGTACCGCTTACGGTTACTTCGGCTCCCTCACAAAGGCGGCTGTCGCTCGTTGGCAGGCTTCCGCAAGCATCAGCCCTGCAGCTGGTTACTTCGGTCCGATCTCTCGCGCAGCGCTTAGCGCTTCCGCAACTGGTACGACGACTGGCGGTACGACTACTGGTGGCACCACCACTGGCGGTACGACTACTGGAACCACTTCCGGTACGATCACGACTCCGGGCGCAGAAGGTACTATCGCAGTCACTTCGGCTCCGGTTTCTAACTCGACTGTTTACGAAAACGACAGAATGGACGGTATCATCGCTTTCAACGTGAAGGCTACCGGTTCTGACGTTGCAGTTCAGCGCGTGAACGTTGTCCTCGGCTCGAACACGACCGAATACAACAAGATCTTCCAGACCCTCTACGTTGTAGATGACGCTGGCAGAACTCTCGGTTCTATCGACATGAACTCAACGAACGTTGTGAAGCAGTCTGACAACACCTACATGGCGACTATCTCGGGCTTCAGCTCGGTAGTATCCAGAGGTAGCCAGAGAACGTACACCGTTAAGGCAGACATCCGCTCAACTATCGACTCGAGCGTTGTCTCCGCAGGTTCATACGTCGTTACCATCCCTGTCAACGGCGTTCGCGCAATTGACGGTGCAGGCATCGACCTCTACGGCCCAGCAGTCAACGGTGCTCTTACGAACTCGATCACTACTGCAAAGAGCCTCGCTTCGAGCGCAACCATCACTGTCTCTACGGATTCAAACAATCCGAACGCACAGGAAGTCGTTGCTTCGACAGGTGCAGCAAACAATCAGTTCGACAAGCTTCCTGTTCTCGTCTTCGACATCAAGGCAGACAAGGATGACATCAAGCTTACTGATGTGAACAACGTTACCATCACCCAGACAGGCAGCACCGGAGCTACGGCTTCGACCACCTACCTCTACGCGGGTAATGGCACGTCTGGTCAGATCCTCGGCACTGCATCGGCTTCAGGTTCGACTTCAAGCTTCAACAACTTGAGCTACGTGATTCCGAAGGGTACCACTGCAACCTTTACGATTGCAGCTGATATCCGCAGCGCTAACGGAACTGCTACGACCTTCCTCGCATCGCTCGTCGGCACCAACGTTCTCGGTACTAACTCAGTCGGCGATACCATCACTGGTACCGGCTCAGCTACCGGCAACAACGCCGTCGTCCGTTCGATCGGTCCGGTCTTCTCACTCGCAGGTACTCCTACGATCACGAAGAACGCAGGTCTCTCGATTGCCGGCGCTACCTCCTCTGCTGTTGCGACATTCAACATCAACATCAAGGCGGTCGGTGGCGACGTCATCTTCGGTACCCAGTCAGCATCCTCGACATTCAACTTCGCAGTCTATGTCGGCGGTGTGAAGCAGGTACAGAACGTTGCTTCTACTACGAGCTGGTCAGTTCCTTCATCCGGTGTTGTGACCTCAGGTCTCGCAACGGGTCAGGCATTCAAGCTCCAGCAGAACAACACTGTTACTCTCCCGGTCTCCTTCTACTTTGAAGGCAGAACTCCTGCAGGCGTCCTCGTCACGAGCGGCACCTACGCAGTCGGTCTTGAGTCGATCAACTGGTCGCTCACTGACGGTGTCGTGAAGACTTCAAACTTCATGGCCGGCAGAACCGAGTGGAGAACTACAGAAATCGTTCTTCCGTAAGCCAACTCCTGGTCTAGCGTAAGCTAAACTAGAAAGCGAAAAACCACCCGCAAGGGTGGTTTTTTGTTGCCTCCGCGGCCCCTCACGCTATACTTAATACATGCGTTATTTCGACAAGACCTTCTTCAAGTTCCTCTTTGCCTTCCTTCTGATCATCGCACTCTCGATAGGAGTGATCACGTATGCCCAGAGCCATTTTCAGTAACTTATCCACAGTTCCGCTAAAAGCCCACTCTCAGATAATTTTTAGTGGTACTATCAGAGTATGAAAAAAATACTTATTACACTAAGTTTCTTGGCAGTTTTGCTGATTGCTCCACTTTCAACTCATGCTGTAGTGAGAGTTAATGGTTATTATCGAAGTAGCGGTACATATGTAAATTCGTATTACCGCACAAACGCTGATAGTGTTAGAACTAATAATTATAGCTATCACGGAAATTACAATCCATATACTGGTAAAAAAGGTTACAGCTGGTAACTATTTATGGCTTGGATAATTGGAATTGGTGCTCTAATCTTTTTATGTTATAAGTTTCCTGAATTTAGAAAACTATTAGGGGGAATTATCTTACTCCTAGTACTTGCTACTGGTATCTATTACTTGAATGACTCAGTGAATCAGAAAGTTGCGGAGTCTCTGATAACCGCTGACCAGATCCAAATCAAGGATCTCAAACTTTATCCCACCTATTCGGATTACACCTTAAAAGGTCAAATTAAAAATAATTCAAGCCACACTCTTACCGAAATTGACATGACAGTAACTGCGTATGATTGTCCTGATACAGAAATAACAAGCGCATGCGAAACTATTGGTGAGGATCAGAATTTCATCAATCCTGATGTTCCGGCTAATCAAGTTCGGGTACTACCAGATACTTACGTAAATTTTTATAACATGCCACAAGTAAAGGGATATTTTTTGTGGTCATATAAGATAACAAAAATTATTGGCAAGGATTAATCCTCGTTTTATATCTCATAAATAAACGGATTGTTGTCGTGCGCACGTCTTGGTATAGTGTGACCACATGTACGTATCCCAATTCTTTACCATTGCTCTTATACACCTCTTAGCCGTTGTGAGCCCGGGGCCGGACTTCGCCATGGTCTCGAGGAACAGCCTTGTGTACTCGCGCAAGGCCGGCATCTACACGGCGTTCGGACTTGTATGCGGCATTGCGGTGCACATTACCTACTCGCTGCTTGGGATCGGACTGCTCATCTCTCAATCGATCCTTCTCTTCAACACCATTAAGTACATCGGTGTGGCGTATCTTATCTATATCGGATACAAATCCTTGAAGGCCAAGCCACAGGCGGAAGGGGAAGTGGTCGAGGTAATTTCTGAAGAAAAGATGCTCACTCCGCTCGCCGCTATCAAAACAGGATTCTTGACGAACGTACTGAATCCGAAGGTCACCCTTTTTATCCTGGCACTCTTCACGCAGGTCATCGATCCGAAAACGCCGAAATTTATCCAGGCACTCTACGGACTCGAAATGATGACGGCGACTTTCGTATGGTTTACTATCGTGTCTATCTTCTTCTCTCATCAAAAGATCAAAGGCCGGGTAACTAAGTTCCAGCACTGGATCGAGCGCTTCACTGGCGTGGTGCTCATCGGACTCGGGATCAAAGTCGCACTGAGCAGCAGGAGATAATCCAAGGCAAGGCCTTGGAAAGTGTCGTTTGACGCAAATAAGAGGGAGGGGTAGTATCGGGCCAGATTCAACTTGCGAGGGAGTATGACCGAACCGAAGAGTGAGTTCCACGAACTTTTCGAAGATGCGAAGAGCTTGTTCATTCACCATGATCCGACAAAGGAGCAGATTCTCGAGATGATCGGGAGACTTGTCGAGAGGGTGAAGACGTCCGAGGATCTGCGGAGACTCCGCTTCGCCGTCGATTGGAAGCAGGTCCAGCATGCCAAAGCCGAGATCAATGAGCGCTTCGAACCCGCATTCGCACGGCTCGATAAGAAGTTCGAAAAAGCGGCCGAAAGGGCCGCCGAGGATACCGCCCAGGAATAGGGCGGTTTTTCATAGGTTTTATCCACATTTTGTCCCCAGAATGGTGAAATAGAGGGCCTTGTTGACAGGCATTTCGCTATGAGTATAATAGCTATTACCCTAAAAATGTTAAGAAACCACAGCAATTTCAAGCGGAACAGCTAGTCGCAAGACTAGCTTTGGTCTCAAAAGACCTCCGCGCGAAAGTGCGGAGGTTTTCGTTTCTAGGCGATCTTTGACAATTACATACCACCACGTGCATCCCATGACACTCGCGGATCAATAAGCGAGAGTCTGGATACTCCTGCATTCATTTGCAGAAAGTATTTTGGGGTCTTTCAATGCATGGAGGTGGAAGCGTTCCGTAAGCCTGATTGTAGGGCGAGCGGAACATGCTAGATGATTGATCTCATGTAGCAGGACAGAGCAGTCTTTTACGTTTGGACAACGTAGAGGAAAAACTCAATCTCGATACTTTATGTATCGGGACCTCGGCCAATGAGCCGAGGATGTGGTTTTTAAGTTTCCTAATAGGAAATTTAAGGGCGTACGGTGGATGCCTTGACTCCAAAGAAGTGATGAAGGACGCAGTAAGGTGGCGATACGCTACGGGGAGGTACCTAACGACCTTTGATCCGTAGATCTCCGAATGGGGAAACCCACCAGCATAAGCTGGTACTCTACGAATTACGTAGAGAACTGACCCAGGGAAGTAAAACATTTCAGTACCTGGAGGAAAAGAAAACAATAGTTATTTCGTTAGTAGCGGCGAGCGAAAACGAAGAAGCCCAAACTCAGTTACATTCTCGCGACAGAATTTATTCTGTCTCGTGATTGTTGCTGGGGGTTGTAAGGCGGAGATGTCTGCATTTATGCAGAGAAGAGTCAAAAAATATTTGGTTAGGTCAAGCTCTTGGAAAGGAGCGCCCTAGAGGGTAATAGCCCCGTGACCGAAAATCAAATATCTCTTTTGTTTCCGTTCTTGAGTACCTCGAGACACGAATACCTCGGGGGAATCTGCCGGAACTAACCGGTAAGGCTAAATATTCTTGGAGATCGATAGTGAACTAGTACCGTGAGGGAAAGGTGAAAAGTAGCCCGGAAGGGCAGTGAAATAGACCTGAAACCGTATGTCTACAAGGAGTTGAAGAGGGTATTTATATCCTCGACAGCGTGCCTATTGAAGAATGAGCCAACGAGTTCTAGCATCGTGCTAGCCTAAGTGCCGAAAAAGCATGGAGGCGTAGGGAAACCGAGTGTGAATAGCGCGATCGTACGATGCTAGAGACCCGAAGCCAGAGCGAGCTTGTCATGAGCAGGGTGAACTTTGTCGAAAGATGAAGGGAGGCCCGAACCGGTGAGCCGTGCAACACTCTCGGATGACTTGTGATAAGAAGTGAAAAGCTAATCGAGCCTGGTAATAGCTGGTTCTCTCCGAAATAGCTTTTGGGCTAGCGTCGCGTGTTCCCCAGAGGGGTAGAGCACTGGAAGGTCTGGACAGGGAGAAATCTCGCTAGACCTATCAAACTCCGAATACTCTGGATTAAAAATGCGGCAGTTAGACGGCGGGGGCTAAGCTCCGTGCGTCAAAAAGGAAACAGCCTAGATCTCTATTTAAGGTCCCTAAATCCATGCTAAGTGCACTTAAGGAGGTGATATTTCTCTGACACTGAGGAGGTTGGCTTAGAAGCAGCCATCCTTTAAAGAAAGCGTAACAGCTCACTCAGTAAGAGATATCGCACCGCAGATTCATGGGGCTAAGCATGGTACCGAAACTGAGGGCTTCATCTATCTTCGGATAGGTGGAGCGGTAGGAGAGTTTTCGCATCTGCTGTGAAGGTGAAGGGGTGACCCACACTGGAGCGTTGCGAAGTAAGAATGTTGGCACAAGTAACCACAATGCGGGTGAGAAACCCGCACGCCGAAAGAACAAGGTTTCCCCTTCAACGTTTGTCGGAAGGGGGTTAGTCGGGCCTAAGTGAATGGTGAGAACCGCACACGATGGACACATGGTTAATATTCCATGACTAATGTTGTAAGTGATGAAGGGTCGGGGGTATGTATGCGTCGCGCATAATTGGATTTGACGTTCGTGTGCCGAGGTCGGTTCCGAGGAAAATCCCGGGCCACAAGACCAAGGTAAGCGAGAATGCGGCAGCTTCGGCTGTCGTAAATGGCGCAAAGCTACCCTCCAAGAAAAGCTTCTAAACTTATTACAGCATTATCCGTACCGCAAACCGACACAGGTGTTCACGTCGAGTAGACGAAGGCGAACGAGTGAGACGTCCCCAAGGAACTCGGCAAAAAAGCGGCCGTAACTTCGGAATAAGGCCTGCCTCTCTTAAAAAAGAGGCCGCAGCTAAAGTATTTCTGGCAACTGTTTACCAAAAACACAGCTCCCTGCGAACTCGCAAGAGGATGTATAGGGGGTGACACCTGACCAATGCCAGAAGGTTAAACATCGGCGGTGATTGTCGTAAGACATGAGCTGACTGTTGTAAGCCCTGGTGAATGTCGGCCGTAACTATAACGGTCCTAAGGTTCTGGAACTTTCGCAAGAAGGTTCCGGAAGGACTGGGACCGTTAAGAAAACGGTAAACAATTAAAGAACATAATCATTGCATTTCTAGCTACCTACCGCGTCGTAATACGCGGATAGTCCATCGTGATCAACGAGAGACCAACGTCACGGACCCACAACTTGCAAAAGTCGGGTTAAGAGAGAGTCCAACTGAGAGGAATAGTTGAGCGAAATTCCTTGTCTGGTAAGTTCAGACGCGCACGAATGGTGTAATGACTGGAAAACTGTCTCGGGGACCTGCTCGGTGAAAATACAGTACCGGTGAAGATGCCGGTTTCCTGCAGATAGACGAAAAGACCCCAGGAGCTTTACTGCAACTTGATATTGAGCCTACGATCTTCATGCGTAGCATAGATGGGAGACTTTGAAGCGGACCTTTCGGGGTCCGTGGAGTCATCAGTGAAATACCATTCTTGAAGATTGTATGTTCTAACCTCGGCGGCAAAAACGACGAGAGACAGTATCTGGCGGGCAGTTTTAGTGGGGCGCTATCCTCCTAAAAAGTAACGGAGGAGTCTATTAAGGTCAGCTAGGCGCGAATGGAAACCGTGCCGATAGTGTAATGGCACAAGCTGGCTTGACTGTGAGGCGTACTTGCCAAACAGATGCGAAAGCAGAGCATAGTGAACCGACGGTACGCGTTAGATGCGGCCGGAGATTATCGGATAAAAGCTACCCTGGGGATAACAGGCTGGTTGTGCCTAAGCGTCCATAGCGACGGCACAGTTCGGCACCTCGATGTCGGCTCAAGATATCCTGGGGGTGAAGAAGCTCCCAAGGGTTTGGCTGTTCGCCAATTAAAATCTTACGCGAGCTGGGTTCAGACCGTGGAGGAGTTTGTTGTAGCAATACGATAGACTCATCCACAATCTGAATCCTCAGAGGGTGTTTTCGTTTAAAAAATAATATTGAGAAAATTACAAACATTTCTCAAGT
>JAQBRN010000025.1 GCA_028286465.1 Parcubacteria group bacterium | reverse complement strand
ACTCAAGGGTCGGTGTTTCTCCGATGAGCTTGATTGCCTGGTCGATGTCGGTGACGCCCGGGAGCTCGACGATGAGCCGTTCGTCGGAATTACCGGAGATAACTCCTGCGTCTTCCGTCTGCACAAGCGGCTCGGAAACACCGAAGACGTTCACACGGCGCTCGATAACATCCTTCAAGGACTGCATGGCATCACTGACGCTTGAGACCCTGGAGACGTCTGCCTTATAGACGAGTTCCGTGCCGCCGACGAGGTCGAGGCCGAATTTGAAGGGGTACTTAGCATTTGGGCGCTGTTCGCGGACGAGGAAATAGCCCAGGAGAACGAAAATGGCCAAGAGGACGACTGAGGTCAGGATATAGCGCTTTCGATTCATTAGGGCCAATTATACGTAAAAAGCCATTTTGGGCAATCCTAGGGTAAACATAAGGGGTATAGAAAAGCGCCCGACAGCAATTGCTGCCGGGCGCTAAAGTGATTTGCTCACGCTTTCAGTCCGGACAAACCACATTCATGCCCATCGAGCTCGGGAGTGCCAGCCGGTAATCAATCAGGATACCATCGGCTTTGATAGGGCCCTGGAAGGACCAATTATCAAAGTTGAGAAACTCGCCGCGGACCTTTGCAAGTCGGGCAATCTCTGCGCCGCTCACCGGTACGGTTCGCCGATAAAACAGAACATAATTTCGACCATTCAGGACGGCTGCCGGCACCGGCGAGACGAAGACGTGGAGCGTCCTCGTCGAATCGATCGCCGTGACGAAGGTGACGCCGAAAGCCGCCCCCATGCTTGCTTCAGCCGCCTGATAGACGCCGCCGATCGTCGCCTGTTGCACGTCACATACACGGACGGTGCTCGTCACGTATCTCGGCTGACTGTCAACAACTGCCGCCTCCGCCTTCTTGACGAGTTGCGGGCGCTTCACTAGTTGGTCGTGGTTATCGGAGCACGCGGACAAAGACACGGCCGCAAGCGCGATTAATGCCATCTTGATCTTCATAGACTCTCCGAATTGAGTGCGGGGAAAAATTAAAGAGCAACTCTTTGTGTTATAGCAACTTATATAAATTTGTCAAGTATCAGAGAAGCCTTTGTATCCCCTCCTCAAACGCCACCTTCGGCTCCCAATCAAGGAGTTCTTTGGCCTTTGAAATGTCTGCGACCGAATCCTTGATTTCAAAGCGCGCCGGGAGATGTTCGATCGAACCTTCGTTAGCCTCTCTTGATAAGATAAGTTCTGCAACCTGTCGCATCGACACCTTTCTTCCCGTTGCGATATTGATCGCTTCCCCCTTTCCCCCATTCGTACTCATCATGGCAGCGATATTCGCAGACACCACATCGGATACATGCACGAAGTCGCGTGTCTGCGATCCGTCGCCGACGATCGTCAGGGGTTTCCCTTCTTTCTTCGCTTTCAAGAATTTCGGTATGGCGGAAGCATACGGCCCGTTCGGATCCTGACCCTCGCCGTAGATATTAAAATAGCGCAGCGACACCGTTTCGAGACCGTAGATTTCCGAGAAGAGCTTCAGATACATTTCGCTTTCGAACTTCTCGAGTGCATACGGGCTCATCGGCCGCAGTTCTGCCGTCTCCTTCACAGGCAGCACATCCTGATCGCCGTAGACCGCGGCACTTGAGGAGAAGATGACCCGCTTCACGCCCGCATCTCGCGCGGCAATGAGCACATTAAGGGTTCCGGTCAGATTCGTCGCATTCGTCTCTAAAGGATGCTCGATCGAATACGGCACCGAGACGAGCGCTGCAAGATGGAAGACGTACTCGGCTCCTTTGAAAAGTTTTTGTAAGACAGCCGGATCCCTAACATCGTCATTCGGATCGATCTTTATATCGACCACGACGATCTCGTGCCCGAGCGCTTGAAGGGCTTTGACGAGATGCGTCCCGATGAATCCCGCTCCGCCGGTGACGATGACCTTTGTCATATTATTTGCCGACTCGGGAGAAAAGGGTCTTCACCGTACGTAATGCGATCTTCAGATCAAGAAGCAGCGAGCGGTTCTTGATGTAATAGAGATCATAGGCAAGCTTCTCCTTGGTCTGGTCGACCGCCGCACCGTGGTGTGGATGATTCTCCTGATAGATCTGCGCCCAGCCCGAGAGACCCGGCTTGATGATGTGGCGGATGTTGTAATACGGAATAGACTCTTCATAAAGCTTCATGAGCTTCGGCAATTCGGGTCTCGGCCCGACAAGCGAAAGGTCTCCGGTTAAGACATTCCAGAACTGCGGGAATTCATCGATGCGCGACTTCCTGAGGAAGCTGCCGACCTTCGTCACACGAAGCTCCGTCGTTCCCTTCTCGCCGTACTCGCCGTTATCGCTTCCGGTCATAGTGCGGAATTTCAGGATCTTGATCGGCTGATTGTTTTTCCCAACCCTGTCTTGAGTGATGAAAGCCGGACCCCTATCCTCGAACGTGATGGCGATGAAGGCGAAAATGTCGAAAGGGAGCGAAAGGACAAGAAGAATACCTGCAAGCACGATGTCCATGAGGCGCTTCAAAGCATCGTACGCTACCTGCGGGGTGCTTGAAATATTCTCGAGAAACCAGTTGTGTTTGAGAAGCGAGAGCGGCACGCGGCTGAAGACGTCTTCGTAGATCGTATGCATGTCGACGAAGGTGATCTTACTGAAAATGAGATTATAGAGATGCGGCAGCACTGGTTCGACGTGCTCATTCAGGAGGTCGATAGCCACGATGGAAACGTCTTCCGCATAGATGCGCGAGATGATCTCGTCCCAGAAACCCTCTTCGTCCGCGCGCGCAAGATCCACGCTCGTGATGAAATGAAGATTGTAGAGCGTATTCGAATTGACCTCCTTGTAAAGTTCTTTCATTTCTTCCCCGCTGCCGATAAGGATGGCATTCTCCGGCCGCTTTTTGCCGATAAGGAAATATCCGTACATCCTCCAGAAGAGAATGAGCGCGAACGAAACGAAAAGATAGATGAAGAGAATGGTCTTCGGCGTAATACCGAAGAACGGGATGAAATAGAAGAAAAGAACCGCCAAAACGGAATTCGCCATTTGAGTGTTCGCGATAACGGCCGGCAATTTCGAGCGAAGAAGTACGGTATGCTTCTCATACAGTCCGGCGATATAAAAGACCACCACCCACATAAGGAAGAGGAAGGAAAAGGGCTTCAAGTGCGTTAAGAAGAGCGACTTCGACGGCACGGAAAGCGTTCTGAGGAGAAGTGCGAGCCAGAGTGACAGGAGAAAGAAGAAAAGGTCGCCGACAAGAAGGACGATGGGTTCCCGTTTGTTGAATATGCTCATGTGCGTGCATTATACCACAAATTCTATATAATGGCTAAGACAAAGGCGACCACCGAATGAAAATACTCTACGGCATCACCAAATCGAACTTCGGAGGCGCCCAGCGCTATGTGTACGAACTCGCCCGCGAGGCCAAGCATCGAGGGCACGACACGGCGGTCCTTTTAGGCGGACGAGGGGTGCTGACCGAGAAACTCGATTCCCGCGGCGTGCGGGTCATCTCGCTTCCAACTCTCGGACGCGATGTACGAATTACCAAGGATCTGCGTGCATTCCTCGATATATATAGAATCCTCAGGCAAGAAAGGCCGGACGTATTTCATATCAATTCATCAAAGATGGCGGCTATTGGTGCTGTTGCCGCCCGCATAGCAGGCGTCCCGCATATCATCTTTACCGCACATGGATGGGAATTCAACGGGCCCGGACCGCTGTATAGAAAAATCGCCTTGAAGGCTATCTACTGGGTAACGATCGCCGTCTCGGATCTGACCATATGCGTTTCAGAAAAGACAATGAACGATGTAGCGGCATGGCCGTTCGCGAGAAAGAAATGCGCCGTCGTTCATAACGGCATTGCTCCATTTGACTTGGTGCCGCGCGATATGGCGAGACAAGAACTCGGCATCAAAGGCGACACTTTTACCGTCGGCACCATTTCCGAACTTCGCCGCATCAAGGGTCCGGATATCCTCCTCTATGCGTGGAGAGATTTCATCAAGAATCACGCAGGCGTACTCGTTATCATCGGAGAGGGAGAAGAACTCGCTAATTTGAAGGAACAGGCAAAGAAACTCGGCATCGAGTCATCCGTATACTTTCTCGGCTTTATGGACAACGCCAAGAAATTTCTTAAAGCTTTCGATGTTTTCGTCCTTGCAAGCCGCTCGGAAGCCCTTCCCTATGCCCCGCTCGAAGCCGGGCTTGCCGGACTTCCCGTCGTGGCCACAGCCGTCGGCGGCGTACCGGAAATTATCAAAGATCTCGAGACCGGGGCCCTCGTCCAGCCGGAATTCCCCGAAGAGATCTGCCATGTACTCGAAGGCTTCGCAGCGGATGCAAAGATGAGAACCGATCTCGGGGAAAATTTGAAAAAGTTCGTCGAGGAAGAATACTCCCTCGGACAAATGTTCGATAAAACCTTCGCTTTGTATTAATAAACAAAAAGCCCCGCATCGCGAGACCTTTTGTCTCGAAGCAGGGCTGAAGCGTCAGGGACCTATGAGGGTGTCGTAGTTTCTGTTTACACCCCAGAGGTGGTGCCAGGAGTGGGGCCACGCCGGCGCCTGGCCATAGAGCTGGACACCGGTCACGCAGACCACTACACCTTCCACATCGACGTCATGCACATCGACAACGCCGTGGTAAACGTTACCGAAGATGTCGTGAAGTTCGCACTCGAACCCTTCTGGCTGCTTGCGACCAACTTTCACTGTCTCTTCTCGAGCCAAGCCGGAGCGGCCGTACTCTTTTTCACGCAGAGCAAGGATAAAGGCTCTGCGGGCAAGCGTGGCAACAAGCGCTTTGTGATCGACTATCGTTTGCATAACCGCCTCCTGATGTGAGCACACGTACAAGTATGTGTACATTATAGCACATATAGTTCTAGTTTGTCAATAGATATATTACGGCTTACTTTAGGTATTAGCCGATCATCTCGAACTTGGGTGCGGTCGAGTAGCGCTTCATGCCTGAAAGTACGCCCAAAGATAGCCACTCAATAACGAGATGCGATCCGCCGTAGCTCATGAATGGAAAAGTAATGCCCGTCACAGGCAGGAAGCCCATATTCATGCCGGCGTGAATAACGATGTGAATGGTGTAGAGCACCGCAAGGCCTAAGCCGAAAAGGGCTTCGAAATTCGTGGCAGCGTTTCTTGAATTATCGATAATGCGAAATAGAAGCGCCATGCAGAGAATGAGAAGCAATACGCTGCCGATGAAGCCCCATTCCTCGGCGAAGGCCGCAAAGATGAAGTCCGTTTGATATTCCGGCAAGAAAAGGAGCTTCGATTGCGTACCATAGCCGATCCCCTTCCCGAGGATCTGTCCGCTTCCCACGGCAATCGTCGACTGGTAGGCATTGTATCCGGCGCCATGGATGTCGGCGAGCGGATGAAGAAAGGTCTTGATACGATCCTTCTGGTACTGGGCGAAGACGAAACCCCACAAAATTGCGACGACGATGGTCCCGAGCGCAAGCACCGAGAAGAGGTGCTTCTTTGAAATGCCTGAGACGAGCACCATGCCGAACCAGATGCCGAAGATAATGACCGCTCCGCCAAAGTCCGGCTCTAGGGCAATGAGAATGAAAATAATGAAGGCATACACGCCGCTGACGATGATGTGCCGCAAGTTCCTAATCTCGATATGCCTCCTTGAGAAATACTTCGCGAGCATGAGGATGACGACCACCTTGGCGAAGTCCGACGGCTGGAAAGCGAAGCCCCCGAGCGAGAACCACGACCGAGCGCCGTTCGCCACATGGCCAAGCACGAAGAGAAGCAGAAGCAGAAGCGCCGTGCCGAGATACATCGGCACAAGGACGCGGGTGCGGCGCAGGAATCTCCAGTCCATGCTCGTCGCGGCGAAGAAGACGACGACCGAGATCGAAAGCCAAATGACCTGATGCGAAAAGTAATGTGAATCTCCGGAAAAGGAATTCATGGTCACGAGTCCGGCAAGAGAAATAAGAAGAGCCGGTATGAACATCATCCAATCGACCGAGAGCGTATCCCGGAAGAAGTGTCGCAGTGCGGAGAACATTACTTTATATAACTAGGATCAGGCAGGACGACCGGAATAATGCGGACCGATGCGGGAAGGGCGGTAAACGGGCTTGGCCAGAAGAAGACGATCGGCGAGACCTCTCCGGGAGCGAGCGTATCGAGATAGGTCTTCGAGGCGGCCATGATAGTGCCCGTGTCATTGAAGACGAGTGAGACGAAGTAGATATTGGAAAGTTCGGACAGCGATGTGGTAGTGACGCGGGCGTCGACCCTCGGAGTGGTACTGGCATTCGCCACACCGTTGTCGGCTACATTAATGACCGGATTCGCATCGGTATTCTTGGTCCAAACAAGCGAGGCGTTATTCCAGGCGAAGGTCACGCGCGAAGGTGCCTTATCCCCCATGTCGAACGGCCCTTCGAAGATGGCGAAGTCCGTATTCTTCGGCACGTATGTGTAGCCGGTGATGGTCTTCACCGGTACGCTTGAGGATGCTTCATAAAGGGTGAAGGTGTAGCCGGCTTTCATAATGACGCCCGTTGCATTCGGATTTTGCACATAGGCGACCGCCTCATAGGTGCTCGTCGAGACCTTCAGGAGGCGAGGGTCACCCTTCATGATGAGCGGCAGAGACTGCGATCCGCAAAGGAGCGTACACGATCCGCCGCAATCGACGCCCGTCTCATCGCCATTCTGCTTCGTATCAAAGCACGTCGGCGTAACCTGGAAGAAGAAGTAAAGAGGAAGACCGATAACGACGACAAGGAAAAAGAGTGCGATGAGGAGAATGTTGCGTTTGCGCCTTCTCGACCAATTGTTCATCGCATTAGTATAACAAAAAAGCCCCAGACAAGCGGCTTTTGCCGCCCCGGGGCTTAAGAGTTCTTGATGATGAGCTTCCCCTCACCGTTCTTGAAGTTGTCAGCCAACTTCGGATCACGTTCCTTGAGAGCGTCGAGAAACATGTCCGCCAGCGTCTCGCCGGTACCGGGAATTCCAGTATTTTCGGGATCATAGCCCTCGATCGGAACATCCGGATGCTTCGGTGACTGACCTTCTTCTTCATCTTCTGCACCCTCAGCGATTATCCAGCTAAGCATGTCCTGCTCCTCGGGCGACAGAGAAGCAAGAATCCGTCTCATCTGCCCGAGCTCCTCTTCTGAAGGCTCGGGAAGGGCTGCTTCATCGGAACAATTCTGATCTGGCATGTATTCTCTGGCCTTAGGCTGGAACGGGTTAACTTCCTCAAGTATTATTCACACAAAATGTTCTAAAGTCAAGCGCAGAAAAAGCGCCCTACTGAGCGCTCTTTCGTAATTCAAAACTTGGTTCCGGCGACTACCTACTCTTCCCCATAGGAGTACCATCGGCTCAACGAGGCTTAACTTCCGTGTTCGGAATGAGAACGGGTGTGACCCTCGCGACAAATCACCAGAACCAAATTTTCAATTGTATGTTCGGAACTAATTCTTGCGAATTAATCCCATGTAGCAGGACAGAGTTTCTTAACTCAAAGTGACTTATAAGTTTCCTAATAAGAATTCGGGCAATTAGTACATCTCAGCTCAACACATTGCTGTGCTTACACTTAATGCCTATCAACGTGATCATCTCTCACGGCCCTCAAACGATTCCTAATCTTGAAGTTGGCTTCATTCTTAGATGCTTTCAGAATTTATCCTTTCCCGACTTAGCTACCCTGCGGTGCCTTTGGCAAGACAGCAGGTACACCAGAGGTCAGTTCACTCCGGTCCTCTCGTACTAGGAGCAAATCTTCTCAAGAATCGAACGCCTGCAGTAGATAGGAGACCAACCTGTCTCACGACGGTCTGAACCCAGCTCGCGTAACTTTTTAAATGGCGAACAGCCATACCCTTGGAAGCTTCTCCACCTCCAGGA
>JAQBRN010000027.1 GCA_028286465.1 Parcubacteria group bacterium | reverse complement strand
AGGTCGGACACGTTCGCAATGACGCCGTTGTACGCCGCAGCTTCCGCACGAAGGGACTGGATCTTGCCGTATTCGGGCATGATAAAGGTGTAGACGAGGCCGACGGAGATCAAAACGAGGATGACTGCGGTGGAATTTTTCATATTAGTGGGGTGTGGTCGTTGCAGTCTTCTGCGTGGTCGTTGCGGTTGTCTTCACGACAGGCGTTACGGTCTTTTGCGTCGTCGTCGCCTGAAGAGCGGCCGGAGTCGTCGAAGCCGTTGTCACCGCAGGAATAATGACGCCTTCGAGGCGCTTCTTATAAGAAACGATGGACGGGTCGAGAGTGGCTTTGAAGGTGAAGATCACGTTGCCCTTGGCATCGAGATCGAGGTCCGAGAAAACGGGTCCCTTGAAGAATCCCGCCTTATTGAACGCGTCGGACTGCAGGGCGACATCGGTGTAGCTCTTGGCCTGACCGTGCATGGTGAGCGCGAGGCCGTTATCCGTCACTTGATACAAAAATTGCGTGAAGCGGACGTTCTTTAATGTCGAGAGCTCGAGATAATCGAAGAAAGGTGAGAGCGCGGTGTGAGTCGTCAACAGACTTTTCGTCGAAATGATGCGCTGGTTCGCCCGCACCAGTTCATTGATGGTGTCCGGCTGCATGGTGGCGCGAGCCGAAGCGAGATCCGTGCCGAGCGTGCCGATGTGCGCAAGAAGATAGCGGTCATAGCCGAAGGAGCCCGCGGCAAGAACGAGGCTTACAATGAAAAGCACGGTGGCGACCAAGCCGAAGAACGTGGTTTTCTGATGCACCTGCGTATCGGAAAGCGGGCCTGCCGTTGAAACAGGACCTTTCGGTATGAATGAGGATTGGAAGCGTGGTTCCATTCTTATAATAGTATAAAGGAGAATGCGCGGAAGAGAAAGAAAATTCCCATTCTAAGTGTTTATAACCTTCTTCTACTCCATCTCGACGAGCATGCGGAGAGCCAGGCCGATAGCCACGGCGAACTCGGGTCCGGTCTCCCGAAGAACCTGTGTCAGGAATGCCGGCGTCGAAAGCTTGCCGAACGGATCTCCGGCCACCACTTCCGTCTTGAAGTTCTCCTTGGCCACATCGACAAGCCCCTTGAGCGCCGCACCGCCGCCGATAAGATAGACCTTCCCCACTGCCCTGTTCGACTTCTTCTCATACGAGAGAAGGGCACGGTTGGCTTCGGAGAAAATATAGTCGAGGGAGAGCTTGATGACGTCGGCGAGCTGCTTGTCTCCGGTCAGGCCGAATTCCCGCTTGGCTACTTCGGCCTTCTCGACGGTCAGGCCGAGGGACTGGGAGATCGTCTTCGTAATATCCTGGGCGCCGCGATTGACGGTATGCGAGGCCTTCACGATCCCGCGCTCGACCACGTAGATCTTCGTCGAAGCTGCGCCGATATCCATGATCATGACGGGGCGCAGCGGCTCGTCGACGATGGCGCGCATGGTCGAGAAGAGCTCGATCTCGAAGAACTTCGCCTGGAGTTCCGCCCTCGTGACGATCGTCTGATACTTCGAAATCGTGTCGTTATGTATGGCGACGACCAAGATGTCGAGTTTCGGAATATTGACCGGCACGGGCTTCCCCGGATCGACGAGCGCGGGCGGGCCCTTTTCTGCTTCGGCAACGGGCTTCATGTCGGTCTTCGGGATGACGGACCAATCGAGCTGCACCTCGCTTATCGGTACCGGGATATATTTCCGAGCTTCGATCGGCACCATGGTGCCGAGCTGCTTCAAGGACACTGCGGGCAGCTCTATTTCGGTCATGAGGGATGAGGCGAAGGGTATGGAAAGTCCCGAGACCCTGGTCGTGACGTTGACCTCCTTCTCTTTCATAAGATCCGAGAGCGCTTCGGCGATCTTCTCCGGCGGAATCTGCACGGCCTGGCCGATAACGGCATTGCCATAGGGTCCGAGGGAAAGTTCCCCGTACGTTTCGAGCACGGCCTGGCCGTTTTTCTTACGGATCTGAACGATCTTGATGGCAGAGGAACCGATATCGACTCCGAGAACCGATGTTCCTCGAGTTTTAAAGAGATTTCCGAAGAGTGACATTAACAAAAGTATATCACGGAGTATTATTGAAATATGAACCTCTTCATGAGCGCGAAGAACATCCTTTTCGATTTTATTTTCCCGAAGAATGCTTCCGTCGCCGCGCTCGACAGGCTCACTCCGGGAGAACTCGTCAGGCTCTTGCCCGCGGCAACGGACACGAAGGATGAGAGCGTCGTGGCCATCTTCGATTACAAGAACGAAATGGTGCGCGAGATGATCTGGGAGCTGAAGTACCGCGGCTCGCGCATCGTGGCCCGGACGCTCTCTGTCGTGCTCATGGATGTCGTCAAGGCAGAGCTTGCGGAACGAGCCCTGTTCGAGAATTTCCAAGGCCGTATCCTCCTCATCCCGATGCCCGTTTCGAAAAAGAGGAGGAACGAACGCGGCTACAACCAGATCGAGATCCTCTGCGAAGCACTTATGAAGCACGATACCGAACACCTACTCGCCTATCTCCCGAACGTCCTTAGAAAGCACAAACACACCGATTCCCAAACCGTGGCCGGAAGGAAAGCGGAGCGCCTGGAAAATATCGAACACTCGATGTCGGTCCCCGATCCCTTATCGGTGCAAGGCGCATCGATCATCCTCATCGACGACGTGACGACGACCGGCGCTACCTTCAGGGAAGCCCGCCGCGCACTGCGCGAGGCAGGAGCAAAAAAGATTCTCTGCATCGCCGTCGCTCACTAGTTATCTCACTCTGAATTCCGGCGGGGGCAAACGGCGCGCGCCTTCGTAGAAATTATTGAACGGGCCGGGCAGATCGTTCACATCGGCATGACGAAGCATCCTGTCATTCACGTCAGAACTCCTGTCGATAAGGAGCCCGACCGAAATGGCGAGAGCAAGAATAGCGAAGAAGAAGTAGAGGATCGGCTGCTTATAGGCGAAGCGGAAGCGGCGCAGAAGATGCTCGAGGAGCATAAGAAGAAGCACATCGACGATAAGCAAAGGCCACGGGAAGAGGCGCAGAAAGATGGCGATCCCGGACGGCCCGTAGCTCATAAGGTGCGCATGCCCGCTCACCCGCATCGAGAAGAAGATGAGGTTAAAGAGAAAGACCGAAACGAGAAGGATGACGAGTCCAAGCAAGGCCACGAGCACCATCCGCAGAAGAAAGTATGCTCTCGGCCGCATCGAAAGCTTGTTCTCCTTGATCTTGTGGAGGATATTCTCCTTGATGGTGTCTTTAGTGTGTTCCATGGTCTCGTTCTAATTGTTCATACGCCCGCTTCAATGCCTCCTTCCCCCGTTTCAACCGCACCCCGACCGTGCTCTGCGGCACAGAGAGGACATCGGCGATCTCCTTGTAGGGCAATTCTTCCAGGTAGTAGAGCACGAGCACTTCTCGGTATTTCGGAGCCACCTCCGCGAGGGCCTTATCGATCATCTTTCCCACCTCCTTCCATTCGCGGCGTTCGATGTCCGGATCCTCGTATGCCGGATGCGAAAGAAGGGTGTCGAGGTCGATCAGGCGCAAGCGGTCGCGTACGGACTTCCCAAGCTTATTAACGAAGGCGTTGTGGGCGATACGGTAGATCCACGGAGAGAAGCGGGCATGCGTGTCGAAGTCCTGGATGTTTTCGTACGCGCTCATGAAGACATCCTGGACGATGTCTTCTATGTCTTCGCTTTTCGAAAGGAAGCGACGTCCGTATCGAAGAAGCTTCTCTTCATAACGCTCGACAAGTACGCCGAACATCTCGGGCTCGCCGAGCTGCACGAGCCGCGCCGCTTCTTCGTCCGTGAGTGTGAGTGCCTCCATGGTAGTACCTTACTCCGTTCCTCAATCAACACAAACTCCCAGAGGGAGTTTGTGAGAGAATCCGGCCTTCAATTCCTAGTTCATTTGAGCCTGTGGGGCCGCTCCGCGAGGACCATGATCCGGATGACCGGAGGAGATCTTCGTGGCGGTGACATTCGTGCCGCTGACCGTTCCGTCGATGAAGATCTTATCTCCGATCTTCAGATCGGCGAGTGTCGCTGCCGTTCCGTCCTTCGAGTAGGTGGCGCCTGAGGCATCGACCGTATAGACGGTACCGCCCTCATCGGCCTCTTCGGCGACCGTAATGGTCGAACCGCTGATAGCCGTGATATTGCCATCCTGCCCTGCCGGTGCGTGACCCTTCCAACCTGCGTGAGGATCAGCCTGAGTCGTGGCCGCCTGGGTGATGGCCTGAGTAGCCGCCGTCGTCGTCTGTGCAGACGCCATGCCGGCGATGCCCGCAACCATCCCTCCGAGGAGAGCCGCTCCCATTATTGTGGGGAGCACTAATTTCTTGTTCATAGTAGTAACGTTAGAAGTAACCCCTTGCGCTTGGGCGCAGAGACGAGCTTGGTCCCGGTCTGCCTCTAGTAGTACACTCTCGAGGAGAGGATTATTTCACTTGTCCCTTTCCCTCTTCGGTCTTGAGACTTTCGGCGAGATCGTTCTGGGCCTGGGTTATTTCTGCTTCGTGAGCGGCGATGGCGGCTTCGATCTTCTCCACTTCCCTTTCCCCTTTGCTTCGCACTTCTTCTTCGGCTTTCTTCACGTCGGTCTCTATTTTTTCTTTCGCCTTTATCAGTTCCTGTCTGAGCTTATCGAGTTCCCTTTTCTTCGATTCGATGGCGCTTTTGAAATCTGTCATGTGTATCTTTATGAATAGTAATTACTGCGTCGCCTTCTGAATGGCGCGCGCCTGGAGCACTCCGCTCACCGCGAAGGCCGTACCCTCATCGGTCGAAGAGTTCGGAGCGGAAAGCACGCCCACGGCCCGCACTTCGTCCTTCACCGCAAGCGTCTTCGAGATAATGGTCAATTTCGTCGTGTCCAAGGCATACGACTTGCCGTCGTCCGAGATAAGGCCCATGACGCAATTGTCGTCGGTGACTGCTTCTCCGGACTTGAATGAGAGACAGTTCAGCTTACCCATGATGACCGACTCCTTCGCGGTCGGCTGGGCAAGGACGGTGTCCGTCGTGTCGATGGTATGAGGTGCTGTCGAGCTCGTCGTCGCCTTCTTAATGATGAAAGCAGCTGCGAAGATGGCCAAAATGAGGAAGATCCCTATAGCGATGTTCTTTACACCGGAGTTTTTCATAGACTATGTATATCATTAAGTTAGACGGCTTGGAAGGGCTTATTTTACCGTCATTTTCCCTCCGGAGCCCGTTTCCGGGTCTAATTTGACAATATTTTAGAAAGTGCTATAATTCCCTCCGGATGTTCCCCGCTGTCCCACACCGAAGCCCGGAGCCTTACATGAGCACCCAGAGCGAAGTGACCGCTGCTGCGGCCCATCACATCGTCTGCCCGAATTGCGGCCTCCATGCGAGCATCAAGCTCGCCGATGGTACCGAGAGCGAACCGTACCTGACGAAGGACGAAGGCCTCGATGTGCTCGCGGCGCTCCTCGCGGAAGGCCGCATGAGCTCGGAAGGAGCCGAGGCAGTCAAGGAAGAGATCCTCGCCTGGAGTCCGGCAGTCGAAGGGCGAGCCTTCGGCGGCCCCGACGAATTCGCCGACAGAGATCTGTTCGATACGCTCTTCGGAGGCGGCGTCATGATCGTCGTCCTCGGTCGGGCTCCTGCCGGCGGCAAGGATGCCCAGGCGACCGGTCCGCGGATCATCGAATAGTATTGAACGGCACACTCAGACCGCGCGAAGCAGCGCGGTCTTTTGATGTAGCAAAATTATGCCGGCAAGATGGCCTTTAAGCGCCGGCTCTTACGATATGCTCACGTACTCGTTCTTCAGTTCCCGCCTCCGCTCCTTATAATCCGGCATGGCTCGCTCTACTTGCTTCCAGAACTTCGGGCCGTGATTCATTTCCTTCAAGTGGCAGAGCTCGTGGACGATGATGTAGTCGGCTAGTCGTTCGGGTATGAGGGCAAGTTTGTAATTAAAATTTAAATTCCCCTTCCGTGAGCAGCTTCCCCACCGGCTCTTGGTGTTCTTGATCCGCACGTCCTTGTAGATGAAGTTATAAAAAGTATTCCAGTACAGAAGTCTTGCATGAATAAACTCCCGCGCCGCTTCCTTGTGCTTCTTGTATTCTGCTGATGTCGACCGCAGCATCGTTCGGCCCTTGTACTTCTCGACGCGCTTCAGCTGCTTCAAGACCCACTTCTCCTTACTCCGAACGAACGCTTCCCCTGCGGCAACCGACGCTCGTGTTGGGAGCGTCAGCACGACCGATCCATCAGGATGGACTGACAGGCGCATGGTTCGGGTGCGAGCGGAACGTTTCATCTCATACGAAGTATTTTTATTCATGTAGAGAGCCATTATATCAATCTTTTGCTACTATTGACAAATATGGTAAAATGTACTATACTTCCGCCAGTTGTACATTGTTACGAACTCAACCCACGGAGAACCCATGTCTCGTTTTCGCCTGATCGTCGGCCTCATTCTGCTCACGATCATCTACTTCGCATGGAACTACTTCCACCCAGAAGCAGGTGCCTCGATCGTACAGACCCAGACCATCAACGGACTGGCGTACCCCATTTCGAGCGCACCGGCAGACGGCGCGGGCCACATCTCCCGCTCGTGGCTTCTGATCGCGTTCGGAACCTGGTACGCACTCTGCTTCATCAACATCGTTGACCAGCGAGTGCGCCGGCCCGTCATGCGCTTCGGCAAGTATGTCCGCACGCTCGACGGCGGCCTCAGCCTACTCGAACCGATCGTCCACACCACGCTCGAAGACGTTAACGTTCAGGATATTGTCATCGAAGTGTCGGTCGAGGATATGCAGACCAAGGACAACGTCGGCGTCTCGATCAAGGGCATCCTCACCTACCGGATCGACAAGGACCGGGTGAAGGACGCCGTTGTCGAAGTCGAAGACGTCGACGACAGCACGCACGATCGCGCGCTCTCGACCCTCGCCGACGTCGGCGCAACGAAGGAGCTCGACAACCTCCTCGAGCATCGCGACCAGTTCTGCGCGGACATCCAGACGAAGCTCAATTCGCGAGTCAGCAACTGGGGCGTCACCATTCAGGCGTTCGAGCTCCAGGAGTTCAGCATCAACGACGAAGAAGTCGAGAAGGCGATCGCCATGAAGGCTCGTGCGGCCAAAGAAGGCCAAGCCGAACTCGTTCGCGCGGAAATGCAGGTGAAGATCGCCGAAGCGCTCAACAAGGCAGCGGCGACCTACAACGACGCCGGCAAGTGGCTGAAGGGCATCGAGACGCTGCTCGAGATGTGCCGCTCGGGGAACAACAACACCGTTCTCATCCCGACGGATCTCACGGAGTCCCTGGCCGCAGTGCGCGGCGTACTCCCGGCGCTGAAATAAGTTCGAATTTGAAAACCGCCGCTCCAGAGCAATTCTGGAGCGGTTTTCTTATTTAAGTTGAGGATGTAAGCACGACCAACCTGTCAGAGAAAACTGAGTGGAGGCTGACACCTGACGCTACTTGTCCCGCAAAGGACAATCGAGCCGCGTCGGGATCGTCAACCTCCGCAAACCCGAGAAAAGTGCGGAGCGGTAACGCATCGAGCGGTCCCTATCCACTAGATAGCCACTCTTTATTTATTCTAAGTTACGCTCTTCCAAAATTTGATTTTTTGTGATATTTTGAGTCAAAAGTTTATGATTGTTAAACACCTTAGGGTCAAGAACTGGAGAAATTTTCAGTCGATTGATACAGCCTTACAAGAGCGACAATTCTTAGTTGGCCCCAATGCATCGGGGAAATCAAATTTTCTCGATATATTCCGTTTTCTTCGAGACGTCGCGAAAACAGAAGGCGGCGGCATGCAGAAAGCGTTAAAAGATCGTGGTGGGCTCTCAAAAATTAGATGCTTTGCTGCAAGAAAAGATCCTGAGGTTTCGATAGAGATTGAACTTGCCAAAGATGCTGAATCACCCACAATTTGGATTTATGCGATTGGAATAAAACAAGAAAATAAAGGGACAAGAAATTCTTATCTAAGCTACGAGAAAGTAACTCAGAATGGAAAGCTAATTCTAGAGAGACCCAACACAGAGGACAAGAAGGATCCGCAGCGCTTAACTCAAACCTTTCTCGAACAGATTGGCTTTAATGCTGAATTTCGCCCTATGGCAAAATTCCTTCAATCAATTAATTATTTACACCTGGTTCCTCAACTACTTCGCTATGCTGACAGAATTCAAGGAAGAATTATTGAGGATGATCCGTTTGGACAAAGTTTTCTCGAAAGAATAGCGAAGACTCCAGAAAAAACCAGAAGAGCTAGACTCAAGAAAATTGAGGAGGCCCTAAAAATTGCTGTCCCACAGCTTCAACAACTTGAATTCATGAGAGATTCAAATGGAAAACCTCATCTTCAGGCCACTTATCAGCACTGGCGACCTAAAGCAGGATTACAAAAAGAGGATCAGTTTTCAGATGGAACATTACGTCTAATTGCTTTCATTTGGTCATTACTTGAAGGCGACTCCCCACTTTTACTTGAAGAACCAGAACTTTCTTTAAATAGTGGGATTGTCGCCCAATTGGCACCTTTAATGTACAAGGCACAGCGTGTTAAAGGAAGACAACTTATTATCAGTACCCACAGTGAGGCGCTTCTCAGTGATGGTGGTATTGATGGTGCAGAGGTTTTAATGCTCGTCCCTAAAACTGAGGGGACTAAGACCATTTTAGCATCTGATGATGCAGACGTAAGAAACCTACTCAGCCAAGGATTCGGAATGAGCGAGGTCGTACTAGACTCTATTAAACCCGAAATGGTTAGTAAAGTATCCCAATTAACGTTGTTTTAATTACTATGATACTTGCTGTTGAAGATATTCTAAGCGAATCAGTCGCCAGAAAGCTGGTAAATTCTATTCGACCTGACATCACCATACGTATAGTGCTGGGCAAAAAGGGTCGAGGATATCTTCAAAATAAAGCCCTTGAGCTAAATCGAAGCGCTAGCTCGACAGACATATTTTTGTTGGCCGACCTAGATAATCAACAGGAATGTCCGGCGGTATTAATTTCAAGTTGGCTAGCGTCTGCACCACAAGGCCCTCGCTTACTATTTCGTTTTGCCGTAACTGAAATAGAATCTTGGATTTTAGCTGACAGAGAGGCTTTTGCCGATTTTCTGAGAATCCCTTTTGAAAAACTTCCACAGCAGACTGACACAATTCTACAACCAAAAGAGATGATTGTTAATCTCGCAAGAAAATCACGTCTAAAGAAAATGAAAACTGACCTGGTTCCTCGCTTGGGAGGCACAGCTTCCGTGGGCCCCCTATATAACTCTATAATGAGTGGTTTTGTTTCCGAACATTGGGATCCAGAGAGAGCGAAGACATCATCGGCCAGCTTATTTAAGGCTATTGATCGTTTGAAAGCTTTCTAAAATATTTCTACTGCTATACCGCAATTTCTTTGGTATACATTTCTGTAGATTAATTAGAAATACGGTAACTTATTATACTAATGTTTTAGTATTTTCTTACCTTAGGCTTTCACACGCAATTCCATCATGGTCGGCGTCGAGTTTATGAATATCATTTATTGCACCTCCGCAAGCTTCAAAAACCTTTTGAGCTTCTGCCTGAGAAGTGAGATCCGAGCAATTGTAGTAATTTAAACTGCAGTGGTACAAATCCACATCCATAGTCTGAGACCTTGAATGCTCTAGAATATTAATATTTTCGTAAGCCTGCTGTACTGCAATGTCGGTAGGATCAGGAGTGCTTACAGATTTAGAAATACTAGTAATAGAACCGACTGTCACTAGAGCTACGGCTGTATACAGAAGCGGTCTATTCATGGGCTTACTCTCCCACAATATAGAAATATTACAAGGTTAGATCTCCAGCAATAACGCAGCATGATCGGACACCTCGTCCGGCAGGACTTTGAAATCCCTTATCTCTATATCGGGTGTAGTGAAGACGTAATCGGCGAAACGGCCGGCCTTGTCATAGAGACTCGTCCTCGTCGAAGTCACTCTGTATTCCTTGATCAGGTTCCTCATGCCTTCCTCTACGATGCGTACGCTCTCGGTATCCGGTTCGAGATTGAGGTCTCCACAGACGATCTTCGAGCCTTTGGCCTTGTCCATGAATTCCCTGATCCTCCTCGACTGAGCGATCCTCTCCGGCGTGTCTGTCTTGCCCTTGCCGTTCCACAACCCGTGCACGTTCATGAGGATGAACTTCTTTCCATCTTTGTCGAACGTTGCCCACTGCAAGTTCCTGTCATGATGTCCGCTCAGAGAAAGTTGATCATTGCCAACATGAATACTGATTTCTCCTTCTTCAAGAACCCTGATGTCTTTCTTAATAAAAAGAGCCTGACCATACATTCCGTAGAGTGCTGGTCGGAAGTAGTTATCATACTCGGGCATAAGAGCCTTCAACTCTGAAAGCAGGTTATGTCTTACTTGCGGATAGCGCTCAGCCATTCTTTCTGCTGCATTTTCATATATTTCCTGAAAGCAGAAGATGTCCGTATCCTCGTGCTTCTTGATAAATTCGAAAAAGGGCTCTCCGGTTCTGGCTCCCCAGGTATTGAGGCAAATAAGCTTCATATGGCCAGAATACCAAGTCTAGTCCGTTACTTCAATCAACCCCAATTTCTCAAGCCGCATCGTGATCCCTCCCCTTTTACGCCCGAAGAGCTTCATCAGGGCGCCTATTTTAGCTCCGTTCTTAAATTCTTCCTTCAGCTTCTCATCGTCCTCGGCAGACCACTTCTTGCCGGCGTTCGGGGGCAGGGGCTTGCCGTTCTTATCGAGGCCCTTTATCTTCTTTTCCTTTTTCTGAATAACACCCCCTGATGCGAGGACGAAGTTGTCATGGAGCTTTTGTAATTCATCTTTCTTTATGGCTTCAAAGCGCACTTCAACTGCAGCTGAATATGTTTTGAATTCTGCGTCTTCCTCAAGCACTTCCGGATGCACTTCAAGGGCCCGGGTGTTGTAGCCCGCGAGGTAGAGTCCGTTTAAGGTGCGCACGCGTGAGAGCGCCACGTATCCTTGCCCCTCGACGAAGGCCGAGCGAAGATCGACATACGCCGCATCGAGGCTCATGCCCTGTGACTTATGCACGGTCATTGCCCACGCCAGGCGAAGCGGGATCTGCTTAATGGATGCAAGCTCTTTACCATTTTCTTCCACGGCCCATTCGACCGGTTCAGCGCAGACTTCCGCGCCGTTTCGCGTGCGCACGATCGGATAGCGCGAGGCGCTGTCGAAGCTTATAACCTCTCCAAGGGTACCGTTCACATACGAGCCGTTTTGAGAGTTCTTGGTAAACATCACGATCGCTCCCACCTTCAAGAATAGTTCTTCCGGAGACAAGCAGCCCTTCTTGAGCTGAGCGACGAGTGCATCGCGGCCGGAAGACGCCATGCGGAAGACCTTCATGTCCCCCTCCACCTGGCCGAGGGCAGCGTGATTCAAGCGGTCGACGTCTTCGTTGTGCGAGAAGAGCTTCGTGACCTCGCTCATGTCGAAGGTCTCGTCTTCCTGGATCCGCCTGTCTAATATATTTCTATGATCCGAAGTGATCTCATTTCTGCGGAGAGCGGTGAGAAGTTCAAGGAAGATGGGGTCCTCCTGGCGATGCTGTTCGGACAGGTAGCAGACGACAGGGTTCGCACTCTTCCACGCCGATGCAGCGAAAGAGAATTCGATCTTCGCATTCTGCCTCGACACGGGCGGCAGCTGGAAGAAGTCCCCGACGAAGACTATTTGTATGCCGCCGAAGGGTTCCTCACTCAACTTCACCGCCTTGCACACTTTATCTATAGAGTTAAGCGTTTCTGCCGGGAGCATCGAGACTTCATCGACGATGAGGACTTTCGTCTTCGTGATCCGCTTCACGATGTACTCGGTCGTCGCAATGCGGTCGACGTCGTACTCGCTGAGTGAACTTGCTATGCCGATCCCCGCCCACGAGTGGATGGTCTGCCCGCCGATATGCGTGGCCGCGATGCCGGTCGAGGCCGTGACGGCCGGTTCTATGCCGTGGTCACGCAGGTACGCGACGTAGGCATTGACCGTATGCGACTTGCCCGATCCGGGCTCTCCCGTGAGGAAGACATTGGCGCCGGTCTTTAAAACATTGAGAGCGGTCTCTTGAGTCATCCGACTATCTTAGCACTTGAATACGAGTTACTGGCAGGTTGTGCGCACGCCGAGAGTCGCAGATTCAGCTTTGGAATGAAGGGCGGAATCAACGCACCAGTATCCGCCGGAAGGAAGATTCGCCTGTACGGCAAAGGAACTGCCATTCGCCGAGACGTTGCAGACAAGCTGCGTCCCGCTTGGGTAATTGCTCATGTCGACTCCACGCGCCATGCCCGAACCCGAATCGGCAAACATCGAACCGGCGGCAGTGCATCCGCTCGCACCTGTCACAGCCGGCCCAAAGCTGTTGGGAGTCTGGCTGCTTGAGTAGATTTGCGAAGCAGCGCGAAGGGATCCGAGATTCGATTGCACCTGCGTATCATTCCCTTGCTGGCGTGCAGTATCGAGAGAATTAAGCGCCGCCTGCGAGGCATGCTCCGTCACCTTAACCTCTACTGCTTTGGCAGCCGGAGAGGTGCCTTGCTCATCGATGGCTGGCATGACCGCTTGGACGATGTCTTGAGTATCCGGCGTCGGCGTCGTTTTATAATAAATGTATCCTCCCGCTGCTACGACAATGACCGCGATAACAAGAACTGTTAACAGAACCGAGTACCCTTTTTGATATTTCATACATTTAGTATAGACCAAATCAAGAAGTAGGAAACAGGGTTCAAATATGCTAAATTGGCCTTACTGGAGACGTGTCAGAGTGGTCTATCGTGCCTCTTTGCTAAAGAGGTGTGGCCTTTAAAAGCCACCGACGGTTCGAATCCGTCCGTCTCCGCCAAAGATCATGGAACCAAGAAAATGGATCATCCGTTTCAGGGCTCGAGACAAATTCAATTTCGACGAAGTCGTCGAGGATCTGAAGAAGGTCGAGACCCGCGCTGCCACAGATAAGTATAGAAAGATAACGAAGGGAGATATCCTTGTTTTCGTCTGCGGTAAGAACAGGCTTGAAAAGAAGATAAAGAAAGTGGAACTTTTCAAAACACTCGATGCCATGTATCGAAAAATCAATTATAAAAAGATTATGCCTTCCCAGCCTTCTGCCGCTGCTGCAAAGCGAGTAAACGAGAGCTACCCGGGCTACAAAGAGAAGCTCAAAGCATTCGGCGTTATCGCCTACTATATATAAAACCGCATGTAGCGCTTAGCGTGGCATGCGGTAGTTTTCTCACGACAGTGGCGTGAAGTCCGGAGGTCCGGAACAGTTGTCTCCCTGGGCAACCATGCCGTGGCTGTCGTCGCGTCGGGTCTTGATGGCCCGCTCGAAGTCGCTACCCTTCGCGCACTCCCATTGACCGCCGGACTGCATCACAAAGATGCACGTTGCAGCACCATTGCCTATCTTGCATACCTTCTCCGCATGCTCTTCGCTTACCACGACGGGTGCCGGCTTGGCGAAAGCCTTCCGCATCATGCAACGTTCGCAATCACCGTCAGTATTGTTGGTGGCGCTGTAGTAATCGTCCATGATCGAGAGCGTGTACTCACGACCGCACTTTGAGCACCTCACTTGCCCACCCATCACCACTGGTCCGAGAACGAAGGCAGCTGATGCTTCGCCCAAATTCTGTTCCGACATGAGATCTCCTGCGTGAGAAGTGGCCTGCAACTCCAGATGACATCTGCCAGAAATATATCAGCTTTTAATGATTTGTCAATAAATGTATCGACAAGATAATTCTTCCAAGGTGTACAATGGGCTCATAGTTTTCTAAATTAAACACATGATCCAAGCACACAATATTTTCGTTTGTAAGCCGGGCAACGCCGGCAAGTTCGCCAAGCTCTGTAAAGAGGCCATGCCCTTCGACCCGGTGAAGGGACCGTATATCCTCACCGACATGACAGGCCAGTTCCACAAGGTCATCCTTATCTCGAATCATACCGACCTCGCAGGGTACGAGAAGGATATGGCGGCAGAAATGGCAGACACGCCTGAGAACAAAGCCAAGATGGAAAAGTTCAAGGATATGAACGACATGTATATCTCCGGCTCCCGCGAGATCTACAAGGTCTGGTAACAAAAAAACCGCCCGGGAGACCGGGCGGTTTTTATTAGAAGATCTAGAACGATGCGATGATCGCTCCCATGACGATCATGACCACGAGCGAACATGCTGCTTCGAAGAACCAGAGAGATTTCTTTCTGCCCATCCAGATCACCTCGATCGATGAGGATGTCACGAGGAATCCGAGCCAGACAAGAATACCCGTGAGGATGCCCGTATGGACACTGGCTCCGCTCGTGTAAGCGGAGGTCGATGCGAAAGCGTACACAACCGCGAGCGCATATGCGGTGACAAGGTTCGCTACGAGATTCCAGAACATCTGCGGGATCATATTCGAGAACTTCTCATTGCCTGTCGGATGGATATCGGCAAGCTTGATCCACCACTTCCCCAAGAGCGGGCCGTGGAATAAGAATCCGAGGATAAAGCTAGCGAGGGCCGCGAGAACTATTGCTGTAATACTGACAGGTGCCATGATGTTTTATTTATTATGTATCTTAATAGCTTACGCGTTGATCCTCTTCCCTACAAGCGCTCGCACGTGAGCACTCGTGACATACAGTCCGCCCCACACGAAGACCGCAGTGATGACCGGGAAGATCAGATTGTATGCGGGTGCAGCGATGATGACGTTCGTCGCCACGGCTCCGCCGAGGTACGCGGTGAGAAGGAGCGCTCCGAAGAAGGCCGTGCGAGGCATCATGTAGAGAAGGAGGCAGACCAGAAGCGTGATGCCGATCGGAAGCGCCAGGTTCGGATTCAAACCCATCGCAGCCATGGCATCCGTGACGGATTTGACCCGCATGATCTTCGTAATGCTATCAAATGCGAGGAACAAAACCGCCACCCCGCTCATGATCCTGCCGATCCACAATTGTGTTTTTGTCATACTAATTAGTATACAACACGAATTTTCGTTCTTGCTACTTCTCCGCCCGGTGAAGCACTGCGGATACTAAGGAGAGGACGAGGCCGAAGAGGAGCGCCCAGAGGAAGCCGCCGATCGTCACTCCCGGAACGATGGCCGCGGCGAGAAGAATGAGAAGCGCATTGATGACAAGAGTGAAGAGACCGAGGGTCAGAATCGAGAGCGGCAAAGTCAGGAGGACGAGCACCGGACGTATAAAGGTATTGATGACGCCGAGGATGACAGCGAGGACAAGAAGCGGCACGACACCGGCAATGGAAACACCCGGCAGGATGTAAGCCGTGACGGCAATGGCGACGGCGCTGATAAGGAAATGCGTAATGAATTTCATCCGGTTAGAATTTGAATGATAATAATAGTATTATACTCGCATAAACGGATGAAAGACTTTTTCTCTACACTGCTTCCGAACTTCGCGAAGAGCTTCACGGGGAAGCACGTCTACCTTCATGTCGCTGCTATCGTCCTTACCTTCTTCATCGTCGAATCGGGTTTCGACTGGTGGTGGTACATACACACGAGCGGAACGGCGTTCGAAAGATTCTTCTTCCCCGCGGTCTTCCTTGGCGCGGTGATTCCGCTTCTCGTGCCCCTTGCCTTCGTCCTCCTCGGACGCCTGAAGGACAAGAGGCTCCACATGACAGGCTGGGCGCTCGGCCAGGCCGCGCTTCTTGGCTCCGGCATCTCTTCCTTATACAAGATCTTCACCGGACGCCTCCAGCCGACGCATGCGAGCTTCTCTATAGACGTGAGTCACGATTTCCAATTCGGATTCTTGAAGCACGGCGTCTTCTGGGGCTGGCCGTCTTCGCACACCACCATCGCCTTCGCCATGGCCGTGACCTTCGTCGTGATGTACCGGAAGAGCAAAGTGCTTGCGACGTTCGCCCTTCTCTACGCCTTCTACATCGGTATCGGCGTTTCCATGAACGTGCACTGGTTCTCGGAATTCGTCGCGGGCTCGCTCATCGGCACGGCTATCGGCCTCGCCGTCGGGAAGCATTTCCATCAATATACGAATCGTTAATTCGAGAGATATCTTGACTAATACTGTTTTTCAATATATAGTCTGAAACAGATTCCTTCGTTCTTCCTAATCAGGAGAGACGCATGACCACGTCCCTGCTCACTCGCGGCACCATTGCTTCGGTCATCCGGAATGACGACCACACCTATGAGGGAAACCTCATTCATTACTTCCGGGCAGTGTTCAATCACGCTCAAAACCTCGGCAACGGCTATCACAACTTCCGGCATCTGACGCATGTGATGTGGCTCTGTCATGAGGCCTGCCTCTACTATGCGACCAGACTCAGCCCCAGAGAGATGAGGAATCTGTTGATCGCGGCGCTCTTCCACGACTTCGATCATACGGGTATCTCGGTTCCTGATGTTCACAACATCATGCGCGCAGTGAGAGGACTCGCCCTGCATCTCGCCGAAGAAGACATGCCGTACCATGTGAACATTGCCGATCTCATCGAGGCTACCGAGTATCCGCATGTGGAACTCTCGGAAGCACTGTCGCTTCCGGCTCGCATACTCAGAGATGCCGATATGGGACAGAGCTTCAGCGTGGCTTGGATCCAGCAAGTAGTCTTCGGCTTCTCAAAGGAATGGGGCATGCCGCCACTCGAAGTGCTCAAGCGGCAAGAGCACTTTCATGAGGGCCTGGTGTTCGAGACTGAATGGGCGAGGCAGAAATTTCCTCGAAGCGCGATTGAAGCGAAGGTTGCTGAAGCGCGGGAAATGATCCTCTTGCTCGCGGACGAACCGGTTTCTGTATAGTTCTCTTTTTAAGCTTCAGTAGTACTGAAGCTTTTCTATAAAATTAATCCGAAAAGTCCTGAGTGAACATCTTCCCGTAGACTCCTCCGTCGATGACGCCGATGCCGACGCGTTTGAATGCGGGGTCTAAAATGTTTCTTTTATGCCCGGGGGAATTCATCAGGCCTTCATGAGCCCGCTCGGTGGTGCGGGCAAGCGCCAGATTCTCCCCCGCCGTGCGGAATTTCGCACCGCCCGCACGCATGCGGTCGAAGGGGTCGAGGCCATCCGGATCGGTATGGGCGAAGTATGCTCTTACCCACATGTCCCTCGAGTGCGCCCGGGCCACTTTCTGAAGCGTCGCATCCATGACGAGCGGCCCGACGCCCGCCTTCAGGCGTTCGGCATTGATCAAGGCAAGCATCTCCGTTTCGGCCGTCTCATCCGTCGAGAGGTTCGTGGCCTTGAACGGCAGCGCCACGCTTTCGCCCTCTTGCGGCTCGACCGTCATGAAGCCGAGGGTCGACTCGGTGGCCTTGCTGAAGACCTCGTCGAGATAGGTCTCGATGCCCGACGCCCTGTCCACCAAAACACTTCCTAATTTCGAATCCTCTATCGGCTGCTTTGCCGCGATGAAGTACGGCGCCACAACCAGAAGGAAAAGGATAAGGGAAACGAGGATCAATCCATCGATGAGCGCAGGCACCGCCGCAAGATAGACGGAAAATTTCGAATGGCGCATATCTTCAGGGATGAGAAGAAAGATCTTCCTCAGTATGAACTTGACGAGCGACTGGAGAAGTAAAAACATCACGACGAAGCTTGCGGCATCGAGCACTCCGGGCGGAGCGCTGATGCGAGGAGCGAGAAAGGCGCTTACGTATGTATATGAAAGAAAGGCGAGTATCGCGCCTCCGACAAGGCCCAAGAGCCGCTGCGTCAAGACAAGCACTCCGTCGCGTACATGCAGGAGAACATAAGCAATGAGCGCGAAGACGATGAGGATGTCGACATAATTGAACCCGTGCATAAAACTATCTTCTCATAGACGACGGCGCTTCGCGATTGTGTCAGGACTACGAAACTTGCAAAGCTCCACAGAAGGAGCAGAATGGCCCGAGATCGTTCCTACGCATGGAGACTCCATGAAGATCTCTGCCGGGCGCCGCACCCGCATCAGCTTCGATCCGTCCTCGGATGCAAACCTTGCCATTCGCGCGAGCCTAGGAGACGAAAAGGCCTTTACTGACTTGTACAACTCCTACGCCCCGCGGCTTCAGGCCTTCATCTACTGGAAGATCAGGGATCGCGAGAAGGCGGAAGACCTCGTACAGGAAACCTTCATCCGCATCCACCGGCACATCGCGCGCTTCGACTCCGCGAAGAAGTTCTCGACGTGGGCCTTCACCATCGCCGACAATCTCTCGAAGAACGAACTTCGCAACCGCTCGCGCAACCCTCTCGTGCTCTTCCAGACGATCCAGAACAACTGGGAAGAAGAGGATCGTCCGCTCGAGTTCGAAGATTCCAGAGCGCGTCCTGACGACATGTACTGGAAGCGCCATCTGCGCAAGCTCGTCGAGGACACGGTCGCGAAGCTGCCCGAGCATCACCGCATTGTCTTCAAGCTCCGCGAAATCTACGGCATGAAGTACGAGGACATTGCCGAGATCACCGATTGCAATATCGGCACTGTGAAGTCGCGCTTGAACCGGGCACGAAACGCCTTCGCATCGATCATCGAGCCTTTCATCGACTAAGACTCTCTGCGCCTTCGGGCGTTTTTTATTGCCGTGTTGCGCCCGGGTGCGAAGTATGAATAATAGGCCACAGATCACGAAACGGAGACGTATGCCGATAAGCATCGACGAGTACACAAAGACAAAGGACGACGATCTCATGTTCGAGTTCGTCCAGGGCGACGAAAGGGCCTTCAACGAGCTCTACGAGCGGTACTACCCGAAGCTCCGAAGAACGGTCTTCAACATCGTCTACGATGCGGATGCCACCAAGGATGTCCTCCAGGAAACGTTCTTCCAGCTCATTCGGAGCCGGGGTGCGTTCGTTCATGGGAGCTTCAGAGGGTGGATATACTCGATCGCGAAGAGCTACGCCTTGAAAGAACTCAGACGCCGAAAAGCCGATCGCGCCTCGAACTTCAGCGCGCTTCGGAAGGAAGGTTCGGAGAAGCCCATGGAACTTCAGATCGAGGACACGAGGGCGATTCGCCCGGACATGGCCTGTCATGAGAAGCTTCTTTCGGAAGCCGCGCTCGCCGCCGTACGAAGCATCGAAGCGCCTTTCTCGGAAACGCTTCTCCTCAGAATGAAAGACTCCTCGTACGACGAGATCGGCGAAGCGATGAACTGCCCCGTAGGAACGGTCAGATCGCGGCTATCCGGCGCCCGAATGAGGGTCGCCCCGCTTCGGCGGAAGATCGCTTCATGAAGAGCATTCGAAACGCCCTCGGGCGTTTTTACTTGTAACGTTTCTTCCGGAAGCTCGTCAGTACGTATACATGAAAGGCTTCATACATTTCCTCCGCACTCAGGGCGTCGCCGGGCTTGCTATCGGCTTCATCATCGGCTCGGCCGCGCAAGACTTCGTGAAGTCGCTCTCGACGAACATCCTTACCCCTATCGTCGGCAGGGCCACGGGCTCGATCGGCGATCTGCAGAATGCTTCCTCGACCGCTTTCGGCATCTCCTTCGGCTGGGGACCCTTCCTCTCCTCTCTCATCAACCTCATCCTCATCGCCTTCGTTGTGTATATCTTCTTCAAAGGATTCCATCTCGAACGGCTTGATGAGAAGAAGGAGGAGTAATCATGTATAGTAGCGGGCATGAAGCCTGCTGCCTTCAAGAGAATTGTCTGGAACTACTACAAAGAACACGGGCGAGATTCCTTGCCGTGGAGAAAAACTCGCGATCCGTACAAGATCCTCGTCTCGGAGATTATGCTCCAGCAGACGCAAGTGGATCGGGTCATTCCGAAGTACAACAGCTTTTTGAAAAAGTTCCCGACGGTCAAGGCACTTTCGTCTGCGAGCTTGCGAGCAGTATTACTACAGTGGCAAGGGCTCGGATACAATCGCCGCGCCGTGAACCTCAAACGCGCCGCGGAAACCATTGTGAAAGAATTCAATGGTACATTTCCAAAAGATGAAAAGGCGCTTCTCTCCCTTCCCGGCATAGGTAAAGCGACGGCCGGAGACCTCCTCGCCTTCGCATGGAACAAGACCGCCATCGTCATCGAGACGAATGTCCGCACGGTTTTCATCCATCACTTCTTCCCAGATAAAAACAAGGTCTCGGACAAGGAGCTTATTCCCCTAATCGAATCGACCCTTCCAAGGCAAGGCCTTGGACAGACGAGAGACTGGTATTACGCCCTTATGGATTACGGTACGTACTTAAAGAAGGCGCATGGAAACAACATCAAGAAAAGCGCTCATTATAAGAAACAGTCGAAGTTCAAGGGTTCGAACCGGGAACTGCGGAGTAAGATATTGAAACTCATTTTGAATAAGCGCCGCACTGAAGCCGAGATCACGAAGCTTTTGGAAACTTCCTCGGAGCCGGTGCGGAAGAATCTTCTCGCGCTTCTCAGCGAAGGGCTCATTAGAAAGCACGGACAAACATATACAAGTTGACTGAATAGCTTGGTATGATATTTTACAAGAGGACTTTTTAAGGAGGATTGTTGAGCGACAGCATGCCCTGCCACGATGTGCGCGAAGACCGGACAGGCTTCACTACCGATGCGCTGTTCGACCGCATCATTTGTCTTGCCGACAGATGCCTCAGGGCCTCGAGGGTCCGCCAGCCGTGGATGACCGATGCCGAATGGAAGAAGATTATAGAGAAGTTTCGTTCCGAACACCCAATGGCGACGAGAGCAACCACTCCCCAATCCGCGAGGCGCATTGCATGAGTTCCCTTCAACATGAAGTAGCATTCGATCACACTTCAAGCGGGCATGAGCGTTATAGCTGCCGCACCGAAGGCTGCGCCGAAGCAGCGCTCGTCAGGCAGCCGCACATGGACGATGCCGAAATGGCGGCAAAAGACCCACGACTTCGTCCGAAAGCATCCGTGCCGCAACGTGAAGGCCCAGGACAGCAAGCGCATTCTCGCCGCCCAGCAGTAAGGGCGGTTTTTATTAAACAGAAAGCGCTCGACCCGAAGGTGAGCGCTGAGTGCCATGCAATATGACAACAGTAGCCGAAGCTACGAAAGAACTTTGCTCGGAGGGGCCGGCGTGTCGCCTAGACTCATGGTCTATAACCTCTCCGAGCTCACCGCAACTGTGACCCTTGCGGAGCGAGCCCGACACATGTGACCTCGATTCCAGCTTCGGAATCTATCCATGTCGATTAGCAATATGAGGTGGTCAGGAATCCCTCATAGGTATCGTTCGGGGTCTCGACGACTAACGTCTCTTGCCTCTGCTCGATACATTTGTAGTATAGCACAACTACTTTTAAAGTCAAGCAAATGCAGGATACGGTATACTTTAAGCCATGAAATTAAGTGATAAGCTCTCAGACATCTCCCGTTTGAACTTTTTGCAGGCAAGCGCCCTGAAGCGGCTCGGGATCGTCACGGTCGAAGACCTTCTCTACTACTTCCCCGCGCGCTACGGCGACACGGCTCAAGTGACGCACATCGAAATCCTGAAAAAGGGTGACGAGGCCGTCGTCTTCGGACAAATCAACGGATTGAAAACGAGCAAGGGCTACAAGTCGAGAATTCCCATGTCGGAAGCCTGGGTCGCGGACGAAACGGGCCGGATGAAGATCGTCTGGTTCCATCAGGCCTACATGGCGAAGATGCTCGGCGAAGGATCGTTCGTACGCGTTGAAGGAAAAGTCAGTGAAAGAAAAGAGGAATTGTATTTCTCCAATCCAAAAGTCGAAGCCGTGCCGAAGATCCCGCTTGCTGTCGGCAATTCCCTTTTCGCAAGCGATGTGGAAGAACACTCACTCTACCCGGTCTATCCCGAAACGCGCGGACTGACATCGAACTGGATCTATCATAAGATTCAAAGCATCTTTGGTTCCGGAATTCTCGACACCCTCGTCGACCCCATACCCGAGGACATTTTAAAGAAATACAGTTTGCCGACGCTCCATAGCGCGCTTGTCTGGATCCACGCTCCGCAGAAGCAAGAACATGCGGAAGCGGCACGCAAGCGCTTCGCCTTCGAGGAAATCTTCTTCATCCAGCTCGAACGGCAAAAAACAAGGCACGAATTCAAGAAGCGCGATGCCTTCGTCATAGAAAAGGATCTGGAGAGCTTGAACAAATTCATCAACAACTTCCCTTTCGAGGCGACTGAGGCGCAGCTCAAGGTGATCGAGCAGATCCTCGGAGACTTCAAACGTGGGCACCCCATGGCGCGCTTGCTTGAAGGCGATGTTGGTTCGGGAAAGACCGCCGTGGCAGCCGCTATTTCCTACGCTGTGACCACGTCCCGCCCTCGTAATGCCAAGGGAGAACTCCAAACCTTCGGCACGCTCCAAACCGCGTACATGGTTCCGACCGAGATCTTGGCCCAGCAGCATTTCGAATCCTTTATAAAGTATTTCAGTATTTTGCCCATCAACATCGCCCTCATCACGGGCACGACCGTCAGGAAATTCCCTTCGAAGGTCAATCCGAACGGCTGGACGCAGATCTCGCGCCCGCAATTATTGAAATGGGTCGCGTCCGGCGAGATATCGGTCGTTATCGGCACGCATGCGCTTATCCAGAAGTCGGTGAAGTTCAAGCATCTTGCCCTGGCCATCATCGACGAGCAGCATCGCTTCGGCACGGCTCAGAGGCAAAAGCTCGCAGGGAAAGATGCGACGACTCCGCATCTCCTTTCGATGACTGCGACACCCATCCCCCGCACGCTCGCTCTTACCCTCTACGGCGACCTCGACATTTCTCTCCTCGATCAGATGCCCGCGGGCAGAAAGCCGATCATCACGGAGATCGTGACGCCGGACAAGCGTGCCGGCATGTACGACGCCATGCGCCGCGAGCTCGCAAGCGGCCGACAAATGTATGTCATCTGTCCGCGCATCAATGAACCGGATCCCGATAAAGAAGGCGCGATCCTTGCAAAGAGCGTGAAGGAAGAAGCGAAACGACTTAAGGAAAAGGTCTTTCCCGAATACGAGATCGACATTCTCCATTCGAAAATGACGCCGAAGGATAAGGAAGAGACGATGGCCCGCTTCACCAAGGGAGAGATCGATATCTTAGTGGCCACGTCCGTCGTCGAAGTCGGAGTGAACGTGCCGAATGCATCCGTCATCCTCATCGAGGGCGCCGAGCGCTATGGCCTCTCGCAGCTGCATCAGCTTCGGGGACGCGTCCTCAGAGGTACGCACCAGCCGTACTGCTTCGTCTTCGCCGAGACCACAAGCGAGAAAACCGTTGAAAGATTGAAAGCACTGAAGACTGCGAAAAGCGGCTTCGAACTCGCCGAATTCGACTTGAAGCAGCGTGGCGCCGGAGAACTCTACGGACGCAAGCAATGGGGAGTCTCGGACCTCGCCATGGAAGCTATCAAGAATCTGAAGATGGTCGAGGCCGCCCGTGAGGAAGCGACGAACATTATCGAAAATGACCCCGACCTTCTGCACTTTCCGCTCCTCAAAGCGCGACTCGATGCGGCCGGAGCGAAGATCCATTTCGAATAAGCCATTCTTTACTACCGAGGCAAAATATGCCATACTACGGCCCGGCAATTACGGTTCTTTACCCGAACGGAGAAGTGCGTGCCCGAATTTAGTCGTCATGGAAAGACAGGCGGTACCATTACCCTGCGCCGCCTCGCATTGAAGCTCTACGACGATCCCATAGCGCGAGCGCGCCTCAGGGAGAACCTCGAGACGCTTATCCGCCTCTCTCCCCTTTCTCCCGAAGAGCTCGCCTTGGCTACCGGTACCCCGGAAGGAATCGTGGCACGAGCCGGCGCCGGCCTCTCGATCGAGTATGCGGACTATGTCAAGTTCGCAATCCATTTCAAATCGCGCATCGTGACCCTCCTCACCGAGGATGTCGCCACTCGCGCCAGACGCTAGCAAGCAGCCTCACTGAGACTGCTTTTTTCTTTATGTAAATTAGGCTAAGCTGTCCATAACCACCCGTAGCTCAGCTGGTTAGAGCACAGAGCTTATACCTCTGGGGTCCTTGGTTCGAATCCAAGCGGGTGGACAAGTATAAAAATACTCGAACCAAAAAGATATATAATTACAGTATGAAATCAAAAACAACTGGAAAGAAACTTTGGTTCAGAGCCAAGCTCTACGGCTGGGGCTGGTATCCGATCTCTTGGGAAGGCTGGCTTATTACCATCATTTACGTGCTCGGGCTTGTGAACTTCGCATTACAGGCAGACGGCGAGCATTCCGGCTCGGACTTCCTCATCCACTTCGCTCTTCGCTTCATCCCGCTTACCATCCTCTTCCTCATCATCTGCTACGGCAAAGGCGAGAGACCACGTTGGAGATGGGGTAAATAATTAATTCTTAGGCTGGAAGACGTAGGGCAAGCCGATAAAGAAAAGTGACCATATTGTAGTAAGTGGAACAATCCAGAGCGGAGCAATGCTCGGATCGTTTATGAGTGTCCATTCAAAGATCACATAGACGCTCGTCGCGACATAGAATACATATTCTTCGATAGGCAGATCGAAAAAAGTTAGCCCGAGCGTGCACTTCCTATTGAATTGCCAAAGCCAGACGGCGTCTTCCCTTCCATGACGCGTCGCCCAGATATCCCAAAGGCTGCCGATCACAGTAATTCCTACAATAAATGCTGCCAGATTAGTTGCGGAGATGTGCGTTTGCACATACCGCCATTCGAATACACTGGGAGCTACGAATACAAATATCAAACTAAATAGGTAGTAAAAGCGCCGGAATCCCATGCTACGAATTATACCTTGAGTTCCTCGTCCTTCTTCCTCTTCGGCTGAATGCCGTGAGCGATGAGGATCTCTTCGAACTCCTTCTGCTCGATGACTTCGACTGCCACAAGCCTCTGCGCGATGGCATCGAGGATCTTGCCATGCTCCGTAACGATCTTCTCGGCGCGCTTCATAGCCGTGTTCATGATCTCGGAAACTTCCGCATCGATCTCAGCCGAGACGCGCTCGGAGTATTCCTTGCCGTCGACGCCCGCTCCGAAGAGAGGCTTGCCTCCGGAACTTTCGAGCGCTATAGGACCGAGCTTCTCGGACATGCCGTACTTCGTCACCATGTCGCGAGCAAGGGCGGTCGAGACCTGGAGATCGTTTGAAGGGCCGGTCGTCAGGTCATTGTAGCGCATCTTCTCCACCACGTAGCCCGCAAGCGACACGGCGATGTCATCGAGGAATTCCTTCTTCGACTGAAGCTTCTTGTCCTCGACCGGAAGGGCGAAGACGTATCCGGCTGCTCTTCCGCGGGAGATGATCGAGATCTTGTGCACCGCGTCTGCATATGGAAGCACCGAGGCGACGAGCGCGTGGCCGGCTTCGTGATAGGCAGTGAGCTCCTTCTCGGTCTTCGAGAGAATGTGTGAGCGCCTTTCGGGCCCGAGCATGACCTTTTCTATGGATCGTATCAAATCGAACTGCGAGACCTTGGTGCGATTCTCACGGGCGGCAAGAATGGCGGCCTCGTTCATGAGCGAGTAGAGATCGGCACCGGAGAAGCCCGGAGTCCTTTCTGCAATCAAGACAAGGTTCACATCTTCGGCGAACGGTTTCTTCCTGGCATGTATCTTCAAAATTTCTTCGCGGTCGCTCCGATCAGGCAGGTCGAGCGTCACGCGGCGGTCGAAACGGCCCGGACGAAGAAGCGCGGGATCGAGAACATCTGGCCTATTGGTGGCAGCCATGACGATGACCTTTTCATTGGGCTCGAAGCCGTCCATCTCGACGAGGATCTGGTTTAAGGTCTGCTCGCGCTCGTCGTTGCCTCCGCCCATGCCGCCTCCGCGTACGCGTCCGACGGCGTCTATTTCATCAACGAAGATAATGGCCGGAGAATTCTTCTTGGCCATATCGAAGAGGTCGCGGACGCGGCTTGCCCCGACACCGACGAACATCTCGACGAACTCGGATCCGGATATGGAGAAGAACGCAACGCCCGCCTCCCCTGCGACGGCTCGCGCGAGAAGCGTCTTGCCCGTGCCCGGCGCACCCATGAGAAGAATACCCTTCGGAATGCGGGCGCCTATGTCGAGGAACTTCTTAGGATTTTTTAAGAAGTCGACGATCTCCGTCAATTCTTCCTTGGCTTCCTTCGCACCGGCCACATCCTTGAAGGTGACGCGCTGCGACTTGTCATCGGGTGAGATCATGCGCGCCTTCGACTGCCCGAAGGAGAATGCCTGCATGCCGGAACCCTTGGCCTGGCGCGTCAGGAACCACAAGAAGAAGATGACGAAAATGATCGAGAGAAGCGTCGGTGCGAACGTCGCAAACCAGTACAGGAAGCCTTGGGCATTCTGGATATCGAGCTTGACCCTGCCGAGCGCTTCCGGAGAGACGCCGTAGTTCTTTAGTGTGTCGGTCAGGGCGGTGGTCTCTTCCTTCTTCGACTTCTTCGTCGTGCCGTCCTTGTATATGGCGGTCAGGTCGTCGCCTCGTACGTCGATCTCGGTGATGTTCCCGGACGTGACGTTTTGTGAAAGCTCAGAAAGCGAAATAGTCTCATCTTGCTTCGCTCCGCCCGAAAGGTAGGCATACGAACCGGCGAGGATAAGGAAGATGAGGAGCGCAAGCGCTGCCTGCGACAAAAGCGAGCCCTTCGGGCCCTTCGGAACTTTCCTGATGATGACCCTTAGAGACTTCTTCGGATCCTTATCCTTCGCGTTCTTATCTTGCTTCTGAGGGTTGTCCTTCGGTGAGGGTTTCTGTGCCATGAATGCATTATATCTAAAAGGCGCGGATTTGCTATGATGCTTAATATATAGACGGATAGAAGTATGACTACATACGCGAAAAATCAAAAGGCCCACTTTGACTACGAGATTCTCGAGACGATCCCCGCCGGCCTCGAGCTCACGGGTCAGGAGGTCAAGTCGGTCCGCGAGGGCAAGGTCTCTCTCCAAGGCTCGCACGTTTCGGTACGCGGCGGCGAAGCCTTTTTGCTCGGATCCGACATCCAGGCTTACCAGCCGAAGAATGCTCCTGCGGACTACGACTCTATCCGGGCGCGGAAACTCCTTCTCTCGAAGCAGGAACTCGAGAATCTCCTTAAAGCCGAGGGCACCAAAGGATTGACAATCGTGCCTATTTCGGTGTATAATAAAGGACGGTTCGTGAAGCTCGACATCGCCATCGTGCGCGGCAAGAAGAAATTCGACAAGCGGCAGGCGCTGAAGAAACGGGATACCGAACGCGATCTCGAAAGAAAGTTGTAGAGACCTTTGAAATTTATATACGGGGGTGTCAGTATCGACACGAGACATGCGCTCTACGCGCAAGGCGGAGCACTCATAACTCCTAAATCTGTGAGACCCTTTACGTGCAATCAAAACTGCACAGGCAATTCGTTCGCCGTATTTTGCGTCGAACGACTTCGCTTTCGCTACCATCAGAGCTTAAACTCGGGTAACGAACGTTTCCCTCTTCGCCGTCCGGCACGAGGTTCGAAGCGATTCATCTGCGGGACTCCACTTCTCTAGCTGCTCACTTCAGAAGCTAAGATCAGAGCTCGATTATGTTGTGTTTCGTTTTGCTTTTAGCAACATGATTTAAACTTCAAGCGAAACTATGCCTTGTAGATCCGTTCTGCGTATCCTCGTGCACGGGAGTTCAATCTCCCCACCTCCACATCGTGGGAGTTTGTACCAACAAACTCCTCAAATAACCTTACCGTGCTTCGTATATTGCTGGTTCTATAACCCTCTTTCTTGTCGTAGGGTATTTTCTCTTGGAAGATGAAGTAGAAGAGCTGTTGTTTCTCGAGGAAGTTCAGGTTGTCCCATGCAACTACTGGGTTTTCTAGAAGTGCCACAGATTTATCGAAAGCGGTTCGATAAATTATGGAGGTGTCAGCCTTCACTACAGGTTCTTCAAGCTTCTCGAGCTCTTTGGTGAAGACTTGAATCCGCTTCTCATAGGCTTGCCTTACAGCGAAGTTAGCAGTCTCAGCGGCGCTATCAGCGAGTTGCGCTATCTTGGCTTCAATATCCTTCCTCTCCTTATGGAGAGCACGCTGTGCTTTTTCGAAAGTCTCTACTTCCTCATACCAAACCTTTTCAAAGACTATTTCTAACAAACTCCTCAGTTCAGGTTTCATCTTTTGAGCACCGAGCAGCTTTCTAAAACTCTCTTCAACCAGGTCGCGCTGTATGTATTCTCTCTTATGAGTACAGTAGCCATTCTGGCAGAAGTAATACGGATACTTCCCACCCTTATGCCAAGCCGCAGTAAGATGCTTGCCACAATGAGCACAAATTAACAGGCCTCTGAGAGAGAAATCTTCGGACGCATCAGCCCGTACAGTCTTTGTTACTCCATTCTTACCAAGACGCTTCTGATTAAGCTCAAAGGTTTCCATGGAAATAATCGGTTCATGTTGACCCTTACATCTATCAACATCCCATTCTTCGTGTAGATACTCAATATAACCAGCATAGAAAGGGTCTTCTAACATGGTCGCAAACCTATCAATGTATTTAGAAGGGTGCTGTTTCTTCCAGAAACCTTCCATCACGAGATATTCACAAGCGTCTATCTTTCTGAGAAACTTGCCCGAAGCGAAACCTTCCAGGGCAGTCTTCAGCAGAGTAGCTTCTGGCTCTTTTGGAACTGCGAGTTTCCCATGACCAGCAACCTTTTTAATTTCATACCCCTTCTTGCTACCAAAAGGCCAGTATCCTGCTTTTAAGCGAGCGCTCATTTTTTGCATCACCTGACGTCTATTTTCATCCCTCTCGAGCTCTGCATGACCGGCTAGTATTACTTCCACGTATTTTCCATGAGGACTGTCATCGAATTTATAATTGAGACACTCGACCAGCACATTCCTTGCTCTGAGAGTTGACCTAAGTGCAAGATGGAACTGTACATCGCGGGCGAAGCGTTTCAAGTCATCGAATACCACTACATATCTCTTGTTGGGGTGAGCATCGATATACTCAAGCAAAGCCTTCATGGCAGGACGATTCATAAAGTCTCCTCCACCAGTGAAGCTGTCGAGGAAACTTCTAGTGTAAGGCACGCCTAACGAACGTAGCTTATCAAGACATCTACCCTCTTGACTCTGAAGTCCTGAACCATCAGTTTCTTGGCTTTTGCTAGATACTCGCGCATAAACAATTCCCTCTCTACCGTCATACGAGGTGATGCTTATTTCCTTTAGATTTCTCTTTAGCATAATTTTGTAGTTCAGTTCTTGTTACGTTGCGACACAAAGATTCGAGAAACAAGAGACGCTCCAGAACCTTCTCCTCTGGAGTTTCGGTGTCGTTGAGAACCTTGCGGTATTCTTTGACCGAGATTATAGGAACCATTCATTATTTCGCTTGTGATTGAGTGCCTGTGCATATGCATGATGACTTAATCGATTTTTGTAAAGGCGCCAGCTGGTGTTGCTGATGGCCAAAACAACTATCTTTGTCTCCTCCTTTGCCTTACCCTCGCCCCACGGACTCCGCCGTCTCCTAAGTATTGAATGACCTCTGCGTATGCACCTGACTCCTGAAGTTCCTTTGTAATCTCGCTTACATCAGGGCTCTCAGGGTAGTTCTGAACTGTTTCTATCTCTCGAATCTCACCATCTCTCACGGTGGCCTTTACTTCTTTGTTCACTCTCGTTCGAGCTTCTTTCACAAGATTAATTTCTCCCTGCGAAAGACTCCGAAGAGCCTGAGGGGGCACTGAGCTTCCAAACCTTATTTCCTTCATGATGCTCTTCAGTGAAATCAGAAGGACATGCCTGCTCATCTCCTCCATAAACTTATCTACTTCAAGGTCGTATGAGCTAGCCACCTCAGCTGTACCATCAGCCAGAATGACAATACTGAAATCCTCAGCCGTGTATTGCGACTTGATAACAAAGTACTCGAACCAAGGATAGCTCTCGCTCTCTTTGTGCCACTGCATAACCCATGTCCGCACTTTCGCTATCTTCTCGAGCGATAGTCCGAACTCCCTCATCTTCTCTACTGCTCTTAACCACACCATCTCGATAGTAGAAAACTTCTTCCAATCCACCTTATCTCCGGAAAACATCGAGCCCTCAGGAAGAATCCTCTTGTCTGCCCAGTGACTCAGAATCCGAGAGCTGATGCCCGTTTCCCCTGCTGTATATTCGCGCCTGTTAAGTAGTAACCTCATGCTCTTGAAGCCCTCATGTTCTGGAGAGAAATACTTCTTGAAGAAATCGCTGTCCATCTCTAAGCGTGCGAGCTGGAATTTAATAGGAGACCTTTTAGGAGGGACAGACTCGACAGGCGATGTGTAATAAAACTCATCGCTCTTTGCCTTCATTAGTTTCTGCTTCTTAGCGACCATATATAAAGTATACACGAGTGTAATGTTCCTACAACCCCCTCTTCTTGGTGCTGTAGATATGTGGTAAATTGAAAGAGCCTAAACCAGCCCGCAAGGACTGGCATGGCAACAAAGCGTCGTAAACAGAAACCCCGTCATTAGGGTCGTTTACGACGTTGCATCGGGAAACCGGTGTAGGCCTTCGGGTCACCTAGTGGCGGGCTTTTTGCGTTAAAAAAATTCACATGAAATATCTCTGGGCAATCTTTATAGCAACAGGTGTTGGGTTCTTCATAAGCGGTTCTTATGGAGCGGTAATCGGGTTAACGGGTTCAGTTGTCCTTGTATTAATAGGAGCTTTTATTGATGGTGGAAGAAGTGCGGGTCTTTCCTTTGGCGAAGCGCTCGGCTACACACTTCTGCTTGCATTAATAGTTGGCGCAGGCGCCTATGGATACACACAGGATGGGCTTCTGGGCGCGTTAGGAGGGGTTGTAGGAGCCTTTGTACTCCTCACCATAGTTCGGCCTGCGAACTTCAAAACAGCCTCGAAATCAACAGCTCCCACGAAACTTAAAGATTAATATAAAGGGAGGGGGTATGCTCGGGTACTTCTGTACGCCCGCCCTCTCCCTAAAGCTCTCTGTTGAGCGTGTATTTACCATTCTGTTGCTTCACACTTTCAATAGAAGCTTATAGGGATTCTATTGGGAATCTATTGTCATCTATTGAAGTCTATTGAGAGTATCTTCTAGATATATAGCTCTAGGGGGCGAAACTTTCGCAATGAGAAACTATCTATAGAAAGAATCCACGCCCCTATGTCTAGAACAAGCTCCCTCATGATTATTGGCGTAGCTACAAGTGCCATCATTACATTGTGCAGTCGCTCCTTTGTCCAAACACGAACCAGCCAATTTCAAATCCCTCTCCTCACAGGAATAATCATCATCTCCGCAACAGGCCTTTAAATCAGGACTATATCCGTAGTCACAGTATGTTCCGTCTGGAGCGTATCCTCCCTTGTATGAATCACCACTATTGATTCCTAGCGCAACGATAACTCCAATAACCATAATTACGCCTAGTATGCTAAGTTTTACTATCCTTGATGTTGTCTTAAATGGGTTCATAAAAATGAATTATTATTTAGGTCGTTTGGTCAGAACTGCTACAAATCTTTTAACGGCACTTGTCTTACGCTTAAGTTCTATCTCTTCTTCGATTTTACTATCAGCAGGAAACGAACCCCAGATTTCATACATAAATCTATCAATGTCTATTTCATCGACTACGGAATACATCATCGCCTCCGCATCATCTCTTATTCCTAATGTTCTATTAAAACGCTCCGTCTCGAAATCATTTCTCCATCTCAATAATTCAACAAAAAGCTGATTGTCTTGCGGAAGCCCAATCACCCGATGATTATGTGGGTCAATACCTGTAGGCAAGTTTGTTAAATATTTCTCGAAGAATTTATATTCAAATTCATATATGAGCATGCCAAGCATTTCAACCACATCATTCCAGCCATTTTTTAAAGCAATGATTCCTAGATAGCACGCTTTCTCAAGCACTCTTGGCTCATCATATCCATATCCATCTTTCGTTTTCTCGAGGGCATGCTTTGTTATAGACCAAATTGAACTAATGGAATCTTCGACCAATTTTTTATCTTTAAGCTCCACCGCCGCCAAGATTCCCGTTTTAGCAACTGAGTCAGTTAGAGTATTAAAAGCATTGGAACCTCCATCAAAACTTTCTGCGTTATGAGCAAACCATGACGGTAAATGTATATTCCAGTGAAGTCGCCTCAGCAATTCAGCTTTCTCTCCCTTAAAATCATCAACGCTCAGTAGCTCAATTATGAGATTATTAATGTAAAAGATAAGCCTACCCACACTATCATTAAGCGTACTGTCACAAGTTTTAATGTCCTCAGAAAGTTTTCTCAGCGACATTCCTATCTCCTCAAATAAGCTGACGATGTCTTTACGATAACGGGCTTTTTCTCTTTCACCTTGAACCTTCGGGTAATGATTGAAAATAGCAGCTAATCGATTAGGAAACTCGTCATAGCCCTTACTCATACTAATCCGTCTACTGAAATCATCCGGCAAATAATGAGTGCTTATCAGTTGAGATATTGATGCTGAAATCTTACCTATATTCTTTATGGAATCATCGAAGGCGTGCTTCCTGATAATCCTTTCATTGCCAAAAGTGGCTGTTGTAATGTTAAGAAAAGATGTAACGCATTCATCCGTAATCACTAGCTGTTTTTGTAAGATACCGAAGTTGGCAATTTTCAGTATCTTTTCCTGTAAACCAAATAAAGTACTCTGTAAGCCACTATTCACAGCAATAATAGCTATCTTTCCTAAAACAGAAGCTCCTCTATACACAACCTCAACATTTCCAGCACGCTCACCTATCTCTACTAGGAAATTTAGATAGCCGATAATATGGTCGAGTATTGGGTTCTCATTTGTGTGCCCGATAAAAGATATATCCTTGGCTTTTGTCGCCAAAGAATTATATATATCAAGAATATATGTCGCACTTTCGTCTTTCTTTTCTTGGATGAACTTTTCTCCCGCCTTGTTCAAGCGTTCAAAGCTCTTGGCAAGGAAACTTTGGCTATCGCTCTCAATGGCAAGAAAAACCGTTGCTGAAGGAATGGCCAATGATGAAGTTTTTCTAACATCAAGGAAATTTATCAAAATGTTGTGTACCGCAGTGAATCCCCTTCTTGCCGTGTCCACCTCCTGCCTATCAGCTAGCTTTAATGATATGGCTACTAGGTTTTCTAACTGCTTATCTAAGTTTTTTATAAAAGGCTGAAGTAAATAGTTATATGTTGTGGCTAAGGCGGCCTCGAGTGTCATCGATTCATCTCTGGCATTGATAATTCCCGCCATAGCCTGCGCATCCAAGTGTAGTTTCTTAAGGAACTGGGTAGCCTCTCTTTCTAAGAAAGCAATGGCCTCGGCAGGATTTGTTTTCTGGCGGACAGTCTTATACTGCCAATCAATGAGCGCGAATGTGCTACCTATAAGAAGCAAGGAGAGGAGCACAAATTTTGAGCTGATACCAGAAGATATATCACCTAAGCTGCCAATATATAAACCCCCTCCAAAGAAGACTAGTGTGATTACAATGACCAAAAAATATACTATCTTTTCCTTCCAATCATGCACATAAACCTCGAAGAATTGCGAGGAGTACAAATCAGCTGCACTTTGAAGCAAAAAGATGGACATAGTGAACACTATCGCAATCACTCCACCAATCATCGCTCCGGCAGAAATCAAGAAATTACTAAGAATATCAGCCGTGAAATGCTCTCCTCCGAAATAATTTACCAACACCCCGACTCCCAACGCTACAAGCACTACCAGAACTCTTCTGACGAGCCCCATATATCTGCCAAGAATCACCAGACCGAGCCTTAGGAATTTTTTGCACGCCCAGAAGCTGAGTTTATATCGATACCTTATCTGTTTATAAGTTTTAACGAGCCATGCCTTCAGCCTCTGATGTAAAGCTCTGACTCTATTGGGAATATTCCAGCCCTTAATACGATTTAACATTATGCCCATTATCTACTTCAAATTAGCCCTTCACAAGGACTGGTTGGCAAGAGGTTTACATTTGCGAAAGTTTGCACCATAACCGCGATATCGCTACTTAGGCTTATCCGGATACTAAGGTCAGAAACACCAAAGATGGTAAGGGTATGTATAGCTTATGTTTTAAAAGAAAAGAAGCAAAAGAAAAGGGGCATGAGCAAGCTCATGCCATTATCTACGTAGGAAGGGTTAAATACGGGCTCAGTGCTCCCCTATAACACCCCTTATCCTTATATATTAAGGGCTTTTTGAAGATTCTCGCTATGCTGATAAAAACGCCAGAAGCCAGAAAGATAGTCTTTTAGCCAGTTCAACGTTTCCCCCGCCATGTCCACTCGCACAAACAGAGAGCGCCTTCGGGCGCTTTTTGCGTGCGAGTGGAAAATTATTCGTGACCAAACCATTCACTCCAGTAATATTTGACATTATTAATGCCTTAATGCTATTACTCTGAGAGTCGTTCCTTTCCCCTCGCAAGCGAGCCATCAATGTTCGACGAAATAGTGGAGCAGCTGACCGAGTTGCTTGAAACCATGCTCAAGAAAGATCAGATCTTCAAACTGGGTGCCCAGTTCTCGAAGAAGTCCTATGACGCTCTCATCGAGGCGGGCTTTACTCCCGAGCAGGCAATCCAGATCGTTGCCAATCAGAAGTCGCCCGTATCAGCAAAGAGCTAAACCCGCCCCGAACTACGGATATCTTCCGCACAGTTCGGTGACGGGTTTTTATTTTATCTTCGTATATTGACATACGCATAAACAACAAGTATAGTACTGACGGATTGTTATTTATTCCCGCAGTACCCTTCACCTCCTCATGGAGAAAGCATGCGACGCCCAGCACAGAACATCTTCCGCAGCAAGCTCGGACGGATCTCCTTCCAACTGAACGGAGACACTCCCCCGGTGGGACTCTTCATCTCTTCGGACGGAATTCCGCTCGGTGCCGCAGAAATCGAAACCCAGTGCGAAGCGAATGCGATCGTTGACGCCTTGACGGAACGAGAGATCGTTTCGGACGAGGTCATCAGCATGATCCGCGCGGACATCAAGGTGAGCGGCCTGCCCGAGAAGTACGAGCATCTCGGCGAATACCAATTCGCCACGGATACTTTCGTCGGCGAGCACAAGCTCGCGATCTTGGTCCTCAAGCCCAGCGGTGACCACCGCATTCTCGGGCAATCGAAAATCGAGGCACGCGCAGCTCTCGAGGCTTGGATCGCGAACGGCCAACTCAGCGAAGCCGATCGCGAGACGCTTCTGCCTCAGATCGAGTCGGCAGACATTCCCGAAGAGAACCCCGATCTCACCCTGGAAGATCTGTTCTCCGCTTTCAATGCAACTCTCGAGAAAGATCTCGCGAGAGCGCAGAAGCCCGAGAAGTTCGAACGCTGCCTTGGCTGCCCTGTAGAGCTCACACACGGGTATCTCTACAACAAGAACGGCGTGCAGGTGTCCGACGTGATCATCGACATCTCTCAGCTCAAGCGAGTCCTTGCACCCGACATCGAGGCAGGCACCGTCAGCACCGACGAAGAATCTCTCTTGGTCGAGCAGGCGCGCGCTTCGGATCTTCCGGAGACTCCGCCCTACCTCGGCCCCTTCACCTTCGCGGCGAAAGACGGAGATGGCTGCCTCTTCGGCCCCGACGGCAAGAGAGTCTACAGGCTCGGCGCTTCGAAGCAGAAAAGCATCGAATTGCTCGGGGTCGCTCTCAAGAATGGACAGGTAAAGGAGGAAGAGCAGGATGGTCTCCTCGAGTCGATCAATGGCTCGAATCTGCCGGACATCGATCCGCCCGAAGATGATTTCGGATTCGACGTCTTCGGGAGCGTTTTGGAAGGCCTTTTCGCCGACCGGCCTGAATTGGTGCAGTAAGACACACAGCCGCAGAGATACATATTCTCTGCGGTTTTTTATTACTTGTCCTATACGTACCTTACACTCATTTTCGTGCCAGTTGCTATTTACTGCCTGAGGGGTAATGTACTCCTAGAGCACATATTCCACCCGTGAGGAGATCATGTCGACAGTCAGTCGGGCCAGTGAGCAGGGCGGCCGAGATGCCCAAGAGGATCGAGCCGTATTCATCAAGCTCGATGGAGAGCTGCGCCGAGGATGGATTCTTGCCCTGATGGACGGCCATGGCGGTAAGGAGGTCGCCGAGGTCTGCAGCGAAGACATCGACGAGCTCGTCTCTCGATTCGCCCAGAAAGAAGGAACCACCGAGAACATGCTCCGATTGATCGTCGAAGAGCTCAACCGACGCACCGAGCACTGCAATGCAGGCTCAACCCTTTCTATCGCCTGCATTCTCGAAGACAAGGACGAAGTGACGCTTGCGGTACTCGGCGATTCCCCGATCGTGATCGTCGACAACAAAGGAAGGATCCACCGAGGCCCCATACACAACATCTCGAGCAACAAAGCCGAACTCGAAGCAGCCGAAGCTCGAGGGGCCGAGCGCGACGGACGGTACATATTCTTCGGGAACAGTGGCCTGCAAATGAGCCGTTCTCTCGGAGACAGGTCCTTGGGTCCCATCCTTTCCAGAGAACCGGAGATCCAGACCGTGAAGAATCCTCGATGGGTCATGGTGTGCACGGACGGCGTCATTGATTCCTGCGATGAGGATGCCGAAGGATTTATCAAAGGCCTTCGGCGACAGCGGAAGACTCTCGATGCGGAGAAGATCCTCAAACGCCGAGCCAGGAAACCTCTTCCGGACAACGCCACGGTCCTTTTATGGAAATCCTTCCTTCCGAACGCAGAGACCTAGTCTCTGCGTTTTTATTTGACTCTAGTTATTTTTAATGTCATTATCCTGGCAGTTGCTGTTCCTTACTTCCCTTTCGGAGGACGTCCCATGTGTGTTTCGATGGCCAAAGCCGACTTCAAAGGCACGCGCATCTGCCTCAATGACACGAATGTCCCCGGCCTCGGCCAGGTCCACGTGCTCATGTATCAGAACACAGCAGTGAGTTTCGCCGGTCCGAATGCGATGCTGCTCCACATCCCGACGCAGGATATCGGTCAGGAGAACTTCGTGGATACGAGCCGCTTCCCGCACATCCTCGACGACATGGTGGACGCTCACACGCCGCGCAACCGCGGAGCGCTTCGCTCGGCGCCGAAGAGTGTGGGGAGCGTTCAAGTCTTTGACGTCGGCATGTATACCGTCGTCCTCGCGAAGTCCGCATCCGACATACCCGCAGCTCTCAACCGCGTCCCGGAAGCGAAGCGTCCGATGCTCAATCCGGCGCTCTTCGACTTCTACGAGAACGCGTATCCGGATTTCGCTGTGGCTCTCTGCTGCTTCAATAGCCGCTTCATGAGCCAGGCTGAGCCGATCATGCTCTGGTATCCGGCGAATTGCACAGAAAACTATCGCTTGCCCGGCATCGATTGCCACACCGGCGGAGTTCCAACCCTCGGCGTGCCGGTTGATGTCGACCACTGGCTCTTCCTTGCTTCCGATAACATGAGAGGCGGCAAGCAGGTACGCTATCGGGAACGCGGCATGATCCCAATGGACGTCTTGCGTCTCCTGCCGGAACAGGTCTATGGGGCGGAGTTGCACGGTAGGATGCCAAATGGCGACTTCGGGATTCAGGAACCGAAGATGCTCGAGTACTGGGGAATCACCCGGCTCGCTCCACCTGTACGCATCGTGTAAGTACATAACCGCATTTGTGTGCGGTTTTTTATTTGACAATCCACCTTAATTCCAGCATTGTACCGAAAGATATTCGTACAGTTCACAGAGGAGAGTGGCATGAGAAAGATGTTCACCATGGAAGAAGAGGAGCGGATCGCGAAGGCTCTCGCCTATGCGACCACGGCACTCAATGGGCAGCGACGGCTGAACAAGTCGCGCGAGCTGAAGATCAACCATGCCATAGAAGTAGCCACGCTCGTGCGCGATGCCGGCGGCAGCGCCATTGAAGTGAGCGCTGGTTACCTCCACGACGTGGTCGAAGATACGAGCAGAACTCTTGCCGACATCGTACATGGTTTCGGGCAAGAAATTGGCAACATCGTCGACGGCCTGACCGATCCGCCGAGCTTCATAGGCCTGCCCACATTCGAAAGGAAAAAGAAACAGGCCGAACGCATCCGCGATAAATCGCGAAGCGTGAAGATGGTGAAGATCGGCGACCAGGATTCGAATCTACGATCAGTCGCCGAAGACCCGCCGGAAGGCTGGAGCACGCGAAAATGCCTCGAGTACATCGAGGGCGCCGGACTCATCGTCGATTCATGCATGGGCGCCTGCCATGATCTCGAATTCCAATTCTTCGAAAGCTACCGAAAGGCCTTTTCGAAGTACGGCCTCTACCACGGCATGACGCATCTCGGCGTACTCTGCGGATTCACCGACGCCGAACCCAGCAAGTGGCCCCTCGGACACAAGCCGGTTCTTGCGGGCCAGACTTCGCTCATGAACTGCCCGGAATGCAAAAAGATCGCTTTGACCGTGCAGTTCTAGCCGCTCTCCACAGGGCGGTTTTTTATTTGGACAAGAAGACTCTCGAGCTTCGTCCTATGTAAGACAAGACCACGGGTATGAAAAGGAAGTATTTCAAACAGCTCCGCGCCTACAGCAAAGACCACCCTATGCTCATTACCACACTCATTATCATAGGCGTCTTGGCCATTACCCTCACTGTCATTGTCTACTTCACCTCCTGGAGCGACGTGAACGTCGAGACACGATCGAGCGTACCTCTCGCCATAGGAACGTCCAAATTCAGAACGGCTGTTGCAAGCGTCGCGGGTTCTCCGATGCTCCCTCTTCCCCCGGATGGAATCGCTGTTTTGAATAATGGCGACGAATTCCTGCCGGATTTCCTCGGCGAGATAAAGAGCGCACGGCAATCGATCACCGTGACCGACTATATCTGGAAAGATGGGAAGATGCTCGGTGACATTCTTGATGCGCTGACGGAACGCGCTCGGGCCGGAGTCGAAGTGCGCATTCTGATGGACGGCAAGGGCTCGATCGGAAATCCAGAAGATAGGATCAATGCTTTAAAGAAAGCCGGCGGGAAGGTGGAGATCTTCCGTTCGCTCTGGAATCTTCGTACGATCCTCCGAGGCAACAAGCGCTCGCACGTCCGCGCCATGGTCATCGACGGCAAGGTCGGCTATATCGGAGGAATGGCCTTCGACGACGGCTGGCTCGGCGATGGAACGAAGCCCGAAGAATGGAGAGACGTGATGTTCAAAATGGGCGGGCTCGGAGCTCAAAGCATCCAGGACATGTTCAACAGCCTGTGGCGCCAAACCAACGGCGAGATTCTCTCGGGTGCGGCCTTTTATCCGGAGAGTGCACCGGCCACGACTGCAACGCTTCCGTGCACGGGCTCCTGCTTCGTCCCCCTCTTTCACTCTCCGACTCCCGATCTCGAAAAGAATCTGTCACAGCTTCTCTGGCTTTCGGCGTCGGGCGCCCGGGATCATATTTATATGGAAACGCCGTATCTCCTGCCCGACGACAACATGCTCAAAGCGCTCGAAGAGAAGGCCCGCTCCGGAGTCGATGTCGAGATCGTCGTGCCCGGACCGTATGTCGACTCGCGGATCGTCCAGGCGGCCAGCCGCTCGTTCTACAATCAGTTACTCGATGCCGGGATCCGTATCTACGAATACCAGCCGGCGCACCTTCATTCGAAAATCCTGACCGCAGACGGAACATGGAGCATTATAGGCAGCGCCAATCTCGACAACCGTTCCTCGACTCTCAATATCGAAGGGGTAATGGCCGTCGAAGACACGAGGCTTGCGCAGGACCTCGAAACGCAATTCGCACTCGACAAGTCGCGCTCGGTCGAGATCAAGAAAGGCTCGTACCAGACGAATATCGTCACGAGATTCTTCGGTCGCATCTCGAGGCTCTTTGCGAAGCAATATTAAAACAGAAAAGCAATATTAATGTGGAAAGCTAATTTCTATCGATCTTGTGGACAAGCTCCATCAGAAGTTCGTTCTGGTTTTCCAAGTGTTCGAGAATAGCGCCTACTTCCCTTTCGGCTTTCTGATTGACTTCGAAATCTTCTTGGGCGCGTTTATCCGCAGCGCGAGATTCGATGTTTTGTCCGACCATAATGAGCGGAAGGAGGATAAGCTGAATGATATTTGAGGTGAAGAGCCAAATGACGAAGGCCGGAGCCGGGTCGAAGTGATACTTCGCAGGCGAGAGGATATTCCATCCGAGCCACAAGGCCGTCCATGTGAAAAGCGTAAGGAAAAATCCCATCGAGCCCACCTTCCGGGTCATGAAGACCGCGAAGTGCTCGAGCGGAGAGAGCGAATCGCGAAGTTCTTTCCGGACATTCTTCACGGGCTTCCTTGCAAGCTTCAATTCTTCAAGCGTCGGCGGATGATGTCTGTATTCCATAGGCAAATTCTAGCACCTATCCGAAGGTAAAGGTAAATGCCTCGAGACCGCTTCCCTTCACCTTGATCTCGAGCGTGTGCACGCCGCTCGTCGGATTCTCGACGAGCTTGTAGAGCTGTGCGGTCTTCACATCGACCGTACCTACCGTCTTCCCGTCTTGGATAAGCGTCAAAGTCGAGCCCTGCGGAGAACTGGCGACGAAGTAAATGACCTTGGAATTATAGGTATACATGATCGTATCGCCGTCATTTGCCGTCGCGTATTCAGGCTCGATATCCCACGAACCGCCGAGGTAGAGCTTGTTCGTGTCGCTTGTCGCCGGAAGGGTAAAGCTTTGTACCCCGGCCTTCCCCGCCGTGCCGTTCGAAAGGAATTCATTCCTGGCCGAACCGAAGTAGGTCTCGGGGCTTCCGGCATCAATGACCTTCACCGCATTCGTGGGATCGACCGTCCCGCCCGGGATAGTGAGGCCGAGGCCTAAGACATCCGATCGTTCCTGAAGCGCCTTCTGGATCTCGGCTTCCCTTCCGGCATAATCACCTTCCCCGACGTCATGCGCCGCGATGTACCCGTCGATGTCGATGAGATACTCCGCAGGCCAGTATTGATTGTTGTATGCATTCCAGGTGCCGTAGTTCGAATCGAGGACGACCGGATAGGTCAATCCGTATTTCTTCACGGCCATAGCCACATTGTCGTAGACCTTTTCAAAATCGAATTCGGGCGTATGCACGCCGACGATGACGAGACCATAGTCCTTGTACTTCTCGTACCAAGCTTCAAGATACGGCAATGTCCTCTGGCAGTTGATGCACGAGTATGTCCAGAAATCGAGAAGGACGACCTTGTTCCCGACATAGCTTCCCAAGGTTATCGGCGCATTGTCCGGCGTATTGATGAATCCGGTCGGACCGGCAAGCTCGCTTGCAAGCGTGAGGGTCTTCGCCTTCTCTGTGCTCGAAATGCGGGGCACGACGGAAACGGCGGGAATGTTCGAGGCGCCGCGCCGGGCCACATGAGACTCGATATAGCCGATCGCGCCGGCGATCATGACGAGAACCACAACAAGCGTGATGGTGCGGGAATATGACATTAACGTGTGATAAATCTGTTAAGGAAATCGAAACTTGCGATGGAAGCAAGCGTCCCGGTAAAGACAAGAATGCCAAGAACGATGAGAATGACGCCGAAGATCTTATTTATATATGAAGCTATCCTCTCATACTTCGCGATGAACGTGCTTGCTTGGGCAGCGAACGCCCCTACCAGGAGAAACGGTATCCCGAGCCCGACAGCATACGAAAGGAAAAGCAGGAACGCGCTCCCCGGTGACGACACGGCAAGCCCGATAATCACGCCGAGCACCGGACCCACGCATGGCGTCCATCCGGCCGCGAAAGCAAGACCGAAAAGGAACGAGGTCAGATGCCGCGAGGAGAACTTCGTACTCGTCTTGAACTTGTATTCCTTGTCGAGAAACGGCAGCGAGATAAGTCCGACCAAATAGAGGCCGAAGAAAATGATAATGACCCCTCCGATCCTCGAAAGCCAGATCTGAATGGCGAAGGCCGTCGATCCCAAGACCTGATTCAGGATCACTCCAAGCAAAGCGAAGACAAGTGCGAACCCAAGGACGAAATAGACGCTCGACATAAAGACGTCCTTCCTCTTCACCTCACCTTTGGTGCCCGAACCCGCGAGGTACGCCAGAAACCCCGGAATGATCGGCAGCACGCACGGCGAAAGGAAGGATACGAGGCCTCCGAGGAACGCTGTAAAGATGGCAAGAATAGTCATATGAATTACGTCTACCTTATGATATACTAGATAAAACGAAACGAATTGGCTATCACCCCTCGCACTAATCATCAGATCCGCTCACGCGAACTTCGCGTTATCGGTCCTGCCGGAGAAAATTACGGAGTCATTACCCTCGAAGAGGCTCTGAAGAAGGCCGATGAACTCGGGTTAGACCTTATCGAGATCTCGCCGAATGCCGTTCCCCCCGTCTGCAAGATCACAGACGTCGGCAAGTACATGTACGAGGAGAACAAGAAGCAGAAGGATGCCAAGAAGAAGGCGCACTCCGTCGAAGTGAAGAACATCCAAGTGAAGCTCGGTACGGGCGAGAACGACCTTTCCCTTAAGGCAAGGAAGGCCTCAGAGTGGCTCGCTGAAGGCAACAGAGTGAAACTCGACCTCTTCCTCCCCGGCCGTGCCAAGTATTTGGATCAGAACTTTCTTAAAACCCGCATGGATCGCCTCCTTGCACTCCTCACCGTCGAGTACAACGTCGCTACTCCTCCGGTGAAGTCTCCGAAGGGCATGACGATCATCATC
>JAQBRN010000024.1 GCA_028286465.1 Parcubacteria group bacterium | reverse complement strand
CTTCTTCCCCGCCGGATACCCCGGCGTCCTCCAGACGTATTTTCAATTTCTCTATGGCTCGCTTCCTTTCTTCCTGTACGGGGCGCGTCTCGGTAAGCACCGTCCGCTCGTCGAGCGCGAGCGTTTTGAAATGCAGCACTTCCGCGCCGACGAGCCGGGAGACTTCCTCGAGCTCGCGCTTCCACTCGGCTTCTTCGAGCATGATCCTTTCCTCACGAAGCTTCAGTACGCCGAGTTTCGAAATGATGCCCTGTTCTTCGGACATGATACGAAAGACCGCCTTCTCCGCATCCCTCGAGGAATCTTTTTCCGCTTCAATGTCCTTCTTCAGACTGTCGTACTTCGCCTGAAGCGTCTTTTCTTTGACTTCCGCCTGGGCAATGGATTGCTCGACTTTCTGCTTTTCTGCCTTGAGCTCTTCGGCGCGCTTCTCGGCTTCGAGAATGACGGAAGAATCGGCCGAGTGCTTGCGCTCCCTGATGAATTCCCTGATCCGCGTCATGATTGTCTCAACGAGCGAGAGACTGGAGATCTCCTGAAAGAGCTCCTCAACCTCCCGCAGGCGGATGGTCTTGTGCTCTTCGCTCGTTGCAAGCTCCTTTTCCTTCCTGATGATGCGATCCTCGGCACCAAGCAATCCTTCGACCTTGCCGGATTCCCTGACGAGCGCGTCCTTATGTACTCGGGCTCCAGCGATTTCTGACTCGAGTTCAAGCACGGCGAAGTTCTTCTTCTCGCCTTCAGCCGATCGCTCGAGTACCGCCTTCGCATCCTTGAGTTCTCTTGTCAGCTTCTCAAGCTCGGCATGCAAGGGATCCTTTTCTCCCTTTAAGGCGCTTTTCGAGAAAGAAAGGTAAAGATCTTCTCTTTTAAAATATTCCTTGCCAAGAGCGATGAGTTCCTGCTTCTGGCTTTCGGCTTTCTCGACCTTCTCGACCTGCTTCTTTAAGAATTTCAAATGTGGAGCGATCTCGCGGCGCAAGGATTGGACTTGAGCAATGTTTTCGAAGGTCTTCTTCAGCTTCCGTTCGCTTTCGATCCTTTTGTACTGATAGATCTTCAGGCCAAGCGCGTCCTCAATGATCGACTTCCTATCTTTCACTGATGCGTTCAAAATCTTGTCCGCCTCACCCTGAGAAATGATGTGGTGTCCCGATGCACCGATATGCGCCGATGCCAGGAGTTCCAAGACATCTCTTAAACGCACGACCGAGCCGTTGATAAGATACTCATTCACCCCGTCTCTATGCACGACGCGCTCGACCGTCACTTCGGGGAAATCGATGCCGAAGATCTTCGAGGTATTATCGAAGATCACCTTAACGCTTGCCCTATTCGCCCGAGCTTCTCCTCCGCCGCCATTGAAGATCAGATCCTCGCCCTTCTTGCCGCGGAGATTCTTGATCGACTGTTCGCCGAGAACGAAACGGAAGGCCTCGGCCACATTCGACTTCCCGCTTCCATTAGGCCCGACGATCGAGGTGACTTGGGAATTAAAAACAAGCTCGCTCTTTTTGGCGAAGGATTTGAATCCGGAGAGTTCGATCGATTTTAAATACATGAATTACCGCAATTATACCATGCGGCACTTTTCCTTTCTTATTTATCCCAGCCCTTATTCTCAAGCGCATTTCGCGCGGCAACCTGTTCCGCATCCTGCTTCGATTGTCCGGCGCCTTCGGCGATCTTTTCGGTATTCAAATAGACTCCTATGACGAAATGCTTGTCGTGATCGGGTCCCGATTCCTTGATGGTCTTGTACGACGGCGTAATGCCCTCATGCTCCTGGGCTTCTGCCTGGAAAGACGACTTGGCATCGATCCAGGTGCCTTTTTCTATAATATTCTCCGCGAGCGATGCAATATGCTTCGAGATGAATTCCCTTGCCACTTCGAACCCTTGATCCATGTATAAAGCGCCGATGATGGCTTCCAGGGTGTTCGCCAGGATGTACTGACGCGCGCGTCCGGTGTCCTTCGTCTCGCCTTTGGACAGGAGAAGGAAATCGTTCGCTCCGAGGGATGTTGCCACGGTGGCGCATGTATCCCAGTTCACGAGAGCGGAGCGGAGGCTCGTCAGCTCGCCTTCATTCATTTCAGTAAAGCGCTTATACAAATAGTCCGTGATGACGAGTTCGAGCACCGCATCGCCCAAGAATTCCAAACGCTCGTTATGCTCGAGCCCCGAAGCACGATTCTCGTTCAAGTACGAACGATGCGTGAAGGCCTGACGCAAAAGCGCCTTATCGTTAAAGTGTATTCCGGCGCTGTCTTCGAACTTGGAGAAATCCATAATGGGTTAACGAGCTTTCACCGTTTTCTCGCCTTCGGCGAGCATGGTAAGAGCCTTCGTCACAATGGGCAGGATATCATCGTAGAAATTAAGGTCAAGGATGTCCGCCAAACGGAACCACCTGACGTCGTCGAGCCCGCCCTTCTCCTCTTTCTTCTCAAGAGTCAGTTCCTGAAAGGGAGCCTCGGCCAAGAAATACGTCACCTGCTTCCTGATCTTCCCCTGCTCGGGGTGATAGGTGTTGTAGGCATTCTGTCCGAGCTTTTCCTTGATCTCGATCGGCACGCCGAGCTCTTCGAGCGCCTCGCGGGCCAGGCACTCTTCGTCGGATTCCTTGCCTTCGACCTTGCCCTTCGTAAGCGTCCAATGGCCGAAGACATCATGCACGAGCGCAAGGTAGGTCTCTCCTTCGTGATGCGCGTAGACCACGGCTCCGGCGAGACGAATGAGCGGCAGTTCATCGTCGGGTACGTCGCCGTACTTCTTCTTCGGTTTGGGCTTCTCGTCCTTGCCCGGTTCGCCCATTTCCTTATACACGGCACCCAGGACGCCGTTGACGAACTTGCCCGAAGTCTCGCCTCCGAAGGACTTCGCGAGTTCGATGGCTTCGTTGATGGCCACTTTCGGCGGCACTTCGCTTCTGTCGGCGAAGAGAAGTTCGGCGAGGCCGATGCGGAGAATATTCCTGTCCACGATGGAGATCTTCTCGAGAGGCCAGTCGGGAGCGGCTTTTTCTATGAGGATATCGAGATCCTTCTGCTTGTCGATGACGGTATGCAAAAGTCCGTCCATAAAGGGGCGGTCGTTCGAGCCCGGAGCGAACTCGTCGATATTTCTCTGGAAAATCGGTTCGATGTCTTCCTTCTGAGTATGTTCGAAATCCCACTCGAAGAGCGTTTGGAGAACTACGGAACGAGAGAGATGCCTATGTGCCATGAAAGAACGAAAGAACTATTTTTTAAATTTATTGAAAACGCTCCGCCCTGCGGACTAGCGTGCTGTCTTCGCACTCACCTTCTTGGCCCTCTTCAGGGCCTTTGCCCCCATGTCCAAGACCTGTCTGTCCTTGTACTTGCCCGTGGTCGGGTTCATTCGGTGGCGCATGTATGCGTTACCGGCAGCGTCCTTACCAAGGGCGGGCTTTGCGAGTGCGTGATGAGATCGCCTGTTCTTCGTGTGCGACCTCGTGTGTCTCATTCGTACAACCATATGAAGACTTTACCAGACATTATATAAAAAGAAAAGCCCCGCCGGAAAGCGCGAAGCTTTCCTTGCGGAGCTGATTACCACTTACCGGGATAGACGTTGATCGCCGCGAGTTGCTCCTCGGTGAGGACGGGCTGCGTCCAGCTGAGGATCTGCTTCTGGTAGCGATCGAAGACCTTGCGATCTCCGGCGAGAGCACTGAGCGCGGCATACGTCGCGCTGACATGTCCGCGGACGGTATTGCCTTCGGTCTCCTTGAGGAGCTCGATTGCTTCGACCATGGTGATCGGGCCGAGCGTTTCGTCGCCGTCCGGGAGCACATAGTCGCGGAGCTTCCCTTGCGGACGAATGGCGAACCAGACCTTCAGGTGCGTGCCGCCTTCGTTCTTTTCGTCGATTCCGAACTCGCAGAAGATCGGCTCGTCCGTGACGAATTCGTGATTGAACTTCGTCTGGTCGGCCGCAGCCTCATGAAGGCTCGAACGGAAGGTGTCCATGACACTCTCTCCGGGTTCGCCCGTTTCCATGACGTGGCGAACCGACTTACGACCCTTACGGGCGTAGTCCATGCGACCGACGAGGACGCTTCCGTCCGAGGCGCTGTCATCGATCTGAACAATACCGACGGCGTGGCTCGTGATGCGGATCCCGCTTGCGACTGCGTTCATCGCTGCCTCCTGGCAATTGAGTTGAAATGAGCGAGATCCGCGGATGCGTATCTCTGCTTAGTATAATAGCATATATAGATCTTGAAGTCAAGGAGTTTCTAGGTATGAAAAAAACCGCCTCATTAAGCGGTTTCTGGCGGTTTGGACGAGGCGATGAGCCGAATTTGTGCCTTCGTCGATCTTCCCGAAATAATTCGAGCAACTTCCTCGAGCTTCTCCGGACGGCGCGGCCACTGGCGATTATCGTTTGATATCGCGTTGATGGCTTCCGTCACCATGGTATCGGTGAACTTGCTTGCGAGCTTGGGCCGAGCCTTGCAGGCCTCGGCGAGGCCGAGACGATGAACGATTTCGATCCAGGAGAGAAGTTCAGCATTTGCGCTGTCCCCTTCTCCTATCGCTTTGAGCATGGCCAGCGCACCGGCCACAAGCTCTTTTGGCGCGTGAGAAGAGGGCATAGGATTCAGGGTTGGTCTCTCTAAGATATATCACGCTGATTTCGTTGTGTC
>JAQBRN010000029.1 GCA_028286465.1 Parcubacteria group bacterium | reverse complement strand
TTTTGGGCCATTGTTCTCCCTCACTTGTGATTCTGAGGTGACTATAACTTAATTCTGCGCCAAGTCAATTACATTCTCTCCTGCGTCGGAATACCGAGAATGGAGAGGCCATTCTTCAGAACGATCTTGAAAGCTTCGGCGATGGCGAGGCGATATGCCGATTCCGGACCGTCGCCGATAACCTGCTCATGCGCGTAGAAATTATTGAAGGATGCCGCGAGCTCGGTGAGATACGTCGTAATGTAGTGCGGCGCGTATTCCCTGCCGGCGCGCTCGACTATGTCAGGGAACCTATAGAGAAGTTTCTCCACTTCATGCATCTCGCTTCTTTCGGCATGTGCATCGCCCTTTTTCCCCGCCTTCTCAAGAAGCGAATTGGTGCGCGCGTATGCATACTGCAGGTAGACGCCGGAATCGCCTTCGGTCGAGACGGACTTCTCGAAGTCGAAGACGATATCCCCGCCGATGGACGATTTCAAGATCATGTACTTCAAAGCGGCGACCGCGATCTCGTCCGTCGCCGTGTTGCCCTTTTCTTCCACGGCCTTCTTGATGTCCGACATGATCTCTTCAATGGAAATGACATCTCCCGTACGCGAGCTCATTTTGCCCGAGGGAAGACGGAGCATGCCGTGCGGCAAGTGTTTCGTCATGTCGCGCAGATCCGGATAAATGAACTTCATGGCTGCGAGAAGCACGCGGAAGTACTCCCTGATCTCATTCCCCGTCACAACAACGGACTTCGTATAGGCATACTTTTGAAACTTCGCCTTGGCGAGCCCGAGTTCCTTGGCTTCGTAGGTCGGAAGCCCTTCGCTGTTGATGAAGACGCGCGTATGAAGCGACGGATCATACTCTTCCGCATGGAAGACAATGGCGCCATCGGACTTCTGGAAGATCTCTCCGACGTGATCCCTCACCACCCGCTCGCCGATCTTCGCCGTATCCGATTCGAAGAAGTAGAGATCGAACTTGGTGCCGAGAATCTTGTACATCGTTTCGAAATATTCGAGGCTCGCCTTCCGTCCGGCATCGTAGAGCTTGTTTATTTCGGCGTCGGTACGCTCATAGATCTTTTTGTTGAGTTCGATGATCTCCTGCTTGGCACCGGCGTCCTCGTCATAGGTCTTGTTGCCGTAGACATAGGGATCTTCGGTGATCCCTTTCTGCATGGCCCACACGGCCTTCGCCACATGAAGCCCGACATCGCCCTGATAGACCGCTTCCTTCACTTCCGCGCCGTTCCATCTGAAAAGATTCGCGATGCTCGTGCCGATGGTCATGGGCATCAAGTGGCCGATATGCAGCTTCTTGAACGGATTCGGATCCGTATGCTCGACGATCACCTTCTCTCCGGCAAAGATCGCGCTCTTGCCGAAATCTCCGTCCTTCTCGATGATCTCCCCGATGCTCTTTTTGAAAAAGTCCTTCTGAAGATAGAAATTGATGAACCCTGGCCCTGCGATCTCGACGCGCTCGACAGCATCGGGCTTATGAAGGTCGATATAATCCTTCAAAAGATGCGCTACTTCCAAAGGCGCCATTCTGAACTGCCTCGCCGTGGCCAAGGCAGCGTTCGTGGTGTAGTCGCCGTTCGAAAGATCCGTCGGATGCTCGATGACGATCTCCTCGCGATGAGGACGTTCGCCCTCGACCGGCTTCTGCATACCTTTGCTTATGATGCCGAGGGCTTCCCGGACCAATTTCTCTATAACCGCTTTCATAGTTGCCCCATAATACCCCAAGCGCATATAATGGCGAAATGGCACTATCCGACCGAAAGATTCTCGAGGAAATGAAAAAGGGCGACATCGTCATCGAACCCTTCATGAGGGAGAATCTCGCAACCTCAAGCTACGATGTCACCCTCGGAGAATACTATTTTAGGGAACAGCGACCGAAGCATCTCTACAATATTTATAATATCTACGACAAGCACCACACCGACCACGTCTGGGGCACGATCCCGACGAAGGCCGAGAGGGCGAAGGACGTCTTCCAAGATACCAAGTTCGACTACGTGGGCATCGAGCCGAATGACAAAATTATTCTTCTCGAACCGGGAGAAACGATCCTTGCGCATACCAACGAATTCATCGGAGGCAAGCATCACATCACGACCATGATGAAGGCGCGCTCTTCGATGGGGCGGAACTTCATCGAGGTCTGCAAGTGTGCCGGCTGGGGCGACGTCGGCTACACCAACCGCTGGACGATGGAAATTACCAACAACTCCTCCCACTACTCGATTCCTCTCGTCGTCGGAAGGCGCATCGCCCAGATCATCTTCTTCGAAACGGGACCGATCATCGAGAGCGACTATACGAAAACAGGAAAGTATCAAAGTTCTACGGATATCAAGGAAATGAAAAAGACCTGGAAACCGGAAAGCATGCTGCCGAAGGTCTACAACGATAGAGATATAAAAAAGCCTAAGTAATTATCTTAGGCTAGAGCCGACATCACCACTTCGAGAACATCCAAGCTCACCTCGGGCTCGGGCCGATTCGCATCGATCGAACGGCACGGGTATGATCCGAGGAATTCCCGATATCCTCTTTGTACTCGTTTATAGAACTCGATCGTTTTCTTATCGAACTCGTTCTCGATGCCGCGCCTCTTGGTGCGCGCAATGCCGACCTCCGGCTCGACATCGAGATACACATAGAGATACGGACGCGCGTCTCTGATGACGAAATGCTCGCGCATCATCCGAAACAGCGGAATAAGCTCGGGCTGTTCCTGTCCCCAGATCTGATACGCCCATGTCGAGGCATCGAAGCGATCACACACCACATTCCTCCCCGCTTTGAGAGCAGGGGCGATGATCTCTTCAACGTGAGCGCGGCGCGCGGCCCAGAAGAGGGCAAAGTGAGTTAGGGGGCTGATCTCGATCGGTTCCTCAATCACATTGGTATGTGCACCTTCCACAGCTTCCTGCAAGAGCATCTGCCGAATCTTCTGAGCCAAGGGAGTTCCGCCCGGCTCACGCGTGAAGACAGTATTCTCTCTAGGCAGATAGGCTTCGAGCATCTTCATGGCGCTGCTCTTGCCGGCACCTTCGCCGCCTTCGAGTACAATGAACCGACCATATTCCACAAAGAACCTCTCTCTTTATATCTCAAAACAGGGTACATTCAGACAAGGAAAAAAGCGAGGATATGCTATAAAAAATTCATGGAACTTCCACAGAACCTCAAAGCCCTTTACAGGCACTGGCCGTTACACACTCCTTTGCCTTCCGAGTCAACGGATCCGAACGATCTTTTCTCGGATATCGGCCTCTATACGGACATGTCCGAATTCATCAAAGAGCGCATCGAGATCTGGAGAAAGAAAACCCGGGGAGAATCCGCACCCTATACGAACGACCCGATCCTTTCCGAATTCCGCTTCTGCAACATCTTCCGCGAGTTCGATAAGCAGACCATTGAATTCCATACTCTTCTCAATCCGATCCGAAACGATTTCCCGCTCTGGCTCTTGAACATGTTCTACTGCCGCATGGTCGCGCGGCCAGAGACGATTCATGCTACCGGCTTGCTTTCATTCGATGAAAAGGAAAATGAACTCGTTTATAAAAAACTCTGTGTCCTTCCCCGCCCGAGATTCGGTAATGCGTATGTCTTCCCCGTAAGCACCATCATGCGAAGTGCGACGCCGACGCGGGAACTTTTCATTACGAAATACCTGCCCGCCGTCATGAAGGAAGTATCGCGCGAGATCGAATCGTGGCAGAAGCTCTCCGTGTATGAAGGCGTTGAAAAAATCCTTCCTCTGTTCGGATTCAACCTTCATTTCCTTTGGACGGAAATGCTCATCGACACGGCATATCAATTCCCCGAACACCTCGACCTCTTCGCCCGCTTTCCTATCGGGCCCGGTGCAGCGCCGACCATGCGACGAATCGATGGAACTGTTGATCCGACTTTGCTCGTAGAAAAGCTCGCACGCATTCCATTTGATACCGTCCTTACCGTCGATAGAAAACCGCTTCGACTCTCTGCGGAAAATTGGGAGGGCATCGGCTGCGAATTCAGAAAATATACGAACCTGAAAGCAGGCCATGGCCGCAGACGCCTATATAAAAGCCGCTAGTTTCCTAGCGGCAGTTGCGGCCGAAGTCGCGTGTCTTCTTCGGGTTAAGCTCGGTGAAGGAGTCACTGATGCCCGTGGCGACCAAGAAGACGTCGACGTTTTCTTTATACATCCACACATTCTCAGCCGTGAGGCCGCTCGCGAGACCGAGGATGCCTTCTTCGATGCCTTTGCGCATGAGCGCGATCTTTTCCGGATCTGCCGCCTGTCCCGTACCCGGTCCGCTTGTCGTGACAATATCCATGAGCGGCGCGGCAAGCTTGGCTGCAAGGCCGGGATCGCTCACTGTCTTCTGCCCCTTGAAAGCGATCCCTCCGAAGTAGAGCGGGGTTTGGAACGGAGTTTCCCTGACACTTGTGAGGACCTTCCAGAACATGCGAGCGGCAGCGATCGAGTTCGGCACATCGGGATCGACAAGGCCGTTATCGACCCAAATGCCGGAAACGTCATCCGGCAGAAAAAGAAAGGATTCCTCAACGGACAAACCGAGCTGGTTGAGTCCGATCCAGGCTTCGGGAAGAGTGCCGCGCACATGCTCATAGACACTCCTCAAACCGGAGACAGACATGCTGTGCCCGATAAGAAAGATCCCATCCGCTCCGTTATCCAATGCGATACTGGCATTACGAAGCGCTTGTTCCTTGCTCTCGACATGCACTACCGGTAGAAACACTTTTCCCGCTGGAAAAGCTGTACGAAATCGCGACATGCGCCACCTCCTAAAAGAGCCTCTTCCTACTCTACGTATCTCTAGGAATAAAGCAAAAGTTGAAAATATCTTCGAGAAGTATAGTATGCAAAGAAGATAGCACCCTTTCCCTTTGGAGACGAAATATGGGCACTGAGAACTCGAAGGTAATCCTCGGAAGCGTAGTGTTCTACCCGGCAGTCATCAAGAACTTCTTGAAGAAGTCACACTACTTCATGCACTACGATGCCGAGACCGAGGTGCTGCGTCTTCATGCCAATCACGGGAATGGCGGAGAAGCACTTTTCGAGGCTCGGAACGTCTCGCCGGAGAGTGCACGCATACTCGCGGAAGAGCTTGGGTTAAAGCGCCACGACGAAAAGAGCAACTCTTGGGGCAAGTGGAATCCTTTGCTCTGCCTGTATCATGACGGAAGCGAAGATGCGGAACGGGTCCGTATGGAAACACTCAAACTTGGTATTCCCTGTCGGGTCGTCTACGACTCCACCTTCATCGGCCTGACGAACCAGAGCGGTCTCCATAAACCTCCGATGTGGAGCATCGAGTCATTAGTGAAAATCGTCGGCGAAACTGCACAGAAATACGAAGTGCAGCTTGCCACGCTTCCCTAAGCAAAAGTCCCGCATTGCTGCGGGACTTTTTTATAAAACTTTGAGTTTCTTACTTCACGTCCACCCCCATGCTTCGCGCGGTACCGGCAATGATCTTCTCTGCGGCTTCGAGAGATCCGGCATTGAGATCCGGCATCTTCTTCTCGGCGATGGCCTTCACTTGCGCCTTCGTAATGGTGCCGATCTTTGAGGTATTCGGCTTGCCGGATCCCTTCTCCTTGTTGAGCGCTTTCAAAATGAGAGCGGATGCCGGCTCGACCTTGTAGGTCATGCCGTAGGTGCGGTCGTCGTAGACTTCAACGACGGTCGGGACGGTTTCGCCGATGCGCTCTCTCGTCTCGTCATTAAAGCGCTTGACGAAATCGCCGATAGGGATGCCGGCGCCTCCCAAGACCGGACCGAGGGCCTGGCCAGGAACGGCCTTGCCGCCCGGGATCTGGAGTTTCAATACTTTGACTACTTTCTTTGCCATATTTGTTGTCGCGCTAGAATACTACATTAATGAGCCTGGCGCAAGATTCGCTTTACGCTTTTTTCACTTGGAGAAAATCGAGCTCGACGGGAGTCTCACGGCCGAACATGTTGACCAAGACCTTGACCTTGCCGCGCTCTTCGTCGATCTCCGAGACCTTGCCCTCGAGATCCTTGAACGGACCGTCGATGATAAGCACCGCATCATCGCGAAGGAGATTGATGGTGTGCATGACCTTGTCCGCATTCATGCGCGAGAAGAGATGCTCGACCTCTTTCTCTCCGATAGGTACCGGATAAACACCCGATCCCACGAAGCCCGTCACGCGCGGCGTGTTACGAACGACGTACCACGAGTCGTCGGTCACGATCATGTCGACCAAAATGTAGCCCGGGTAGATCTTCTCTTCTTCCTCGATGCGCTTGCCTCCCTTGATCTTGATCTTCTTTTCGGTCGGCACGACCACGTTGAAGATCCTATCTTCCATGCCCAGGGATTCGATGCGCTGTTTCAAATTTCTCTGCACGGCATTCTCATAGCCTGCGTAGGTGTGGATGACGTACCAATTGCGTCCTTCTTCTATTTTCTGTTTTGCCATAGTGAAAGCTAAAGAGCTGTTAGCGAAGCACGAACTTCTGAAGACCCAAAGTGAAGATGTAATCGAAGAGGCCCAGGAAGAGCGCCACGAATACTGAAATGAGGATGACAGTGACGGTATACGCAAGCGCCTGCCTTTTGGTCGGCCAGGTAACACGCTTGAGTTCCCCTCTCGTCTCGGTGATGTAGGTTCCGATCTTTGACATAATTTTTTAATAAAAAACGCCCCGGGGCGTAACGTGCCCATAGTACCAGAGACTTCCTATGCAAGTCAAGGAAACGCGCTGCCGACTCGAATAAACAAAAACCCACGAACCTCGTGGGTTTTCGTGGGCGAAAGCCGATCAGGTCTCGATGAACTTGTCGCCGTCTCTGGCCTCGGCCAGATAATGGAGGAACTCGCCGTTCTGCATCCGGACGCCCGGAATGCCAAACGAATCCGGCGAAGAATGGCTCTCGACGTAGAGGAGCTTCACCCCGAGCTCGATCTCGACGCGGACTTTGACTTCCTGATCGGATGCCGAGTTCTCGGCGATGAGGCTGATCCTCGAGCGGACCTCGTTCTTATCTTCGCGTGACATGATGGTATCCTCGGAGCGATTGGTGGCTGTCACCTACTGTTTGTATTATACCATAGTTTATAGTCATTTGTCAAGGACAAAAAGAGCCCCATGTATAGGGCTCTTTCTAACCACAGAAAACTTTTGGGACTAACGAATTTCGTAGGTGACGTTCACCGTCGCGGAAACTTTGTTGGTACCAACTGCAACGGGAGGAGCTCCGGCGCTCTGAGACGCGACCTTGTCGTAAGCGGCATAGATGGGCTGGGGGCCCTGAGCAGCACCGTCGTCAAACGATACGACTCTGCCGAGACGCACGCCGAGACGCTCCGCGAGCGAGTCCGCCTTCGCTTTTGCATTATCGATCGCCTTGAGACGGGCTTCGTTCATCGGCGCCTGCGGATCATCGAGCGCGAGCGAGAGGCTCGAGATATTCGTGGCTCCTTTCTCCCCTGCAAGCGCGAGAGCGGTGCCTGCATCGGCAGTTTTTCGCACCTTCACGGAGATGGTTTCGGATACGGTGTACCCGTCGGCGACCTGCTTGCCGGGCTGGCAAATAGAATTAGCGGGGCAGATGCTTGGCTGATACGTATACTTCGGATACACGTTGTAGTCTGAAGTCTGAATATCCTTATCCTCGATACCGAGAGTTTTGAGTCCCGCAAGAATGTCATTCGTCTTCTGCGTCACGGTAGTCTGCGCGTCTATCACCGCTTTGGCATCGGCGGATACCGAGAAATTAAATGCGGCGATATCTGGCGTCGATGTGGCATCGCCCGAACCGGAAACAGTGATCGTGTTCATCGCGGGGCCCGGATTGTCGAGACCCTTGGCAAGCGTCGCCACCTCGAGAGCGAGAAAGGCCGCGAGAAGAGCGACGGTCACTACCGCGAACTTCATGATTCTCTTCCCGTCCGTGCTCGATACAAAATCTTTCATACTTGTGTGGTTACCGATTAAGTCGTCCTATCCTACTAAAAAGTTTCTTGTGTCTCCACTTTTCCTCTTCGAGGAACAGATTGAAGGCGAGCACCGTCAGGCTGACAGAGAGGATGCCGAGCGCGATACCCGCAAGCACATCGAGCGCGAAGTGCACGCCGAGATAGACGCGGGAGAAGGAGATGAGGCACACGCCGAGAATGGAACCGCAGATGAGAAGCGTCTTTTTCCAGGCGCTGTCCACCTTGCCAAAGAAGGTGTATGAGGTCGCGAAGAAGAAGGCTGCGGCCACCGTGGCGTGCCCCGAAGGGAAGCTCCACGACAAGAGAACGACGATGCTTCCGACCGGACGGGCGATGTGGAACGTATTTTTCAACACGGTGAAGGCGACGATCGAAACACCCATCGATGCCACATACAGAAGCGCGTCATACGTATCGCGCTTCAGGAAGAGAAGCAGCGCGAGAAACACGGCGAGGACGGAGAGAACCAGAGGCGATCCGGCATTCGTGAAGAAAAGCATGAGACTCGTGAGGAACGGCGTCCGCAAATGCATCATGACCGTATCGACTGCGATATTGAAAGGGCTGAGTTCCGTGCCCGTCGAAATGCCGTTCGCAATGACAATAAGCGTCCCTGCGGAAAAGACCGCGACGAGAATGAAAAGGAGATTGCGTACCACGCTCATGAACGATTTCATGGAATAAGCTTATCATACCTGTCCTTTCGAAATCTCGATGAAAAAGAAAATAAAAAGCTCCGACGTGCGGAGCTTCGAGTTACGAGAGCATGACTGCTGGCTGGGGCGTCGTGCGATCGAGCAATTCGCGGCGGACCTTCGACGGTCCGTTGTTCTTCTCGTTGTAGAGCGCAACGAGGCGTGCGAGGTCGTACATGTCGAGATGATACTCTTTGGAGAGAAGTCGTCTCACCTCGGCGAAGTAGCGCTTCCTGTCCGCTTCCAATCTCGGCACCTGTCCGTTGCCCTTGCCATGATTCAATTCATGGAAGAACAAGAGATGGCACTCGAGGCGAGCTGCGGGTGAGCCGCTGTTCTGGCTGTCGATCTGCTCCGCGGTCATTCGCGGAACGGTGGACGATGAGGTCGAACTCACGCCCTGACGCTGTTGCATCTGTACACCTGTGCATAGAGGTAGGAGGCATCGCCTAGCTTGCGAAAAAGATCTGGGATGCCCGTATCTATATAACTACTTTGAAGCTGAGGCGTCAAGCGCCTTCGTCGTATTCTTCGGGGCGGAAGTACTTTGTGCCTTTCAATTTTTCTGGAAGGAGGTCGTTCGTGTCGTACTTCTCATATCCTTTGCCGTATTCGAGATCCTTCATTAAGGTCGTCGGAGCGTTTCTTATTTTCAAGGGAATCGGTAGGTTCCCTTCCTTCCTGACGTCTGCAAGCGCTTCGTTGTACGCGTAGTACGCGGCTTTCGACTTCGGCGCGTTCGAAAGATACACGACGCCGTGCGAAAGATTGATCCCCGCTTCGGGCATGCCGATGATCTCGACAGCGCGGAAGACGGCATTGGCCACAAGAAGTGCGTGCGGATCTCTCATGCCGATATCTTCCGATGCGAAGATCACCATGCGCCTCGCAATGAATTTTGGATCTTCCCCCGCCTCGACCATCCGCGAAAGGTAGTGGAGCGCCGCATCCGGCTGCGAAGCGCGCATCGACTTTATGAAAGCACTGATGGTGTTGTAATGCTCTTCTCCGTTCTTATCGAAACGCAAGCGCCGGTCGATGGCTGCCTTCTCCAGGGTCTCTCGCGTGATCTCTCCATAGAGCCTTTGCGTACTATCGATAATAGAGAGCATCGAGCGGGCATCGCCGTTCGCGATCCGCGCCAATTCCCTCTTCGCCGCGTCCGTAATGGCGAGCCCGGTACGGGAAATGATTTCTTCAAGATCTTTCTCCGAAAGTTCCTTGAGGACGAACACCCGCATGCGCGAGAGGAGGGCGGGGTTCACCTCGAACGATGGATTCTCCGTCGTCGCGCCGATAAGCGTTAATTGCCCCGTCTCGACGAACGGCAAAAGAAAGTCCTGCTGAGCCTTATTGAAACGATGGATTTCGTCGAGGAAAAGGATTTTCGGCCCGAAAAGCCCGCCGGCATCGATGATCTTCCGTATGTCGTCCTTCCCGGCAGAAACCGCCGAAAGTTCGTGATACTCGGCAGACAGGGCCTTGGCATACATTCTCGCGAGCGTGGTCTTCCCTGTCCCCGGCGGGCCCCAAAGGATGAAGGAGAAGAGATGCTTTTCCTCGATGGCGACGCGTAGAGGCTTCCCCATGCCCACAAGATCCGTCTGTCCCACGAAGGTATCGAGAGATTTCGGCCGTATTTTATTGGCAAGCGGTTCCATGGCGGCATTCTAGCATTTGTAACTATTATTTGGTCTATGCGTCTTCTATCCCTATATCTAACGTATACAGCATGAAAACATCACCGAATACGGAAACGACCTTGAGAGACCTGCTTATCCAAAAGCTCCAGGCTCTCTCCGATATCGAACACGAACTCGTGAAGGCCCTTCCGGATATGGCCGAAGCAGCGTCGAACCCGTCGCTGAAGAAAGGCTTCCGCGATCACTTGGACGAGACGAGGAACCACGTCTGCCGCATCGAGGACGCCTTCGCTCTTATGAATGAGAAGCCGAAGAAATTGAAAGTGGAAGCCATCCGCGGACTCGTGAAGGATGCGAAATGGGTCATGAAAAACGTGAAAGGTACGGAGACACTCGATGCGAACCTCATCGCCGCGGCACGATACGTCGAGCATTATGAAATGGCCGGATACATGGGTGCGCTCGAATGGGCGCGAACGCTCGGGGAAACCAAGGTAGCGAGCCTCTTGCGCGCCACGCTTGCGGAAGAAAAGAAAGCGGACAAAACGCTCGAGAAAGCGGGAACGATCATCAACAAGAAAGCCGTATAGTTATTTGGTTCCTTCGACGCACGGTCTGACGATCGTCGTGCCGCCAAGAACCATGTGCGGAGCGCCCTTGGCGATCTCCGTCGCAGCATCGATCGATTCGGCCTTCACAAGCATGTAACCGCCGGCATCCGCCGCGTCGAGCGCAAGATCCTCGGACGAGGCGCCGGTAACTTTCTTCCCGCTCCATTCGAATGGCAGCGAAGAAAGAACGTTGCCTGTCGCTTCGAGCGCCGCGATCCAATCCTGCCAGGACTTGGCATAGTCCTCGCTCGTCACGGAGTCGGGCTTGAATTCAAGTCCGTAGAACAAAAGCATGTATGTCTTCATTCTTATAGAGACGACTGAGGGCGCACAATCTGTACTCCTATCTTTTCTTGGAGCATATCCCTGATATCCTCCGCCACGGATCTTTCTATCGGCTCGAGCACTACTTCCGTCAGCTGCTTTTCATCGGCCTCTTCGTGCCCGGCCGTCAGAAGGACGAGCTTCGAGAGCCCGAGCATCTGGTGCGTCACGCTTCGGACGATATCGACCGATTGGATCTGCCTGTAGGGAATAGATACTTCTTTCTTGATCACGATCCCCGATCTCATTCTGATGTCGAACTCTTCGAAGGTGAAGGTGAAGCGCTGGTAAAGAAGCCACGCCCATACGAATCCGAATACGAACGAGAGCATTGATGCGAGTTCGAGAAAAGAAACAAAGCTCGCAAGCACGGGATACTGCGTCGCGTCCCTTACTATAGAAAGAAAGAGCGTCACGGCGATCAGCACGAGAATCCATTTCATTTTCTCCAAAGCAAAAAGCACGAATGCTTTCGTGCCCAAATGCTGCTCTATGTTCAAAGCGACCATGAGATTAATTATTGATCCTCGGTCGTCGCCGGTGCCGAAGAAAAGGTATTCTCATTGGCCAAGCCGTCGGTATTTTCAGGAATCGAAGTCTCCGTTCCGCCGGAAGGCTCTCCTGCCGGTGTCGATGGTTCCAGGGGATCGAGTTCTTCCGGCGTTGCCGGAAGGCCGTTCTCTTCTATGTTTTCGATTTCCTTTTCTTCGTCTTGTTCTTCGTTTTGCATAGGGATATTGTATAACACTATCAAATAAAAAGGCACGCTGTACGTGCCTTGGACCTTACCCGACTTCAATGCCGAGCGTCGCTTCTCCGATGATCGTCAGAAGCTCGATGACCTTCTCCGGCGTGTATGCATGCACCTCGACCTCCTTCGCTGCGGACGCTTCGCTCTGCCAACTGCCATCCGCAGAGTATGACGCTCCTTCCGCCGCAATCCGAATCCTGTCGATCGGGATTGCCTCGGGAGCCGAGACCTTCACGGCAACGACGCGCTTGCGAGGGCCGACGACGACCGTGTTCTCCCCGAACATGATCCGGTACCACGGCTCGGCAATGCTGCCGCAATACTGGTTCTCGATACGTTCGAGATCGAACTTCATACCGAGCTTCTTCTCCACTTCGGCGAAGATCTTCGTGAAGAGCCTGTCGTGCCGGACGCGTACCGGGTCGCGCGGCAAAGGAAGATCCTTCGTTGCCTTGCTTGTCAGTACCCGCCACACGAGCGCGCCACTGCGGTCGAGCACCGGAGCGTAGACCAGAAGTTCTCTCGGCACCCGGGCATATACGACCGGAGCCTCGAAGCCGATCGGAGTGACGTAGAGCAGATCGCTCCTCATATGAGGATCGACCTTGTCCCACTCCTTCCTCCAGGCCTCCATCTTGTCCTCAGGTACCCCATCGGACCGGGTGCGTCTCGGCAAACTCAATGCATCGCACACTTGATCCCAGGATTCATCTTCCATGGGCAGCCGAGCGGCCTTGAGCGCCGTCTCGCGGTTGCGCCAGGTCGGCAGGAGCACTTCTTCCATCCAGATGTTTATTCCCTGAGAAAATTCTTCCTTCTTCCTGTTGACGATGAAGATCTGCCCGCCGCGATGACTCATTTCGACTGCACGTCGGCCACAAACGCTGCATTCGTTGGAGTGCTGGACGAGATCGGGAGAAAAGCTTCCCCCTCCCTGCCGCCAGTTCAGACCGCCGCATATGCATGGACATTGCATGGATCACCTTTCCCTTTTCGAGTGAAAAAACAAAAACCGCTCTGGCAGCAAACTACCACATTTCTATAAAAAGAACAGGCCATGCCTGTTCAAGGTCTCACTTCACTTGCTTCGCTGCGAAGCTTCATCCAGATGCGGCCCATGTGATTCTTGCCTGCGTGTTCCCTGCCGCGGCCCCAGAATCCGTCGTGCGGAGAGTCCTCGACGATCTCTCGATCGCCCGTCGCCAGAAGCTTCTTCAGAATGTACGGGTGCTGGGCAAGTTTCGCCCGAATGATCTCTTCCATGACGGCGAGCTTCACATCGTGCCAGTCGATACGTACGAACTCGCTATGCATGCGAGACATCCTCTTCGCATCATACGGCGAGAGCGCGAGCCTGATCATTTCCCTCACCAACGGGTCACTGAACTTCTCTGCCTGATACGCATGCTCGGACGTCGGCCAGAGTATCCCCTTCCACCAGAAGGCGAAGGCCGAGAAATTCGAGTACATGTAGTGCGCCCCTTCATAGAACAGCACCTTGTCTTCGGGCATCCTGCCTCCATGAGTGGTCCTTTTAATGCACTCACCATCCGAGGGAGCGCAGATCGACAGGGGTGCGAACGCCTTTTTTGCCAAGACGGACGAGAACTTCCACGGGACGTTCGCCTGTAGCGATCTTTTGGCTTAACCAGTCTTTGACCAAGTCTCTGACATCAGTATCGGCCATGACTCTGAGGATCGTCGTCTCACCCTCGCGTGGAATGGAACCGAGATTCACCGTTCTCCTTATCCCTCTCGAATCCTCGAAAATAGCAGTGAACCAGAATGACATGACTCCGACAGCGTTCGCGATGGTCAATGACGGAACATGCTCGCCATCCTTTTCAATGAGCTTGCGAGCGAGTTGAAGCGCTTCCGGAGAGATGTGCCAGCGATTGTGGTAATTGCTTGGCAGAACGGTGACGACAACGCCGCTCCTCTCATCTTGCACGGCAACGAACCAGTCGTCGTCGAGTGCGCTGAAGAATAGCTTGTGTATCTTACTGCTCGCACCATCCTTCCCCAAGAGAATACACTGGTCATCCTCGAGAATCCTCGCAACCTCCAGCCTGCTGATGTGGAGACGTTTCCACACCCGAGCCGATGCATGATCGGTGAATTGCGTCTGCAAAGTATCCTCCTGTTTGAGAATGTCTGAGCTCATTCATTGGCCTAAGCCCGAACGAAGAGCCCTCTGCCGAGGACAATAGCAGTGTAGAAATATATAGTCAATTTAGAACTTATATAACTTAATCCCCCAGACTTCGTCGAGCTTCCTTTCCATAACTTCCGGATTCATCATCGTTACATAGTAGTCCTTGAGTTCGCCTTTCGGGAAGCTCCAATACGAATAGCGCTCGAGCCAGCACTTCTCTCGTATATGTCTTCGCATTTCTTCCTTATCGAATTCGAGCTCTCCGAAATCGAGCTGTATCACTTCCCCATTCTTCGTAAGCCCATTATTGATAGTGAAGTTGAAAATTTTATCCGAGAAGCCGTATTCCCATGTGGCATAGGTGAGCGCAAGAAATGTATTGAAAATCTTTTTGCCCTCTTCGATAGTGACACCCTTGAATGCCTCATTGAGATCCGTAACCTTATCCTGCTCATAGACTCCGTCGGAGATGAAATGCGGATTGCCGAGCAATTTCCAATCGAAGTCCTTGAGATCTTTCAGATATGCGACAGCGTTCTCTTCATCGCGCCTCATTCTTCTCTGCTCGCTTCGGGCTTCGAAGAACGGGAAGAATTTTGTTTCTGTGAGCAGATCTTTGCTTATCTTAAGATACTGCAGAACTGGCGAGTATCTCTGCTTGCGTACTCTGCCGTTCTCGAGATCATACACGACATATTGCCAGCCTCTGCCGATTTTTTTCATTTAGATTTCCTAAGAACATTTAAGTTACCCAGAATGACTTCGGCAAACTTTATTCTTTCTTTTGGGTTTGAGGTCATGAAAGAAGCTAGTAGATCATAAAATCCCTTATCTTCACTTTGAATAAGCGGGAATGCTTCGGCTGGTGTCAGAGGCCATCTATTGCGCACCTCGAACCAAAGCCTTATGGCAATTTCATAGAAGAATCCGGCGTAGAAATATTCCACCATTGGATTGTCTCCGTATTTTTCTAGCTTTCGTCTCCAGCTATCCAGCCTTTCAAATCTTCCTGACACGGCCTCACTATATAAAGTTAAAGGCCCCTTACCAAAGTCTTCTTCGGTTTTAGCCAAAACTTGCAATAGTTTTCCATCAGAATTATCTAACAGTACTTTTACTGGCCATAGTGGCCCATACGGAATAGTTAAAGGCCTGTTTTCTTCGGGCCACTTCTTGAACGTGACATCTAAACGCGCACCTTGAAAATCAAGAAATCCCCCATTTTCTTTCTTAGAACCGAGTAGAAACAGATCCCAATCGCTCTTTTCAGTTTCCCGTCCTCTGGCTCTCGATCCGCCAAGTAAAATTACTTCTGGATTGTACTCATTCTTAATATAATCAATAATTTTTTCCTCCATTCTTTTTGGGTGGCTACTGGGAGTTGAACCCAGACAAACAGCTCCACAAGCTGTTGTGCTACCGCTACACCATAGCCACCATCGCGCTCATTTATAGCAGAAAATCGGCCCGGCGCATATACTAGCATCATGCATATCAAGGACTTCGACCCCTATGAATTCTCGAAAACGGAGGCGTCCGGCATCGACGTCTACCACAAGAATCTGCCCTGGGCTCCCTGCATTCATATCTATTTCACCTTTTCGGTCGGAGCATTCTCGGATCCCGTCGGCAAGGAAGGGCTCGCGCACTTCTTGGAGCACATGGTCGGGAATGGCAGCCCGCTCCTTCCGGACAAGAAGGCTATTAAGGAATTCAGCCGCATCTACATGCTCAACAGCCAGAATGCCTTCACCGGGCATTATCAGAGCGCCTATATCGGCAAGTGCCTGCCGGAGCACTTCCCGAAGGTGCTCGAGGCCATGAAGGATTATGTCTTCCATCCGTACCTGCGTCCGGAAGACGCCGAACACGAACGAAAGGTCATTACGGAAGAAGCCTGGAGCAGATACAAGAACGCCAAGTTCCTCGCCTACGCCAAGGAAGTTTCCACGAACCAGTTCCACGGACACGAGCGCTCGCGCATCGCTTCCCCTCTCGGCTGGCCCGACACCGTACAAAAAATAGACACGGACGACCTCTCCCGCTTCCATAAGGAAACATACATAAAGGAGAATCTGACGGTGTTTCTCGTCGGTGCGGTAGAGGACGAGCATCTCGCACTCCTGACGAAAGCCCTCGCGGATATTCCTTCCGGAGAAAAGGCGACTCTTCATCCCGGAACCATAGAGAAGCCTCTTGAGAGCCGCTTCGAGAGACAGGGTGCAGACATCGGCCATATGAGCGAGCAAGCGAGCTTCGTCATAAGCCGCGCACTCTCTCGCGCCATCGACGAAGAGGAGATGGTCGGTTCGCAAGCCCAGACATTCCTGAAGGATGCATTATATGAACGGCTCAGGATCGAGCAGTCACTTTGCTACGGCGTATCCGTCGGCATAAGCGCGTATAGGGATTATGAGATCATCGGCATTTCGGTCGACACATCACGGGATAAAATCGAAACGGTGGAAAAGGAAGTATGGAATGTCATCCGCGAGATCAAAGAAGGTGTTTGGGAAAAGCGCTTTGAAGGCATCCATGCTCTTGCGCTCGACCAGATGCGCTCGAAGGAGCGCCTGTCAGGGAACATCATCGAGGAATCCTCGGATGAGTTCGTGGTGCGCGGCCGCATCATACCGCTCAAAGAAATGCTCAAAAAGGCTGAAGCGGTGACCTACGACAAGGTGCGGGAATTCATCACGCGGATGTTCGATCCCGAATTCGTCTTTACGGAAATTATTCTTCCTGGGGAGAAAAAATAAAAAGCTCCAGAGAGCCTGGAGCCTTTCATCTTTGGTGCTCGGGACAGGAGTTGAACCTGCACGCCTCTCGGCGCTACCACCTCAAGGTAGTGCGTCTACCAATTTCGCCACCCGAGCGTACGAGTACACTAACAAGAAAAAACCGTTCCTTCAAGGAGCGGTTTTATTCGGCTGTTGCGGCTTCTTCTGCCTTTTCGGTGGGAGCGACTTCCTTCGCCATTCTCACGTTTCTCATCTGGCGGCGGATGTCCTTGGCTGCCTTGTCGCGGATGTGGTAGAGCTTCGCGCGGCGGACCTTCGAACGCTTGGTCACCTCGATCTTGTCGATCATCGGCGAGTAAAGCGGGAAGGTCTTCTCGACGCCGACGCCTGAGGCGACGCGGCGGACAGTGAAGGTGGCTCCGGCTTCTGAACCGTGCTTCCTGGCAAGAACGAGCCCTTCGAAGGCCTGGAGGCGGGTCTTGCCCTTCTCCTGGATCTTCTGCCAGACGCGCACCGTGTCGCCCGACCTGAGGTCGAGCTTGGCTCTTGTCTCCGCTTCTACCGGTGAAAATACTCTCTGCATAAGTGGACACTAATGTAACATATGGGCTTATTTGTGTAAAGAAAAGGCGCCGCGGGGTTTCCGCGGCGCCATAGATGAGAGCGCCGTCACGATTAGTTAATCGTAACGGGTGATGTGATCTTTTTCACCACATCGTGACGTGATGCGCCTTGTACCAGTCCGACTGCCGGGCCTCGCACTTGAACAACCTGGAAACGAAGCGAGTCAGAAAGCGTAACAGCGCCTGGCGAAAGCATCATCCAGACCACCTCTTCATTTTCCGCATCTGCCGCAAAGAAGAGTTCTCCCGTCTTAAGTTTCGGGAGCGCGGTCTCCACAGTAGATACCCTCGCTTCCTTATTGCATTCCATGGTTCCCTCTTACCTTGAAGTGTGGAGAAGAATTGCGGATCAAGCCTGGGAATCCAGAGTGGATTATATCACAAAGAGATACAAAGTCAATATAGGTAAAGAAGCCTTATCCTGAGCTACTTTTTCGGCTCGTAGCCGATCTCTTTGAATGCGTGGAGGAAGTCCTCAGGAAAATCCGCCTTCACTGTATGAGACTTGCCGTGAATGTCCTTAAACGTAATCTCGCGTGAGTGAAGGGCCAGACGCTCGAAGCCGAGTAAGGACGGCTGGCCTATGGCATATAAAGGGTCTTTGATGACCGGACGCTGCAGGGCCTTGAAATGGACGCGGATCTGGTGCGTGCGGCCGGTCACGGGCTTCGCCTCGACTAAGGTCGCGCCCTGATTCCCTTCGCTCGCAGGCAGACGGGCAAGCACTTGGAAGTACGTCACGGCATCCCTGAGCTCTCCCCTCCCTTCGGTATTCTGGATGCGCGTCTGGGCGATCCACTTCCGGAAGTCCGATGTCGAACGCGAGATCGGGAAGGAGATGGTGCCGTGGTCGTCGTTCAATTTGCCGTAGAGGAAGGCGAGATATTTCTTCTCTATAACACGTTCCTGAAATTGCTCCTTGAGGACGTCGTATCCGTGATTGGTCTTCGCCAAGAGGAGCGCGCCGGACGTGTCGCGGTCGATCCTGTGAACGATCCCCGGCCGCTCGATAATGGAACCGTCCTTCTGCACGATCTTTTCCCCGACATTGCCTGCGTCAGGATACCTTTCAAGAAACCACTGCGACACCGAATCTTCTTTCGTCCGGCCGTCCGGGTGTACGACAAGACCCGCAGGCTTGTTTAAAACCAGCATGTCTTCGTCTTCGTAAATAATGTATGGGCTTAGATCATTCATAAGAATGTGGGCACGGAGGGAGTCGAACCCTCAATCCTTTCGGCACACGGTTCTGAACCGTGCGCGTATACCAGTTCCGCCACGTGCCCTATTTCGCCGAGGCTGCACAGGACAAGCCTCAACATGAAAGAGCATACATTATATGCTAGTATCCTTCCATCGGGCGATTAGCTCAGTTGGTAGAGCAGCGCTTTTACACAGCGAAGGTCACAGGTTCAAGTCCTGTATCGCCCACAAACAAAAACACCCCTGCGGGTGTTTTTGCAAATATAATTTCCTTTCGAAAACTACATCGTCTGCATACCGCCCTTGCCGGCCTTGAGACCTGCCCAGAGGACGACGATACCGAGAACGAGGTGCAGCCAGTTGTCCGCACCGTTGATCTCAGCGATGCCAAGGAGGGTACCGGTACCCGAAACGAGTACGAAGCCCAGGATGGCGAGGATGAGATAGATGATACCGATCCACTTCATTGCCGCTGCGGCCTTCGCAGGCATACCATAGGCTGCCCAAAGAAGGATCGCACCGAGAATAATGTGGATGATATTGTGCATCGTGTCAGCGTGGAAGTATCCGGTCGCGCCGACAATCGGATTCGAAATGAAGCCGAGAAGACCGACGAGAACGAATATCCAGCCGAACACCATTGCCCAAGTTTTTGCCATGTTACTATCTGTCGTTTTTACTATTAAGTTCGACCCAGTCATTATAACGCCGAAAAGCAGGGATTCGTTCGAGGGTGTTGATAACGAGGAAATATGCTAGTTTAAGAGCACCCCTGTAGGCTTCGCTTGCTGGGACATCACTCGCCTCCGTAGCTTAATGGATAAAGCAGGACTCTTCTAAGGTCTTGATGTAGGTTCGATTCCTGCCGGAGGCACCACAACCTTTTTCGTCCGCGGCTGATACACTATATACATGAAAGAAATACTACAGAACGAAGCAGAACAAGAGGATCTCCCCGAGAGCGCGTTCGAGACAGCTTCCAGAGAAGCCGAGCTCGAGAGCTTCGTAGAGAAGCTGAAGGCCAAGTTCCCTGCCGCCGAACGCATCATTGACTCGGTCGGAGGACATGTCAAACTCTTTTCTCTCGTTGCGCTGATGGGCGGCTCCATGGAAGCAGCCGCTCAGACTGCGCCGAACGCACGACACGATATAGAGACATCAAAGGTCGTTCAAGAACTGGGCAGCCTGCCGCTCCGCGAGATCAGGAGCGGACTCGATGAATACACATTCCACCTCCCAAAGGATCAGAGGATCGCGGTTTCAAACCACATCGAGAATTACAACGATCGGCTTGAGAAGAAAACGACCGGATCCCTGCCGGATGAAATGGAAATCGGCGATCGGGGCGTGCAGGTATCGGACAGGCTCATCAAACGAGGCGTCCAAACCATTAGCACCAAATTCGACGAGACGATCGAATCACTATCGACCTCTTCTTTCGAGATCACAGACCGACTTAACGATGCCGAGGTCGAGAACGCGGGCGACACCCTGAGCGCATCCGGTCAAGGGAAAACTCGAGAAGAAGCCATTATCGAAGCGATCAAGTACCTCTCTATGGCACATTCTGTTAACGCGATAGACATCGAAGTGGACGACGCGAGATCCGTGGATGCAGATGTGAGAAAGAAGTTCACAAAAGCTACGGCCGTAGACGCGCTCAACTATCTCAAGAATATCCGCGTAGTTTCTATCAAGGCAGTGGAAGTTGCGGGCACAACCATCTTCGAGGCAAAGCTCGAGGCCGAAGGCGGCAAGATACACCACAAGGAATAGTTCTGAACGAGGCTACACAGCCCTTATATAGGACTACTTTATCTTCGATCCTTCCGGAATGTCGTCGGATACGCGAAGCACTGAAAACCTGCCGTCGTCCGTCGAAGCGGCAAGGATCATAGCTTCAGAGACGAATCCCATTAAAGGTCGCGGTTCGAGATTCGTGGCGAAGGCGCACTTCACCCCGACGAGCTCCTCTGGATCAGCGAAAAAGTTCCTGATGCCCGAGACGATCGTGCGCGGGCGCTCTTCGGCGAAGTCGACCGAGAGCTTGAGAAGTTTCTCGCTCCCCTCTATCAATTCTACCGAGAGGATCTTACCTATGGTGATCTCCCCTTTTTTGAATTCGTCGATGGTGATCATGTTTATCTGTGCTTGTTGGTATCAATATAACTTTTAAGTATGAGCGCGGCGGCGGACGCATCGGTCATGTCGTTCTTCCCCTGCAGGAGCTTGGCTTCCATCGAAGTGTAGACCTCGGGGTGGAATTCTATCTCGAAGTCGTGCGCTTTCAAGAGTTCGACGAACTCCGCGGCCTTCGAGTGGATCGGATTATGGAGCCCGTCGAGGTTCTTCGACTCCCCGACGATGATCTTCTGGATCTGCCATTCCCGAGCGAGCTTGACCACTTCTTCGAGCAGACCGTCCGTATTGGGAATGACCGCCCGCGGTAAGGCGAACTCGCCTGACTCGTCTGTGGAGGCGATGCCGACCCGTCTTTCCCCGAAGTCGATGCCCATTAATCGCGTGTGGAAATCCATAAAGGCATTATAATACACTTACAATGCTTACCGATACGACCTCCTTGGAAACTCTCGCTTCCGCTCATCCGATTTTCGTTCTCACTCTCGTCGCCTGGTCCTTCGCATGGAAGGGCGTCGCGCTCTGGAAATCCGCCGAGCTCAGGCAGAAGAAGTGGTTCATCGCCATCCTTATTGTGAATCTCTTCGGACTTGTGGAGATCGTCTATCTCTTCTTCGTCGCGAGAAAGTACAAAGTGGAAGTGATCGAGGTGTAGACGACACCTTTGACTCTTGGTCAAGAAAGCATATATTGGCGGCAGAACCTGACCCTTTAAGGAGATCCCATGTCCGTACGCCGGGCTGTATACGCCGCAAGTCTCGACCCCATCACGAACGGCCATATCAATATCATCGAGAGGGTCGCCCCTCTTTATGACGAGCTTGTCGTCGTGGTTGCCGTGGCCAATGGCAAGACCTACACCTTCTCGGCCGAGGAACGCGCCGAGATGGCACGCCTTGCCGTGTCGCATCTCACGAACGTCCGCGTCAAGGTTTGCACCGGACGTTATGTGGTGAAGCTTGCACGAGATATCGGTGCTCAAGCCATTATCAGGGGCATTCGAACCGCGAGCGATCTCGAATTCGAACAGGCCCTGGCCGAGGAGAACCACCGGATCTGCCCGACCGTCGAAACCGTCTGGATCCCGTGCCGACCGGAACTGATGTTCGTCAGCTCGAGTCTCGTGAAGAGCCACATCGGCGCCGATCCTCTCTGGATAAAGGAGGTCGAGCGCTCGACGCCGCGCGCAGTCGCAGCGAAGCTCAGGGAGAAGCTCGTCTTACAGAGAGCTCGCGAGCACTGGGCCGATCTTATGTCGATGCTCGGGAATCCGAAAGGATCTGACGGAGTGTTCGTAAGACTTCTCTCGCAATATTCAGAACCACACCGCGCGTATCACGATCTCGAGCACATCATGAACATGCTCGATGAGCTCGAGACGGTGCGAGTGCTGGCAAACGACTTCATTTCGCTCTCTCTTGCGATCTGGTTCCACGACGCAGTCTACGATACGCACGGCAAGAACAACGAGGTTCGAAGCGCCGACATGGCAGTCGAGGAAATGCTTTGCATGGATGGTATCGTGAAAGTAAACGAAAACATCCCAAAGCTGATCCTCGATACGCGGCATGCGGAAGCACCTCAGACTCCTGACGGCCGGCTCATCAGCGACCTCGACTTGGCCATTCTCGGCAAGTCTCAAGAAGAATTCGATGAGTACGAAGCGAACATCCGCAAGGAATACTCCTGGGTATCCGAAGATGTGTTCGCCCGGGAACGCACGAAGATCCTTCAGGGGTTCCTTGACCGCTCTCGTATCTACCAGACGGACACGTTCCATGAAAGATACGGAAAGCAGGCTCGAAGAAATCTCCTGAGATCCATCGAGAAATTGTGTTCCGACAAACCCGTATAAATATACGGGTTTTTATATGTATATATCGCAAGTTTCTACGCAGGATAATTCGCCTTCAAGGAAACATCGGTACCTGTTTCCAAATTCTCGCAGCCGAGATCCTGCTGCATCCTATTCTTGTCGAAAACGAATTCGTTCTTGAAGAACTTTTCTATCTCGCACGCATCGCGCATCGCATTGAAGAGGCAGACCGAGGCGCCCGGAGACGGCGTCATGTTGAAGATGATGTTGTGCCCGATGATCTTCCCTTCTCCCAGAAGCAGCTCCTTCGTGTTGGTATCGACGCGCTGAAGGCGCATGCCGCCGTAGCCCTTGGCGCGCCTGAGCGAGAATCCGGACATGGTCGGGATGATCTTCTTCACTTCAGGCAAGAAAAGGAACCTGCCGAAGTACGGGAATTCATAGGCGACATTTTTTAAAAGATACTTGAAGCGTACGGGTTCGAGAAGGATGTCATAGAAGCTCTTCCACGTCTTCCATTTCCCTAAGCCGGATGCACGGAAGTAGCCACCGATGGATCCGTAATTCCTCGCTTCGAGCACCGGGAAGAAGCGTGCGGTCGGGCCGAAGCGCGTCTTGCCTCCGGCATCGATATCTCGGTCGCCATGCGCGGCAGAGAACGGCATCTTCGGATCCTGAACGCGATAGACCTTGCCCCTGAGCACTTCGGGTCCAAAGTAGAATGTCCCGGCAATAGGAATGAGCGAGAACTCCTTTCCGTATCCTAGGGACTTCGCGAAGCCGAGGCTGTAGGCATCGGTGTCAACGACCACCGCGCGTGCTTCGAGTATCCCGTTGTTAGTTTCCAAGCGGTAGCCTTCCCCGTTTTTCGTAATGCTTGTGACTTCGGTATTGAAGAGGATGTCCGCGCGTTCGGACGCCCGCTCCTTCGTCGCGCGGATGAACGAACGAGAAAGTTCGCCGAAGTTCACCGCATAGCCTTCCGGATTATAGAGCGCGAAGACAGGTTCCTTCGGATCTCTCCCCTTCATCACTTCGGGCTCGAGCTTCGCTATATCCTTTCCTTCCAGTCCTTCTATGGTAGGAAATATTTCCTTCAAGTGAACCAGCCTGTCTCTAAGTGCCTTCACCTCTTCCTCTCCCACGGCAAGCGCCATCTTCTGCATCTTGCGGATGATTTTCTGTTTCTCCTCTTCGGGCAAGCGCTCGGTGTAGCGCGCCACCATCATGCTCGCAGGCTTCACCTCCGCCGCCTTCTTATACGAATAGTGCGTTTCGATGTCGCCGACGTGCAGAGTCTGGCTGTTGTTCTTGGCATTCGAGTTGACGAGTCCTGCATCCGCGTACTTTTCGACCAGGGCCAGGCGTTTAATGTCCGTATATTTCGCGAGCGTATAGAGAAGCGCGGTGCCCGATGCCCCGCCGCCTATCACTATCACGTCGTATGTCTCTTGAGCTGGTGTATTCATAGTCTGCCAATTGTAGTGAAGACGGATAGGGCTTGCAAACATTGATTGATTAACGGCTCTCCGTATGGTTTGATAAGCCTACTGGAGGAGTGGCCGAGTGGTTTAAGGCAACAGTCTTGAAAACTGTCGTACTCGAAAGGGTACCGTGAGTTCGAATCTCACCTCCTCCGCACACGTGTGATAGAATTTCTATGTGGCAAAACAGACCTTTCGCATCGAATGGGACGCTCATGAGTACGAGCACAAGGAACGGAGCGCCGACTGGTATTGGGCCGTCGGCATCGTCGCCGTGTCGGGCGCTATCGCCTCGATCATCTTCGGCAACATCATCTTCGGCGTCCTTCTTCTGCTTTCGGTCTTTTCCCTCTCCTTATATATCAACCGTCCGCCCGAGACGGTGCACGTCGTCATAGACGAGCGCGGCGTGCTGCGCGGACACGTGCTCTATCCGTATGCGACCCTTCACTCCTTCTGGGTCGATGAGGAACACTCTCATCCGAAGATCATTCTTCGTTCTCAGAAGACCTTCGTACCTTTGATTATTATTCCGCTCGGACAGATGGATGGCGAACACGTTCGTGAGATGCTCGTGAAGGAGATTCCGGAAGCCTTCCTCTCGCCCTCTTTGGTCGAGAAGATCCTTGAGTACTTCGGGTTCTAGCTGTTGCTCTTTTTCATAAAGCGGGTAGGCTTGGTGAAGATCCGAACCGGAGGAATAATGGAAACGATCAACACGGAAGTGTCGTGCGCGGTGTGCAAGGCCGACATGGTCGTCGCACGATTGGAATCTGTTACGCAAACTCCCATGGAGCTCATACCTCTAGGACCAGGCTCGAAGAGTCACTACCATCTTTCGGTCACCTCGTTCTACTGCCAAGGCTGCGGGGTGAAGTACGAATATCCGCCGGGCAAGCCGGATGCAGCGGCAGAGATTCTGAAAAACGCACGCGACAAGGAACGGCAAGAGGACGAGCTTCTTCCTCACTGGCTCAGATAAGCACCGGTTCGCTGGTGCTTTTTATTTTGTATTGGTGCTCATAAAGTATGAAAAAAGCACCTCGTTTGAGATGCTCTCCATTGTTTGCCAACAGGTACTACTGGCGACGAAATCGAATCGTCACTGTGTCGTTCACTTCCTCGATCTGCACCCGTTCGAACCCAGCGAACTGCACGATCGCGTCGCCGTTGTTATCGGGTCGATAGGTAAGGAATCTTTTCGCACCCGTTTCCGGCTGTGTCGGCAATGCCTCGCCTTCGCGTGCTTGCATCATTGCCGTGACGAACTCCTCACAAGCCGCAATGTCGTTGGGATAAAAGATCTCACCGAGCTTGCGGATGGTCGGCGGCTTTGGTGCGCGGCGCCCTTGCCGCCAAGCCGCAATAGCAGGAGGCGTCACATTGCCGAGTGCTTCCGCAAGACTCTCGCTAGACCAAACGGTTCCCTGTTCCTTTGCCTTCGCTAATTCTGCGTTCAGCAGTCTCTTGAGAATCTTGAGTCTTCCTTCATGCTTCGGATCTTTTGTTCTGGGCATGCGTTGCTCTGGGATGGCTGGCTTCTCGCGCTACCCTATCACAGCGCACCTGTCATTTCAAAAGGTTCGATCCTAAAATTAGAAAAAGCTCTCTGTTGAGAGCTTTTTCTAGGATGCAAACGCGGACTACTTTATCCCTATGTTGGTGCCCCTCAGTGGAATTAGCTCGAACCAGCTATACGAATACTTCGAAGAGGTCATCGCATTATACCGCGAGATGAAGGACGATCCTGGAGAGGCCGATGTGGATGCGGCCGCGTAGGTATTGTCTCTTATTGGTTTGGTCTTAAGAGGAGGGCAGATCATGCCGGGTATGAAAAAGGTGGGCCGACAGGCGGCCCACCTTCGCTACTACCACTTCTCAGAGTATTCCTCGAAAGACAGAAGCTCTATACCAGTTGCTGTGTCTGTGGCCTCATTCGATAACAAGAAATCACTGAGCCACTCATCGGTTGGATAGTCCATCGCAAAATCATCAGAGGATGATTTAGTGGTAAATTTGTAGAAACCTATGTTGTTATTCGGTCGGCTAGGTTGGTTGGGACGGTCGAGGCCAATACGACTCGTCGGTTTGTGTTTTTCACTCAGTAGCATTTCTACCACGTTCTGAACCTTCGGAGATATCTCAGCCAACAGCCCGTAGAACTCGGCATCCAGTTTTGCCCCATGGAATATTCTATGTCTGGCCTTCAGGATCTTCTCTGTAAAATACTTCTTATCGACGCTACTGTCGTAGGTAGAGAAGATCTCCTGAGCTTTCTTCCAATCCACACTGGGATACGACGGCAACATTTTTTGGCAGTGGGGGCACTCTCTTTCAATCTGGGTTTCGCCAAGTAGTCGCTCAAAGGCGAGCCAATAATAGGTGTATTGCTCCACGAAGGTCCGTGCTCTATAGCCAAATCTCAGCCAACGAAGAGACAGACCGTAATCCGCGTTGGATTCGGCAGCGTTGAGCATCTGAGTGATCGCCGCTACTTCTACATCTGTCCTGATATAGATGTCGTCTGTCTTATTTTCTGAGATCTGCCTGAGAACCATTCGTTCCACCGATCCCGGTTCTGCCTTGAGGATCAGAAAAAACTCCAGAGCGGCAAGAGAACAGCTGGTGGCAAAAGACATCATATCGAGAAACTCGGCAATCAACTCGTTTGTCCGGTTCATCGCGACCACAGCACGTTCAGCTTCTACTGAAACGTAGGCTTTGAAGTGGCCCTGCGATTGGTTGCCAAATTCAAGCCTGATTTTTGAATCACGAAACTCGAAAACTGTCTCTTCGTATGCCTGAAGGGCTCCCTCAATCCTTATCCCAACCAAGTACTTATTCTTTTTCACAGCGACATCATAGCATTTCTTGGTAATGTCTCCTGATGCCCTATCCAAACGAAAGCAAGCTGAGATCAGACGGGCCTCGGGATGAGTCATTGTTTACATCTGAAGAGGCAGAAGCTCTCGAGTTCGCAAGGCAGGAATGCGCAGAGCTTCTCATCGAAGCGCTCGAGGAATGCTTGAGAGATGGGAGCTGGATACCAGGCAAAGGGATCGTCAGTCTCGAGGATTCAGACTTCGATCCTCCTCCGGCATGATTGACCGCCTTCAGGATACTTGGGCGCAATCATAGGATTGGTATGCGGCCACGTCATCGGCATCGCATCAATCAATTCGCAGATCTTCGTCTGAAACACGTGGTGGTTCGATATCCACCGGGGTACCCGAGCTCTTCATCAAGAGTTAAGGCGAAAAAACCCAGCAAACGCTAGGCTTTTTCGAGATGGCACAATAACTCTTTAGGTGCCCTTACCAGGAATCGAACCTGGATTACCAGATCCGCAATCTGGAGTTCTATCCATTAAACTATAAGGACGTCGCCTACAAGCTATCATATTTGACCCGCTTCTACAAAAACTCCCGGGAGTCCGGGAGGTTTCGTTTATTTCGATTCGATCTTCTTCACCATGGCCGAGAGGCGTGATTTCTTTCTCGAAGCGGCGTTCTTGAGAATGGTCTTCCCCTTCACTGCCTTGTCGAGGGCCTTTTGGACATTACGAAGCTCGGCGAGAGCTTCCTTCTTCTTGCCTTCGGCAACGAACTTCTTCAGGGTCTTGACCGACTTCGAGACCTTGCCTGCGCGGGCAAGATTGAAGACGCGCTTCCTGTCTGACGCACGGAGAGCCTTCTTGGCTGAACGGGTTATTGGCATGTAGGCATGCTATCATACCGGCATGATAGGCGCAATTCAGGGCACCGTCCGCCACAAGGATCTCACCCTCATGATCGTCGATGTGGGAGGCGTCGGATATAAGGTCTTCTCGACGACCGACACCGTCCTCGATGCCGCTCTTAATGAGTCCATCTCCCTCTGGACCTACCTCGCCGTGAGGGAAAACGCTCTTGATCTTTATGGCTTCATCGAGAGGGATACCCTCGCCCTCTTCGAGCTCCTTATATGCATCTCAGGGATAGGTCCGAAGACGGCCCTCGGCATATTGAATGTGGCCACGCCCGAAATGCTCCGCCAGGCCGTGGCCACAGAGGATACGTCGTACCTCACCAAGGTCTCGGGCATCGGCAAGAGGAACGCCGAGAAGATCGTCATGGAATTGAAGGACAAGCTCGTCACGACCGCAGCCGATCTCGAACACGCGCCGAAGGGTGCGGGCGATGTCTTGGAAGCCCTTCTCTCACTCGGCTACGAAGAGCGCGATGCGCGCGATGTACTGAAAAAGATTCCGAAGGAACTCGAAGGCACGGGCGAACGCGTGAAATATGCCCTGAAACTACTCTCGGATCAGAGAAACTAAGAGAACGACACTGCATGGACGACTTCCTGAAATTCATAAAAAAGTTCATCCCGAGGCGCCTCTTCAATGCGCTCAATCCTTTGTATCATTACTCGCTCGCATTTCTTGGAGCACTCATCTATCGCTTCCCTTCGAAGAAACTTACGGTCATCGCCGTCACAGGCACCAAGGGCAAGACCTCGACGACCGAGATCGTCAACGCCATCTTCGAGGCCGCCGGGCACAAGACCGTGCTTCTGAACACCATCCGCTGGAAAATAAACGAGACGTCTATTCCGAACTCAAGGAAGATGACGATCCCCGGACGCTTCTTCATTCAAAGCATGCTGAGGAAGGGCTTGTCTGCCGGCTGCGACATAGCCATTCTCGAACTTTCATCCGAAGCGGCCAAGCAGTACCGCCACAAGTACGTCTATCTCGACGCGCTCATCTTCACGAACCTCACCCCCGAACACATCGAGTCGCACGGCTCGTTCGAGAATTACAGAAAAGCGAAACTCGCCCTGACGGAGACCCTGTGCACACGAGTGAAGGATAGGAGCATCATCGTCGCGAACGCGGACGACCCGGAGTCGATCCACTTCCTCGCCTGCGACGCTCTTGAGAAGCGCCCGTATACGCTCTCAGACGGCGAACCGCATGTGGTGAAGCCAGACGGCATCCAATTCACCTGGAAGAACACCGAGATCAACTCCCCGCTTCGAGGCATCTTCAATATGTATAACTGCATCGCCGGAGCGACCTGCGCGGACGCCTTCGGCATCACGCCGCTCGCTATAAAGGAAGGACTCGAAAAGCTTTCTCTTATCAAAGGCCGCGTCGAATTCGTGAAGCTCACTAAAGAGCACCCGCTCTTCGCGAAGCAGACCTTCGACGTCGTCGTCGACTACGCGCATACTTCGGGATCTCTGACCGAACTTTATAAGACCTTCTCGACGCAGCGCATCATCGCGGTCTTAGGGAACACCGGCGGCGGAAGGGACAAATGGAAAAGGCCCGAGATGGCGCGCGTCGCAGACACCTTCGCTTCAGAAATAATTCTGACGAACGAAGATCCGTATGACGAAGATCCCGACGCGATCATTAACGAAATGGTCGACGGCATCAAGATCCACACTCCGACCGTCATCATGGACAGGCGCGCGGCCATCCATGAAGCCATCTCACGGGCGAACGCAGGCGACGCCGTGCTCATTACGGGCAAGGGCACCGATCCCTACATCATGATCACGAATAATAGAAAGATTCCTTGGTCTGATTATCAAGTCGCGTATGAAGAATTGGAAAAGGTCTTGAGCGTGAGGTTATAAAAAAGCGCACAGGAATCCCTGTGCACTTGATAATGCAAATGTGTCTTACCGAGGTGCAAGCGCCATTGCGCCGACGTAACCCGTCCCTCTTTCGGCGACCCCGAGACTTCCATTTTCGAGATCTTCCTCGCCAGTAAACATGCGGAGCCATCTTTCGCGCGGCAACGTATCGTTCTCCGACCAAAGATTGGCATTGCTCTCGCACCATTCGGCAAGCGCCTCCGCGCTTTCGAAGACGGGGCTCTCGGGACTGCCCTCGGAACACGTCTCCCACAGCTGGAAACCTTCTCCGGTGGGCGGCTCGTATTCCTTCCAGTTGCGATAGCGCTTCTTCATCTTGCGCGGCAGTTTACTCTCGCCGCTTCCGTTGCAGGCACTGCATTCCCCGAAGACACCGAGGCGCTTCGCGCGAGCCTTGATCAGAATCAGGCTGTTGAAGCTATCATGACCAAAGCCATGGTGAGACCAGCGGTTAACCTCCTCGGCCCACGGGATATGCAGCCGAATATCGTTCTCCGGAAGGAGTAGCATGTCTTGGTCGCAAGCGTTACAGAACCCCGAGTGATGTTCCGTGCTGAGTTGCGGCACGGCAATGTGACACTTCGGGCACCAAAAGCCCTTCGTTTCCCACGCCTTCGGCTGCCATCCGTGATCCTGAGTCCACGTATGAGTGAATTCCATGAGCCGGTGTTCGGCCACAAGGGCTTCCACTTCATCTTGAGTGATGTCGTGCTCCCAAGAGAGGCACTTTCCAACGATCTTCCAGGGAGGTCTCGTGGTTGGCGTTCCATCGGGAGCGATCCCGTGGATATAGCGCCACCGTACACCGTACCCTTCGTGGTCGTAGTACTCGTCTGCGATTTTTTTGGTTGCGGCATTGTAACCGCCCCCGTCGCAAACTTCGCAGATGCGTGGACCGGGATATGGATTGACATATCCCTTCCACAGCTTGCCAATCGGCCATCGGAAGTTGAGCGGCACGCGTTTCAATGTGCGGTGTCCCATGTCTCTCCAAGCAAAAGGTGAATGCCGTAGACCTACACAATTTGTCCTTATTAATTATATCACACGAAATAGCTGAAAGTCAAGTAATATTCCGAGCAGTAAATGTTACGCTTTTTATATGCCCGAACTCCCCGAAGTACAAACCACCGTCGATGGATTGAATAAGACCGTTAAAGGCCGGAAGATCATCGATGTCTGGACGGATTATAAAAGCTCGCACAAGATGCACTCGCAGAGCATCAAGTCCCCCGCTTACTTCAAGCAATTCAAAAAGAAGATCATTGGTGCGAAGATCGTCAAGGCCGAGAGACGCGCCAAGAATATTTTAATAAAGCTTTCAAACAATGAGACCATCCTCATCCACATGAAGATGACGGGCCATCTTATGTACGGGAAATATTCGTACGAGAAGAAAGGTAATACATGGAAGGCGGCGGACAAGGGGCCGCTTACCGACCCGTTCAATCAATTCCTCCATGTCGTCTTCTCACTCGACAAAGGCCAACTCGCCTTCTCCGACATGAGGAAGTTCGCCAAGGTCTCCTTCATCGAAACGGGCAGGCTCGAAGAATCATTGCATCTTAAGAATCTCGGCCCGGAACCATTGGATGCGAAGTTCACCTATCCTCTCTTCAAAGAGCGGCTTCTAAAGAAGCCGAAGGGTAAAATAAAGCAGGCGCTCATGGATCAGTCAGTGATCTCGGGTATTGGAAATATTTATTCGGACGAAATCCTCTGGCGCGCCAACGTTCATCCCCTTTCCGTCGTCCGGAAGATCCCCGAAGCCAATCTGAAGCTGATATTCAAAGCTACGAAGGTAACATTATTTAAGGGCATTGATTTCGGCGGCGACTCGACTTCGGACTACAGAAACATCTTCGGCGAGCGGGGGCAATTCCAAGCCAATCACAACGCTTATCAGATGCATAAGAAAAAGTGCAAGAAACCTGGCTGCCCGGGAGTATTAGAAAGGATTACGGTCGGCGGACGTTCTGCACATTACTGTCCTGTTCATCAGACGCTTTTCAGCTAGACACCCGAAACTTTATAAGTAGACTAACAAGATGCTCAAGCTCGCATTCGTCGCGCTCGTCCTCCTCTTCTTCGGCTCAGTTGCCGATATTCCGGTAATGTTTCTTGCCGTGCGCGGCATGTTGCCCCTCGGATACATCCTTGTCGTCGGATTCCTCGCGGATATCATTCCGGATTTCTTCTGGTACTGGCTCGGACAAAAGATCGGCCTTGAACGCTTCGAGAAGCTGCCGCTCTTCAAGCAGAAACCCGAACGCCTCGAGGCCGTCGGCGATGCCCTCGACAGCTATGGTGCGTATATTCTCTTCGGTTCGAAGTTCGTCTATCTCTTCGGCATTCCCGCTCAGATCGTGGCCGGTGCGCATCATTTCCCTCTCAAACGCGCGGCGGTAGCGAATGCTCTCGGCTCGATCGGCTGGCTCGCTCTCCTCTACGTCCTCGCGCGAACCTTCGCCTCGGTGACCATCATCAAGACATACGTCCACAATGCCGAACTGACCTTCACCCTCTTCGTGGTCACGGCTCTCGTTATGTACGGCTTAGTGAGCTGGTTCTACAACTCCATGGTGGCCCGCTCGGTGAAGGAGCATAAGGAAAACCGCTAAGCAAGGAGCGCGTAAAGCGCGATGCCGGCGGAAACCGAAACGTTCAAGGATTCCTTCTTGCCCTTCATATCTATTTCGAGAATGTGGTTCGACAGATCGAGCGTCTCTTTCGATACTCCGTCCACTTCGTTGCCGAGAACGAGCGCGAATTTCTCCGGCGCGACGAAGCTCTTAAGATCCTTCGAGCGCGCATCCTGCTCGAGCGAAATAATATTGAAACCTTCGTTTTTTAAAGTCTTGAGGAGGGACATGAGTTCTTTTGTATATTCCCACATGACCGTTGTTTCCGCTCCCAAGGATACCTTGGCGAAGTCGCTTCGCGGCCTACCGAAGCGGTCAAGCGGAGTCGGAGTCGTCCCGATGAGGTAGATCTTCTTCACCCCCAAGCCGTCCGCGGTGCGGAAGATGGAAGCGGTGTTTTCTACGCTTCTAACGTTATCGAGGATGAGCATGCATTGCTTCATGCGGGTATGCTATCATTTTCAGATGCTTAATACATTCCCATCCCTGCTCAGCTACTCCTGGTACGCGCCCTTTATCCTGCGTGTCGTACTCGGTATTATCCTTATCGACGTCGGATCGCTCAAGTTCCGAGGCGAGCGCGCTGATTGGGTGAAAGCCTTTGATGCCTACAAGATCCGCCCGGCCAAATTCTTCGTCTCGCTCTTTGCCTTGTTTGAGATCGTCGGCGGCGCACTGCTTCTTATCGGACTTTACACGCAGACCGCAGCGCTTGCCTTCGTCGTTCTCTCGGGCATCGAGTTCTATACCGAATACACCGAAGGCAATATCCTCCGCCGCGACATTGTCTTCTATGCGCTGGTATTCGCCATCGCCCTGTCTCTCCTTCTCACCGGCGCCGGCGCTTACGCCAAGGATCTTCCGCTGTAATTTATGTTAAGCCTTTTTCTCATAGCCCTTCTTGCGATATTGGCCGCCTTTGCCATATATAAGATTAGATTCTCAAGCTGGTTCGAAAATGATCTCAGCAAAAAAGAGCGGCAAGATCTGGGAAAGGGCCGGAGACTGGCAATAACCGTGATACTTATTGCGGTAGCGGCCTTCAAACTCTTTGATCCTGCGCTTGGCAATATTGCCGCTTATTCAAACAAGCGAGTGTTGCTTGGGTTACTTGCTGGCATACTCCTCTTAGTTCTGATAGAAAACATCATCCGTTTCCGGAAAAAATGATTCTTTGGTGCGCCCGGTTGGAATCGGACCAACGACCATCTCCTTAAAAGGGAGCTGCTCTACCGACTGAGCTACGGGCGCATCTTTCTACTAACTCGCAAAATATAGCCTAAAAAACTTCCTTTGTCATTGAATTGACCCCGCATTGCGGAGCTGATAGGTTGTTCATGGAAACGCCTTCTTCTTTCAGGAGATACCGTGCCAAGAAAGCTTGCCGGGCTCAAGAAGCTCACTGAAGCGGAATTCCCCGCCGTTCGCATCAAATGGGGCCATCGTGCCTCGAGATCTCAGGCCCACAGCCTGCATGTCTATACCGAAGGAAAAAGACACACGCTCTCCGTGCATTATCGGAAGAGCAAAAAGATGTTCGCGGTCCTCGATTCCGATCGAGACATCAGGAGCGACATACCGCTCGATACGCAGTCCGAAGCGGCTGCGTACACAGAAATCCAGCGCATTCTCAGGAAACCACCCATCCAGTCTTCACTTTTGTAGACTGGATTTTTTAATTAGCATTGACTTTGAGTATGAAACGACGTATGAATATTCCCAGATAGACCTTTACATGGAGACGGCGGATGAAGCATATCAGGGCCATAGATGCCATGGTGCTGCGGTTTTGCACCAAAGTTGCACATGCGTTCCAATTGCTTACGGGAAGAACGAATTTCTTCATCGCGAAGTTGGGAGTGCTGATCGCCTCGATCGCCGTCACTCTCGGTATCGCGAATTACTTCCACCCTTTACCGCACCATCCGAAGTCAAAACTCGAAATGATCTTCTGCATTCTGTATATGCCTGTTCTCATTTCAAGAGCTTTGGGTCTCGATGAAGCGGACAGGGCTCGATCCACTTCTGCTGAAAAAACCGCGATTCCAGGTATTACCAACGGATCATCGTTCGGAGTTCGTGCGACCTGGCTGTATTTCGCACTTTGGGATACCTTCTCGATCATCTATCAGATGCAATCACCTGTCTACACGATCGTCGACGCGCTTTGGGACGTATCCCTTTCTTACGGGCTCATGATTTTCTACTACTTCATCGCCGTAGAGCCTCTTCGCCCCCCAAAAGAGTAAAATCCGTCAGTGGGTAGAAGGTCTCTCGTCTGGATCGCTCAAACCTGCCCGTGTCACTTCCGAAGGCTAGCTCTCGCTCCGTTACAACGGAGCGTTTTTTATAAACTCAAAAGCATTTTCTCAAGCAACGTTTCCATGTCCGTCTCCCCTCTTCTGGTTTTATGAAATCCTACGACGAGATCTTCGGAGAGTTTTTCTATTTCTCCTTCCTTCCAATTCTTCAAAAAGCTTTTGGACTTTTTGTATACGAACGGATTCAACCCCGAATCCTTCTCGTTCGTTCTTGCTGCCAGGAGCATCGACTTCACAAGCCAGACTACTTTATAAAAGACCTGTTCCGGAGCCTGGCCCGAGGCAAGCGCCTTTTGATATAAAACCCAGGCGTCTTTCTTCCTGCGTTCGCCGAAGGCATCGGTCAGAGCGAAGGTATTGAAATCCGCTCCGGTCTTCGCGCTTTTTACAGCATCTGAAATTCCCTCGCTTTCGCCGAGATCAAGATCGATGATCGATCCGAATATGTCTTTGTGATAAAACTCTTCAGCCATTTTATTTCGTTTCCCCCCAATTCTTGCCCACACCGCACTCGGCGAGGATCGGCACGCCGAGAGTCTCTTTCTCCGGTATGACATCTTCCATGATCTTTTTGAATTCCGTCGAGACCTTCTCCACGAGTTCATCCTTCACCTCATAGACGATTTCGTCGTGGACGTTCAAAATGAGCCGGGCATCTTTTTCCCATTTGTTCTTCTTGATGAGATCGTTGATACGCCGCATGGCGATCTTCACGATATCGGCTTCCGTTCCCTGGATCGGGGCGTTGATAGCCATACGCTCGGCCTGAGCGCGGATAAAAGGGAGCGGCGATTTGAAGCCCGAGAAGTATCTGCGGCGGCCGAACATCGTTTCGGTGTATCCCCTTCTTTCCGTTTCCGCCTTCACGCTATCTAAATAACTCGCAAGCTCGTTAAATGTAGTGAAATAGTTGTTGTAGAATTCCTGAGCAGTCTTTCTGTCCGTGCCGAGGTTGGTCTTCAATGCATTGACCCCCATGCCGTAGAGGATGCCGAAGTTGATGGTCTTCGCCCGGCCGCGCATCTCCTTCGTCACTTCCGCTTCCGGCACGTTGAATACTCTCGCTGCCACGCCGGTATGGACGTCTTCGCCCTTTTTGAAAATGTCGATAAGCTTCTTGTCTTTGGAAAGGATAGCCGCAATGCGCAGCTCGATCTGCGAGTAGTCGAAGGAAACGAGACTCGCTCCCTCTTCGGCAATGAAGGCCTTCCTGATAGCCCGGCCGAGCGCGCTCTTAATAGGAATGTTTTGCAGATTCGGGTTCTGACTCGCCATGCGGCCCGTCGTCGTGCCCGCAAGGATGAAGGTCGAGTGCAGGCGATTATTCTCATCCAACTGCTTCGGGATCGAGTCGATGTACGTCGACAAAAGCTTGGAGAGTTCTCTATACTCAAGAATTCTTCCGATGATCGGATGCTTATCCGAAAGCTTCAGAAGTTCGCTTTCTTTAGTTGAGAGCTGCCCCGTCGAAGTCTTCTTCTGACGGGATTCTCCGAGATTAAGTTTTGTAAACAGTACTTCGCCTAATTGCGCAGGCGAACCGATATTAAATTCTCCTCCGGCATCCTTCCATATCTGCTTCTCAAGCGCATCAAGCGACTTATGATACTCCTTCGAAAGTCGCTCGAGTTCTTTCTTGTCGATCTTCACTCCGCATTTGTTCATCTCTTCGACGACGGGCTCGAGCGGCTTCTCGATCTCTTCATACACCCTCCTCGCATCCCTCTTATCGAGCTCGGTATTGACGACCTTCCAGGCTTCCTCGACGGTTTTCGCATTGGTGAATCTGAAGACGTCTTCCATGGTCGGGACAGTAATGTTCGAGTCGGCGACCCAAGTGGCGAGCATCAATTCCTTGTCTTCTTCCACCTCACCCCTTCCCCTCTCCTCGATTTGAGGAGAGGGGGAATTCCGCCCTCTCCTTGCGCCTAGGAGAGGGTTGGGTGAGGTATTATTGAGCACCATGCGCACTCTTTCCCCCATGGTTCTGAATTCAAGTTCCTTGAAGAATTCGAGAAGCGTATCCATATTGAGGCATGTCTTCCACGGATCGGGCAGCTTGAAATTGATCGGGGCGTCCGTGCGGATCGTGGCTAAGGTTTTAGAAAAGATGGCTTCTTCCTCGTTCTCGAGTAAAAGATTCTTTATGCGTTCGGTAATGTTGGCCTTCTTATATTCATCCTTTTTCTTCAAAGCTTTATAGATCTTCTCTACGGTACCGAAAGCTTGGATAAGAGCCGTGGCCGTCTTTTCCCCGATGCCCTTCACTCCGATGATGTTGTCCGACGGATCGCCGCGCAGACCCTTGTAATCGGGCAGAAGCTTCGGGCCGAAGCCGAAACGGGCGATGACAGCCACTTCGTCATAAGCAATCGTGTCGTTGATGCTCTTCTTCGGCATATAGGCCTGCACTTTCTTCCCCGAGACGAGCTGCAGAGTATCCATGTCGCCCGAGGCGATGACCACATCGAGGCTCTTATCCGGAAGCGTTTCCTCGACGATCGTGCCGATGATGTCATCGGCTTCGAAGCCCGGGCACGAATAGATCGGTATGCCCCAGGCACGGAACAAGTCCTTGGCCCTTTCAAGCTGCACCGAAAGGGCGTCATCGGTCTTCCGGCGTCCGGCCTTGTATTCCGCATACACTTCGTGACGATGCGTCGGCTCGGGAAGGTCGAAGCAGGCCACGATGAAATCAGGCCTCAGCTCGTCGATGATCTTTATAAGAATGGTCGAGACGCCGTAGAGCGCGCCCGTCGGCTCGCCTTTGGAGTTAGAAAATTCGGGCAAAGCATGATAGGCGCGATGAATGATCGCGTGCGCATCAAGCAGGACGAGTTTAGCTTTGGATGTCGATTTCTCGCGTTGTTTCGTCAATATGCTTCATTGTTACTCTAATCGTCCCTTCTGGCAAAATTCCCCCGATCTTATCCGCCCATTCCACGATTATAAGATTTTCGGGCCGGGCAATGATGGCATCCCAGCCAAGGGCGGTGAGCTCGCTTTCGCTCTCTAAGCGATACGCATCTATATGGACCAAGTGCTGCCAGGGTGCCTTATGAAGTTCGTAAATCTTCTCAATAAGAAAGGTCGGGCTTTGGATCGGGTCTCTGACCCCGAGAGCTTCACCGATGGCCTGAGAGAAGGCGGTCTTTCCTGCCCCAAGATCTCCGATGAGGGCGATCACTACCGCCCTATCTCGGGCAGTGAGGCCTTGTATAAAACGGGAGGCAAGTTCCTTCGTCTCTTCAGGATTTTTTGAAGTATAGGTCATATCCCTACTATAAACGAAAAGGACTGGAATTTCTTCCAGTCCGCTGATGAGTCAACCCGTGCTGATGCAGAGCGACCGGCCGGTCGGCGTCATGAGCGACGGAATACTGATGTAGTTCGACGAGAGGCCATTCGCGTTGATCGCATACGAAGCCCGAGTGACGAAGTGATTCTGATCGGGCCGGAACGTTCCGTTCACGGCACCCAAGAGCTCACGTCTGGCATTGAATGCCTGGATGGTGAACTCCTGTTGCTGGTTGTCCGAGTAATCATGGCTCGAAAGGAGCCACTGCGCGATCTCTCGCTTCGTCCTCGGCGCTGCATGCGGGAGCATGGCCGGCGTCGGCTTGCCATAAGGCAAGTCGACGTAGGCTTGTGAGCTTCCGTCTTCCGTATACACCGGAAGCAGGAGCCTCAGCATCGGCGCACACATGTTTGTGAAGGAGATCTCGCCGGACTGGGCGGCAGGCGCGACTGGCACAGGGCCATTCGTGCCCGGCATTACATACACGACACAGCCAGGCAACAGCACGGCGCCGATGACCGCCACAAACATCTTCAAAAACACGGCCTTCATTTTCCTCATGACTCACCTCGGGTAGAGTTCTCGAGGTATTACATCACATTTTGTAGCTTAAAGTCAATAGCAGAAATAAGCCCTAAGAAGGGCCCTTTTGAAGTACAATAACCACATGGTCACATTCGACGAAGAAAACTCAGACGACCGCATCCACACCCTCCATGGCCGCGAGGAAGAAGAACTTGCCCAGGCGCTTGCCGAGCGGGACGGCGTTCCGTATCTCGATCTCGCCGGAATCTCTATTAATATCGATGCGCTCCGCATACTGAAAGAAGACGCTTCCCGCGAGGCAGGCATCGCCGTCTTCGACGTGACGGACAAGAACTTGAAGGTGGCCGCTCTCTCGCCGAATAACGAGAAGACGAGAACGGCCCTCGAAGATCTGAAGACGCGCGGATACGCCGTCGACATGTTCATGGTCTCCCACGCTTCCCTCAACAAGGTCTACGACCGCTACAAGGATCTCTCCTATTCCTTCGAAACGAAGTCCGGCGCCCTCGACATTTCAAACGACGAAATTCTGAAGATCATGAAGGAAGTGCACACCATCACGGATGTGAAGACCCAGATCGAGACCGTTCTCGGAGCGAAGCAGGTCTATAGGGTCTCGAAGATCCTCGAGATCATCCTCGCCGGCGCTATCGCCCTTGGCGTATCCGACGTTCATATCGAGCCCGAAGACAAGGAGGTGCGTTTGCGCTACCGCTTGGACGGCGTGCTTACCGACATCCTTTTCTTCGAGACATCTATCTATGATCTCTTGGTCTCCCGCGTGAAGCTCATTTCGGAATTAAAATTGAATGTGAAGGACAAGGCCCAAGACGGACGCTTCTCGATCGTCATCAAAGATCAGGAGATCGAGATCCGTACCTCCCTTCTTCCGGGGCCGTACGGCGAATCGATCGTACTTCGCGTATTGAATCCCGATGCCATAGCCGTCGAGCTCGAGTCCCTTGGTATTCATCCCCGCCTTCTGGAGGTGCTTTCGCATGAAATCAAAAAGCCGAACGGCATGATCCTGACCACCGGCCCGACAGGCTCCGGCAAGACGACGACCCTCTACGCCTTTTTGAAAAAGATCTATACACCGGACATCAAGGTCATCACGATCGAGAATCCGATCGAGTACCATATCACGGGCATCGTCCAAACGCAGACGGACAATGAAAAAGGCTACACCTTCGCCGAAGGACTCCGCTCCGCGCTTCGTCAGGATCCGGACGTCATCATGGTCGGAGAGATCAGAGACAACGAGACGGCCGAAGTGGCGGTCAACGCATCTCTCACCGGACACCTCGTGCTCTCGACTCTCCACACCAACAATGCTGCCGGCGCCTTCCCCCGCCTTATCGACCTTGGAGTGAATCCGAAGGTTATTTCTTCCGCTCTCTCCATATCCATCGCCCAGCGTCTGGTGAGACAGCTCTGTCCGAAGTGCAAAAAGGAAATCGTCCTCGAAGGCAAGGACAAGGAAACGATCGAGAAGATCCTTGCTGGCATCATCGATCAAACGTATCTCGAGGGCGTCGACAGAACGAAAGCCTACACCGCCGTCGGCTGCACCGAATGCCATGAAGGATACAAGGGACGCATCGGGATCTTCGAAGCGGTGCTTGTGGATGCTGCCATAGAGAAAGCCGTCGTCTTGAACCCATCGGAACGAGATATCCGCGAAGCAGCGAAACCTCAGAACATGCTGACCCTTGTTCAAGACGGAGTTTTGAAAGTACTGACGGGTATTACGACCCTAAGCGAGCTCGAACGTGTCGTTGATTTATCAGCAATAGAATAATGATGTATGACATTTGAATCATTTCAGTCATCAGAAGAAACATCTGAGGAGATCCGCACAAAGAAAAGCGGTCTCGGAGGCAAACTTCATCGCTTAGTTCAGGGAACAATGCTCGCCGGAGGAGCACTTGCCGGAGAAGCGGCAATGAAAGACCTTGAAGCTCAAGATCGCATACCCAGCGTTCCGATAAGCGAGCATGTTCTTGAAGCAAAGATCCCCGCACACAACAACGAAGCTGTAGATAGCGTTCTGAAGGACTTCGAGATATCAAAAGCAGACGGCGGCAGTTCAGAAGAGGGTTTGTACAATATTGTTAATAAAAAAACTGGAGAAAAAGCACAAGTCTTCGCCAATTCATACGCAGCAGCAGTCTTCAATGGGCCGGAATTTGCCGGAGGGATGACGCCGGAAGTTAAAGCAATGATACAGAAAGTGCTCGATGAAGAAAAAAGACTGAAAGCGGCAGGAATTGTAGAAAGTACTCCGCTCGAAAAATAACAGAATCCCGACACAGGTTTGAAACTTGCGCAAAAGCGTGTCAGTACGTAAAACCGCCCTTGTGACAGGGCGGTTTTAGTGGATAATTTAGTAGAGCTCCAGCACATAAATCTCCAAGCGACACTTTCAAAACAAGTTTGAAAGCAAAACGAGTCCAATAAGGATAACTTCAGCGACGGGAGACCCGAGCCACAGCGTCCTCGAGGAAGCGTCAAATACCGCAAAGTACGTCGCTTAGAGATTTATGATCTGGAGAGGACAAAAATGGAGAGACCGGAAGGCTGTTCCCGATCTCTCTACCGCTAGAAGCAGTCTATCATAGAATAAATTTTATGTCAAGTGAGGAAGTAATTGCAGACGGTACGGAGAAAAATTCAATCGACGGCTCCGTCCTCGATTCCACCCTTCGTCCGAGCGCCTGGACAGGTTACATCGGGCAGAAAGCTATCAAGGAAAACCTGCGGATCCTCCTCGAAGCCGCCCGCATGCGCGATGCAGTGCCCGAACACATCCTTTTCTACGGACCTCCCGGCCTCGGCAAGACCACGCTCGCCCACCTCATATCGAAGGAGACCGGACGAAGCATGAAGATCACGTCTGGACCGGCCATAGAGAAGGTCGGCGACCTCGCCTCGATCCTCACGAACCTCGCATCGGGCGATATCCTTTTCATCGACGAGATCCACCGTTTGAATAAGAGCATCGAGGAAGTCCTCTACCCCGCCATGGAGTCCGGAGTCCTCGACATCATTATCGGCAAGGGTCCTTCGGCGCGCACCATCCAGCTCGAGCTGCCGCCCTTCACTCTCATCGCCGCGACGACGCGCGTCGCCATGATCTCTTCGCCTCTCCGTTCGCGCTTTTCCGGAGGAGTCTTCCGTTTGGAATTCTATACTCAGGAGGAACTCGAGGAGATCGTCAGAAGAAGCGCGAAGATTTTGAATACCAAGCTCTCCGGCAATGCCGAATCGGAGATCGCCAAGCGCGCCCGCCACACGCCGCGTACGGCAAACTACTTCCTGAAGCGCGCCCGCGACTACGCCGAGGTCTCGAAGCGCGAACTCGATATACAAACCGTACAGGAAGCCCTCGAACTTCTCGGCGTCGACGAGCGAGGTCTTACCCCTTCAGACAGAAAGCTTCTTGAAACGATGGCGGAGAAATTCTCCGGCAGCCCGGTCGGCCTTGGGACGCTTGCGGCAGCCCTTTCCGAAGAAGAAGCAACGATCGAAGAATTCAACGAACCCTACCTTCTTCAGCTCGGCCTCATCGAGCGCACTCCCCGCGGCCGCTGCCTGACCTCTGCCGGATATGAACATGTGGGCAAGAAAGTACCGAAGAACTTGCAGGAAAAATTACTCTAGATATGGATTCTTATTTTCTGGCCGTCACTCCACCCGAAGATATCTGCTCGAAGATCGATGTGTACCGGAAAAAATTCTCGAAATTCAGTTCTTACCAAGTCGCTCCGCATATCACCATTTATCCGCCGTTCGTGCTTGACTCCATTACTGAAAGCGAATTGCGGGCGAGGCTTGAGGAATCTTTGCGAAACATGCCTTCGGCGACAGTGACAACTGATTCCGTAGGGTACTTCGACAACGGCAGTGCTCAGAATGCCGTCTTCTTCAAACCGGACGATGTGTCCACCGCATATCTCACCCAGCTTTTCGCATACACCAGCAAGCTTCTTCAGGATACTACAAAGGGCAAGTACAGCGAGTATCGATCAGAAACCGTATTCAATCCTCACATGACGATCGCATCGCATATACCCGACGCTTCGTTTGAGGAAATCAAAGAAAGAACGCGAGGCATTAACGAGTTGTTTACATTCGAAGCGAAGACCTTGGATCTCTACAAGCAGGAGGGCGCATCGGGAGTGTGGACGAAAGAAAAGGAAATTCTCCTTGGGAAAACTTTATAGAAAAACGACCCGTAGGGGTCGTGTTAAGTCGGAACGGGTACCTTGCCTTCCGGATACGTACGCTTGATGGCCTGCATTCCGATCTCAAGCGACACGGAGTCGTTCGAGAAGAAAGTGGCTGCCGCGAAACGCAGTACGGAGAAACGGGCCCTATGCTCCTCGAGATCGAAGCCTTCGAGGAGGGCGATCGATGCATCCTGGGACGGCTCGGCGGGATCGTGCACGCTGTCTCCTGAAGATGGCGGCGGGAACTGCGATAACTTCCGCCGCATACCTTACTTATTTTTAAGGTTTTGTCAATAGACAAACGAGTAAAGAAAAGACCGGCGCGCTGTTTTTGCGCCGGTCTGGGAACTGCGAAGTTACTTCACGAGGCGAAGCTCGAACGTGTCGAGTTCAGGACGAGGCGTCACCCGGAGCGCCGTTGGGCGAATCTCGAACATCTCGTCCGGATCTTCCGAGATCACGC
>JAQBRN010000009.1 GCA_028286465.1 Parcubacteria group bacterium | reverse complement strand
TGCGCAGGGTGGTTTTATCGAAGCATTCTTTTGAATAAAAAAATACTCATATCAGTCGGCGTGCTGCTTGTCTGCGTACTCGCGGGAATCGGCCTGCTTGTCAGGATGCATGCGAGCCCCGCTGCCTCACCTGCCTCTTCCGCCCAGGCGAACAAAGTCGATTCGAATGTGGTGTATAAGGCCGCAGGCGGCAAGCTTGCGAGCAATACATTAAAGAGCTTTATAGTGCGAGACGATGCGGTGATCCTTGACTCGGCCATTATCTCAACCCTCTATAACGGCGTGACGAAGAAAGTCTATACGGTTCAGTATTCCGCAAATGCCGACGGAGCAGTTCTTCATGATGCGTATGCGGCAGCTCTCAAGGCTATGGGGTATACGATCGCACAGACCGAGCCGGACGCCACCGGAGAGACGATCTTTGCCGGTTCAGGGGCCAAGAATCAATCAGTCGTTATAGGTATACACAAGAGTACGGCTGGAAGCACTATTGATGTTTCTCTTAACGAATTCGCGCAATGATCATGAAGTTTCTTCACGCACATAAGTATGTTCTTCCGGTCCTGGGAGCGTCTCTCTTTTCAATAGTATTTATACTTGCTGCATATATCTCTGCTGTTGCACCGGTCCAGGCTCTAGTGAGCGATGGTGATACCTGCACCTATTGTGTCGCCGACGTTTTTTCTAACAATCCAAGCGGTTACGATTGTCGCACGGCCCCTTGCTTTACGGGTGGAGGAGACGGCGGCACGTCGTGTCCGAATGCTGATACGGTCACTTCTGCGTGTCCGGCGGGTCAAACGGGAGAGGATCGTATGACGACCTACTACGACGGTACGCCTCCGAACTGTGTGGCGCATACGACCGAAAGCAATACCTGCTCAACTCCAACTCCTACCTGCAGCAATCAGACCACTGACGCAGGCTGTCAGCCTGGCTGGTCTGGCCATGATTATGTCACTACCTGCGGAGGAGCTTTTGTTTCTGACAGTAATTCTTGCACGCCGCCGATCCAATGTACCAATACCACCAATGATCAAGGTTGCCCGGCCGGTTACTCTGGCCATGATTATGTCACTACCTGCGGAGGAGCTTTCGTCTCCGAGAATTATACCTGTACTCCTCCCGCGCCGCCTGCTTGCCCCAACACTACCGCAAACGAAGGCTGCGATACCGGATACACCGGTGCGGACTATGTCACCAGGGACTGCCACGGCAATTACATTTCAGACAACAGCCAGTGCACTCCCGTAGCATGCCAATCTCCAACAACTTCAAACCTCGGCTGCCCGGCAGGATACTCCGGCACCCACACCCAGACGACATCTTACGCATGGCCTTCCTGCAGTCCGTCTACCTCCGACAGCAATTCCTGCACACCGTCGAACGTCACTATCTCAGTCGCAGATAACGTCGCGAGCTCATGGATCATTACCCCTGGCGGCTCTGGCACTGGCGCAGGCTCGGTACAGAGTGTTCCGTCGCCGTCCGGCACCGTATATACGATCTCGCCGGCTGCCTTTGGGGGATACGATTTCCCTCCGACCGTGACGAATAGCGTCACCGGCTCCGGTTCCTCCTTCACTCTCTTTCCTGGTCAGAACGGCTCGTTCGCACTTTCATACGCACCGAGCTTCGATTACTCTCTGGGGAATTCCGGTCCGGCGAATATCATGAAGGGAGGAAGGGATCTCTACACCCAGGAAACCATTTCAGAAACGCTGCAGCAAGGTAGTTCGAAGCCCGTCGGCCTCACCCTTTCGGGAGTTCCTGCAAATGTCGATTATGCGATTTCGAGCTCCTGTTCTCCGAATTGCAGCTCGACCATCACCTTCACTGTCCATCCGAGCGCGGCAGCTGGCGCCTACCCGATCACGATAACGGGATCTCCGCTCGGCAGGACGACTTCGTTCAATCTGACAATCACTAATTCCCCCGACATCATCGTGTCCTGTACTGCCGCTCCGACATCCGGAAAGGTCGGCGATCCCATTACCTGGACCGGCGCAGTTTCGGGAGGCGTTCCACCATACACGTATACCTGGAGTGGTTCGGGCGTTCCGACGACTCCTGCTCCGACGACGAATCCTTACACTCTGAGCTACTCGACGACCGGCTCAAAGACCGCGAGCCTTCATGTCACCGACTCGCTCTCGAATGTCGGTGTCTGCGGCGGAGGAGGCAGCGGTGGTGGAAGCGGAGGAGGCAGTGGCGGAAGCGGCGGCTCGGGCGGCACATCGAGCACTGTGCTCATCAACTTCAATCCTCAGTTCCAGGAGTTTTGATCCTGGCGTGATACAATTATTGTAAATGCACGTTTCCGAGACAGATCTCATCGAGTTTCTCGTCGACACGGGCCTTGCTTCGAAGAAGGCTCTTCTTCTGGCGCGTGAAGAGGCGGGAAGAGCGTCCTTGGGCCTCGAACGCGTCGTTCTCATGCAAGGGCTCTTGACCGAGAACGATCTTCGGAAGGCGAAGTCCTATATTCTCGGCGTTCCTTTCGTCGATCTGCGCGGCGAGCGCTTCGATCTTTCGGCTCTGTCTCTTATCCCCGAGCCGGTGTCTCGCGAGCACAATGCCGTTGCGTATAAGAGGATCGGGAATACGATCGAGGTCGCCTTTCTTGACCTCGAGACACTCCCTGAAATAAAGTTCGTCGAAAATCTTCATCATGTGGCCATCACGCCTCGCCTGACCGACCCGGAATCATTGAAGTATGCTCTCGTGTCGTACCAGAATGGAATGAAGGCCGAATTCGGTGATGTCATTCAGCGCGAATCGCGAGGCTTGTCCGAATTGAAGAAAAACATCGATGCCCATAGCGAAGCGGAGCTGAGGGCTCTTGCGGATGAAGGCAGGACGGCGCGCGTTCTCGGCTCGCTTCTCTCGCACGCGCTTCTTTCTCGCGCGACGAACATTCACATCGAACCGACCGAGAAAGACATCAAGGTCAGGTATCGCTTGGGAGGATCGCTCCATGAAGCAGCTATCCTGCCTCGGCATATCGCTCCGCGCCTTCTTTTACGGGCGAAACTTCTTTCGGGCATGAATATGAAAAATACTCTGCCTCAGGATGGCCGTTTCGTCATCGATACGGATGCGGGGAAATCTGCTTTCCGTGTCTCGACGACTCCGACAGCCTTCGGCGAAAAGATCATGATGCGCGTATTGCCCGAGTCCGCCGCGGGCTTCACCCTTGAGAGCCTTGGTGTGCGAGGCAAGGCGCTCGAGACGCTTGAGCGAGCGCTCCATCGGAAGGAAGGCCTCATCCTTGCATGCGGGCCGAAGGCTTCGGGGAAGAGTACCTTCCTCTACACCGCGCTCGATATTCTCGATCATCCGGAGAAAAATATTCATACCGTCGAAGATCCGATCGAATACTCGATGCCGCGTGTGCATCAGACGGAGGTCAATGCGGCCAAGGGTCTCACTCTCGAACGCGCTCTTCGCGCCGCAGTCCTTCATGATGCCGATGTCGTCATGGTATCGAATATCCGCGATGCCGAAACTGCGAAGATCGCATCGGCTGCAGCGCTCTCGGGAGAGCTGGTTCTTGCAGGCATAGCGACGGAGTCCGCCGCGGAAGGATTGGTGCTTGTCATGGGACGGGAAGATGGGCGCAAGCTCCTTGCAGCGGCACTTTCCGTCTCGGTTGGCATGCGTGTTGTCCGGAAGCTCGGCCCCGATCGAGAAAAGTACTTTTTGTCGAAAGACGAACTCCGTACGCTCGGACAGCTCGTGTCTCTCGAGAAGCTTCTTATCTCGATGAAGGCAGAAGGCATCGTTTCTTCGGACGCAACGTGGGAAAAGATCCCGTTCTGGAAGCCCCGTCCCGGGAAATTCTCGCGGCTCGAGTTCCAGGGCCATATCGGGCTCTATGAAGTCGTTCCTGCCACGGCCCGCATCCGTGAGCTTGTAATGAACGGGGCGACTCGGACGTCCATTACGGATGAGGCGAAAGCGTCCGGATGTCCGACCCTTCTCGAGGACGGTATCGTCAAGGCAATTCTCGGTCTTACTACTATCGAAGAAGTGCTGCGTGCTCTATCATAACTACATGGCCAAGCCCATACTCGTCGCAAACTGGAAAAATCACCCGAGCTCTCTCAAGGAAGCCGCGGACCTTCTGACGACGCTTTCGAGGAGGTCGATGCTTTATAAGAAACTTTCGCTTTACATCGCTCCGCCGTATACATACTTCGAATCAGTGTCGAAACGGATCAAGGGCTTCGCGAATCTCGCCTCCCAAGACGTTTTTTTCTCCGCGGACGGCCCTCATACCGGTTCCGTGACGCCCGATATCTTGAAAAGCTTCGGGGTGAAGCTCGCCATCATCGGTCACAGCGAGCGCCGGGCGCTTGGAGAGACGAATGAGGTCGTGGCCACGAAGCTGAAGACCGCCTTCATCGCCGGTATCGTGCCGCTTCTCTGTATCGGCGAAACGAGCCGCGACGATGAAGGTAATCATCTGCAGTTCATCCAGGATCAGCTGAAGTTCTCCTTGGAAGGCATCCGGAGAAAGGAGGATGCAGAGAAGCTCATCATTGCTTACGAGCCGGTCTGGGCCATAGGCAAGCGCGCGAGCGAGGCCATGAGTCCGACCGATCTTGCAGAAATGGTCATTTTCATAAAGAAGGCTCTCACCGACATCTTCGGAAGAGATGCCGCCGATGTCATTCCCGTGCTCTATGGCGGATCGGTCGACGGGTCGAACGCGGAACCCTTGTATAAGGAGACCGGCATCCGGGGATTTCTCGTCGGCAGGGCGTCTCTCAAGTCGAAGGAATTTTGCGAGATTGCCGAAGCACTGATATCCTCATAAGAGTGAAATCGATTCTTAATTCAGGAAATCTTAATGGCAAACGCGTGCTTCTGCGCGTCGATTGGAACGTGCCGATCAAAGACGGACAAGTGACGGACGATTTCCGCATCAAGCAAAGTCTCGAGACCATCGAGTATATCCGGAAGCAAGGCGCCAAGCTCATTCTTATAAGCCATCTCGAGCCCGAAGAGGCGAGCCTCAGACCCGTGTTCGAATGCGCAAAGCGAATTATCCCCGAACTTACCTTCGATGATGAGAGCGATTGCACGCTTCTTGAAAACCTGAGAAAAAGCCCGGGAGAAAAGGCGAACGATCAAGGCTTCGCCGAAAGTCTCGCAAGCCTCGCGGATATCTATGTGAACGAAGCCTTCTCGGTCTCGCATCGGGAACACGCCTCGATCGTCTCCGTGCCGAAGATGCTCCCGAGCTTCGCAGGTATCGAGTTCATGAAGGAGATCGAAGGGCTGAAACGATTCTTCAACCCCGAGCATCCGTTCCTTTTTATACTCGGCGGGGCGAAGTTCGAAACGAAGTTGCCTCTTTTACAGAAATTCATTACCTTGGCAGATGCCGTTTTCGTCGGAGGGGCGCTTGCGCATAACTTTTTCAAGGAACAGGGTCACGACGTCGGTGCGTCGCTTGTCTCATCGGGCGATTTCCATTTGAAGCCGATGCTCGATTCGGGGAAGATCGTGCTTCCGGAAGACATGCTCGTGAAGTCGGGAGACGGCATCGGCGTTGATTTCATCACGGATGTCGGTTCGACGGATGTTATCGTCGATGCTGGGCCGAAGACGCTTGAGACGCTTAAACAGAAGATCAATGATGCGAGATTGATCCTTTGGAACGGTCCCTTGGGCCTCTACGAACGGGGATTCAAGACCGGGACGCTCGAACTCGCGAAGATGCTCGCCGAGTCGAAGAAGGAGACGGTCATCGGCGGGGCGGACACGCTTTCTGCCACCAAGGAATTGAATAACCAGGACACATTCACCTTCGTCTCAGCAGCCGGGGGAGCGATGCTCGACTTCCTGGCTCACGAAACACTGCCGGGAATCGAAGCCTTGAACTAGTTTTTGCGCGGAATGAGATGAATATGAGCGTGGGGAATATCAATGCCTTCTATTTTCAATTCAACATACTCACTTGAGTGCTCTTCCTTCAGCTTCAAAGCGAGCTTTTGAGCGGCTCTAAACCATGGAGATGCTGTTTCCGCAGGTACTTCATAGAACCATTGGTAATGCTCCTTCGGGATAAGCAGCGTATGCCCAGGCGCGACAGGATGGATGTCGGAAAAAGCCAAAACGAATTCGTCCTCGTACATGATCGTTGCCGGAATTTCTTTCCGTGCAATTTTACAAAAAACGCAATCTTCCATTAATACGATTTATAGGCCGCTAATTTACCGAACTGGTCGAAGAGGGAAATGACCTCGTCCTGCTTGTCCCAGACCTCCCATTGCTTGGCGAGAAAGATGCGCCAGGTGTTTGAATAGAATTTCGGATCGTCCTTGTGGTAATTGATGCAGCCTGGGTAATTGAAGTGATCCTTGATGAAATTAAGGCAGGCGGTCGAGGGGGCGGGGCGTCCGTTGACGCAGTTGTCGCAGTTGTCTGTAGAGCCTCTGTTTATTTGTCCGAAGACCGGCGTCTGGCAGCCCGAGATGCCGCTGACGAAGTTCTTGCAGGCGGTGTCGAGGTTCGAGAGGCCCGGTTCGAGCGATGGGGAAACGCAGGCGTAATTGAGCGTCGGGGTGAAGTCGTACTGCGGGAGCGCTTCGATGTAGCCCGAACACTCATTCTCCTTGAAGCTCGTGATCTTATAGGGCGACTGGACGCCGACCGAACCGGTAGTGATGATGGCCATGTCGTTCGGAGCGAGGACGACATTCTGCGCGAGGTTGAAGCCGCCTGTCGGAGAAATGTAGCCGGTAGCTTGAGGAATGATCATTTCGTCCGATGCATAGTGTACGGCCTGATTGCCGCTGTAGTAGGTGCGGTTGCCCTTGTTGTTCGTCAGTTTCCAGCCGGTGATATTGATCGGGCTTTCGCTCTGATTCTGGATCGTAATATATTCCTCGGCAGGTTCTATGGAATAGGCCGCATTGCCCTGCCCGAGAGAAATGAGGGAGGAATATGAAGAATTCGCTATGGTGCCGGTACCACCTTGTGCGGCGCGGTCGGCCGCATAGGTGTTATAGGTGTTGGGATCCGTGATATGCGCGAAGTTCTGGGACGGACCGAGGACGCCGCGGCGGGGGAGAATGAAGAACACAAGGATAGCGGCAAGCGCGCCGAGTATCAGCACGCCTTCCATGGCGGAACCCCTTTCTCTTTTGATCATGGTTATATAGTACAATACTCGGATGAAATTCCTACCGCTCCTTGAGACATTGCTTGCCGAGCGGGGCGTGACAGAAGAAACGCGCGGAGAGTTCCTTAATCCGGACTTCCAGTCGCTCCATGATCCACTTCTCTTGCCGGATATGGAAAAAGCCAGAGATCGAGTGGTCAGCGCCATGAAAAAGGGCGAACGGATCATGATCTTCAGCGATTACGATGCCGACGGCATTCCCGGGGCGGTCGTGCTCGCGGACTTCTTCCGCCGTGCGAAATATCCAAACGTCACCTTTTACATCCCGCACAGGCACGATGAAGGTTTCGGATTGAATTGCGAGGCTATCGACAAGGCCAAGGGAGAAGACGCCAAGCTTCTCATCACGATCGACTGCGGTACGGCGGACCTCGAGGAGGCAAAATATGCGAAGAAGCAGGGCATCGATCTCATCGTTACTGATCATCATCAGGAAAAAGATAAATTGCCTGTCGCCGTCGCCGTGGTCAATCCTCATAGAAAGAATTCGACATACCCCTTCAAGGACCTTTGCGGCGCGGCCGTAGCCTATAAGCTCGTCCAGGCCATCCTCCTGAAGGAGCGATTCGATATCAAGGAAGGCCACGAGAAGTGGTCCTTGGATATGGTGGGCATTGCAACGCTTTCCGATATGGTGCCTTTGGTCGGAGAAAACAGGATCTTCGCCCATTTCGGCTTGAATGTCTTGCGGAAGTCTCCGCGCCCCGGGCTTGCGGCCCTTTTGAAAAGGCTCGCGATCAACCAAACATTCCTCACCGAAGACGACATCGCCTTCATGATCACGCCGCGCATCAATGCCGCCTCGCGCATGGGCGTGCCCATGGACGCCTTCAGGCTTCTTTCGACGGACAGCCTCGTCGAAGCAGACCGCCTCTCGCTTCATTTGGAAAAGATCAATAACGAAAGGAAGGGCATCGTCGCTGCGCTCGTGAAGGATGCAAAGGGACACCTGGAAAAAAGAGGGGAATTGCCGAGCGTCTTGGTCATCGGCAACCCGGAATGGAAGCCCGCGCTCCTCGGCCTGGTGGCCAATACGCTTGTGGAAGAATACATGAGGCCGGCTTTCGTCTGGGGGAGAGACGGCGATGGGGTCATCAAGGGCTCCTGCCGCTCGTACAATGGCTACAGCTTGATCGAGATCATGAACGGGGCCTGTGGCTTCATCGAATACGGCGGGCACACGGGAGCCGGAGGATTCTCCGTCGGGAACGACGATATCCATACTTTGGAAGAGAAATTGTCCGCGTCTCTCGAGAAGCTCGAGAAGAAACTCGAAGAAGTACAAGAAAAGTTCGGCAGCGAGATCGAGGTCGGTGATATTAACGAAGATCTATGGGGTATCGTCAGCCAGCTCGCCCCCTTCGGCGTCGGCAATCCGAAGCCGGTCTTTCGCATTCCTGCAGACATTTCTTCAGTCCGCCAATTCGGCAAAACCAAGGATCATTTGGAAATCCTCCTGCGCAGTCCGAAGGGGAGAGACGTGAAGGCGATCTCGTTCTTTTCAGACGAAGACAGCTTCTCGACGCCGCTTAAGCCCGATATGAAGGCGGAAGTGCATGCACATCTCGAGAAATCATATTTCATGAATCGTCCAGAGCTAAGACTCAGGATCGTTGATATACTGAAGACATGATCATTATCTTCACCGATGGCTCCGCACGAGGAAATCCGGGGCCGGGAGGCTGGGGAGCAATCGTTGCATACGAGGATAAAGTAGTGGAACTTGGCGGAAGAGAAGAATTTACGACGAATAATAAGATGGAGCTCATGGCCTGCATTAAGGCGCTCGAATCCTTGTCGCTCGACTCGACCTCGACGCTCTACTCGGACTCCACATATGTCGTAAAGGGCATGACCGAGTGGCGTTACGGCTGGGAGACGAACGGCTGGAAGAACGCCTCGAAGAAGCCCGTCGAGAATCAGGACTTGTGGAAACGGCTTATTCAGGCCGCGACGGGGAAGCACATCGCCTGGAGAGTGATCGCTGGCCACGCGGGTATAGCGGCGAACGAGCGCTGCGACGTCATTGCCACGTCCTATGCCGACAACGAACCTGTCTCACTTTATGATGGAGATCGAAAGGGATATCCGACCGGCTTCGAGATCTAGCCGATATATTCTCACGTTCCTCTGGAGTTTCGCCTTCGGAGTATTGCTCTCTTCTTTTGTTCCCGTTTCGCCCGTCATCTCCCTTTCTTTCATTTTTCTTGCCGGAGCGATCTATCTCGCAGAAAAAGTTTACAGGAAAGAAGTTCCCACAGAAATCATATTCATCATTATTGCGCTCACGGCTTTCGGGCTCGGAGCATTTCGCTATGCCATAAAGGATTTTCACGATCTGCAATCTCCGAGCGAGATCGGGATGGTCGCCTCGGAACCCGAGCACCGGGATACCGACACGCGTTTCGTATTCGAGGGTGAGAATGGCGAGAAGGTGCTCGTTTCGACCGACATGTATAGCCATGTGCAATACGGAGACGAGGTGAAGGTGTCCGGCAAGCTCGAGCGTCCGGGAGTGATCGTGGATGAAGAAACAGGCAGAAGCTTCGATTACGGAGCATATCTTTCGAAGGATGATATTTATTACACGATGTCGTTTGCGAAAGTTGGGATACTCGCCGGACCGACATCGGCCGACTCTCGGTCGGCGCCGGGGAAGTCGCGGCCGATGTCGGTCCGGCTCGTTTCGATTCTCCTGCGAATTAAAAATGCATTCGTTGGCAAAATGAAACAAATACTGCCCGAACCAGAATCGAGCCTGCTTGCCGGACTTATCGTGGCAGGGAAGCAGGCCTTGCCTTCGGCTATCCTCGACGATTTTAAAAAGGCAGGAGTCGTGCACATCGTCGTCCTCTCGGGCTACAACATTACGGTCGTGGCGGAATTCTTCCTGGCGATGCTTGCATTCCTGCCGCTGAGGCGCCGGGCTATCGTCTCTGCGCTTGCCATCGCTCTTTTCGTACTCATGACCGGCGCCACGGCTACCGTTGTCCGTGCCGGCATCATGGCCATGATTGTCCTTTTAGGAAAGGTCATCCATCGCAAGTATTCTGCTCCGAGAACGCTTCTTCTGGCCGCAGTCCTCATGCTCATGGAGAATCCGAAACTGCTCGTCTTCGATCCTTCCTTCCAGCTGACATTTCTTGCTATGCTCGCGCTCATCTACGTTGAGCCAATAGTAAGTGCTCGGCTCACCAAGCTAGCATTCGTTTCGCTTCTCAGTACCACGATCGCTACCCAGCTCACTGTTCTTCCATATCTTCTCTATTCTGTCGGCAGCGTTTCGATAGTCTCTTTGCTTTCGAACATT
>JAQBRN010000007.1 GCA_028286465.1 Parcubacteria group bacterium | reverse complement strand
TTTTTTGGTACCTTGGAGTGATTGGGGAGTCGTCTAACGGTAGGACAGAGGCCTTTGAAGCCTTTAATTGGGGTTCGATTCCCTGCTCCCCAGCAAAATATCTACGCATGAATTCATCAACTACACTTATCTCCGAACCTAAATCAGAGCAATCAGAAGGTCTATCTCATCTTGGTACTCAGCTGAGCGTAATTGCTGGTTCCTGGCCAGTTTTCCTTTTAATTGTAGTGATTTTGTTTAGAAAGGAGATTAAAAAATTGATTGATCGAATCCAAAAAGGAGAAGTAGGTCCTAGTGGAGCAAAATTTGAAAGTCCATTAGAAACTCCAAAAATTCCTGATAAACTTCAAGAAAAACCAGTCTCGGAGGCGGTATACGAAGAAGAAAAGAAAGAGGAAAAAAAGACAGCAGATGAGGAGTTTGTGCCTAAGACTTACAAGGAATGGCGTACGGAGATGATTGTTGCTGCAATTATGAAAGATAAAGAGCGTTTAGAAGTAGCCTATCAGGAAATGCTGAGACTGTGCTCTGATCCTTTAACGATAAAAAAATCTGAAATTACTTACTGGACTTGGAAACATACTCTTGGTGAAACTAATGCTATACCAGCATTAAAAAAATTTGCAAAAGACTCAGAAACCATGTTTGATGCAAAAATCGCTTTAGGTTCCTGCTACTCAAATTCAGAAGATTTTGAGACTAGCGCCTTATTTTACGAGGAAGCTTTAAAGCTTGCTTTAACTGAAGAAGATAAGGTTCGTGCTGCTAATCGTTATGCAGTAGTTTTGTATAAAATTGATGAGAAGTTAAAAGCAATTAAAATATTAGAAGAGTTACTTTCTGAAGTTAGTAAAGAAGAAAATAAAGCTGATCTTTACATAGAGTTGGCAGATTTGTACGAAAAAGAAAAAGACTACGAAAGGAGAGCAATCTTAATTGAAAAAGCTCTCGAACTTAAACCCAACGATGCAGGATTACTTTTTAAGGCCGCCTATTCATATTCGATGAGCAAGTACGAAGAACTTTCGTTATTCCACTATAATAATGCAAAGAGAATAAATCCTAACGACGGATCAGTAAGAAATAATCTGGGTGTTCAATACGATACATTGGACATGCCTTTTAAATCAGTAGCAAATTATGAAGCTGCTGCTGAACAGGGAGAGACGCTCGCACTTTCAAACTTAGCATACCGTCTTATGAGAGTTGGTTTCGAAAAAGCTGCTGAAGAACGCTTGAAAGAGGCTCAAAAAATAGAAGATCCGCATGCTAATGTTGCTCAGGCTGTAAGCGATTTATCAAGGAGAAAAGAAAGAGAAAGTGAGCGTGAAGATGAAGTAATAAAAATTGCGCTTGCTGTACGTAAATTTTTGACAGGTTTTGGTGAGGCGAAATATCGTCCTGGTGCAACTCTGTCTTCATTGTCAGGTGATTGGAAATTGCTTAATGAAGATGTCGTTTTTCATATTACAATTCAGGATAATGAGATAATAGGTATTTGGAGAGAGAAGATCGGTTCAAGTTCAGAGTACTTCTGGGACTATAAATTAGTAGGAAAGATACATAATAATAGCGCGGAAGTTAAAATTACTCGTGATGACAAAACATCCGGTCAAGGTAGACTTTTTTGTACGAACGATGGAACTGAATTGTTGTTTATGAATACGGGAGATTATAAACCAAAAGAGATACTTAAACTTAGGAAAATATAAGCTTTTCATGAACCTCTGGCTCCTCCTCGCGCTCGCGCTTCTCGTTCAAGAACCCGTCTCAACGGCAGGGCTTTTGTCCGAGGCATACACGCAGCATTATCCTCTCTGGCCGATCCATGGATTGTTCGTCGTGGCTACTCTGATCGACATTGTCGTCGGCTACTATCTCGGCGCTTTCATCCATAAGCGATTCGCCCATACGAAAGTCGTATCTTGGCTGAGAACAAAGTTCGACGCTCTTGTCGGCATGATCGGGAAGAAAGGGAAGATCGCGACACTTATCTTCTTCGTGCCCATCATCTTTCCAATCTCTGCTCTTTTTCTCTCGTGGCTCGAAGTGTCGCTCGGTGAGGCGCTTATATATGTACTCATCGGCGAAGCCGTATTCTGGTACGCACAGGAGTGGCTCATCGTCCTCGGCGTGCATGCCTTTACAAAAAATACGCATATTGCTCTTTATATAATCCTGCTTATCACGCTCGTTTTAAGCATCTATGGAAAGCGTGCGTACAACAAGGCAACTCGTAAGGACACATGAAGGAGGAATTGCTCTAGGCAGAGCCACAGAGTGAGCAGGTCATTTCAATAAAAACGACCCTTGCGGATCGTTCAACTTTCAAGAGCGAAATTTGATTTCGCAGAGCTCTCTCAAAATGCGGCTCGCGTCCGGCTCCGTGAGCCGGGTCATCTCGCCAAGGTGATATGCTTCCCAGAATTTTTCTTCACTTTCATACTTCTCGAGAGAAAGCATGCCGGTGAGGTGGTCGATCTCCTCCCAATCCGTGTCGAGCGGGAGCGAGAGAGATCGCAGAACTGCATGACGAAGCCATTCGCGATGTTTATGAAATTCATGGAACAGGGGATGCGACTCGGCAAGGACGCCGACGACCGTGGCATGGCAGGAAGCGCAGGCGACATATTGGGTAACGAGCCTGATGCATGGACCCGAAGAAGCTTCCTTGACCATAAGATCTTTTCCCATGCGCTCGGCAACTTCCTTGCAGATCCTCAAGCTTCTTTCCTGGTCTGTTTCGGCCATTCGTACCTCGAGAGGGCGTCTGGCGACATCCTAGCATCTCTCAAAAAAGGTTCCAACTTCGTCCCACGCAGCCAGCCCGTGATATCCTGAGTATATGAAAGTCACCTTAAAAACATCATGACCAGGAATTATTTCCAAAGAAGCGAGGAATATCCATACCACATTTCCATCGGCGGCGTGGTGAGAAACGCCGAAGGCAAGATCTGCTGCCATTACTTCAAGAAATTCAGCCACCCTGCGGCGGGAGAGTTCGAAGACTTCTATCTCTTGATGAGAGAAACGATCGAGCCGAACGAGACCATAGAGACGTGCCTTGCCCGAGGGCTCATGGAAGAATTCGGCATCGTCGCGACGCTTAAAGCATACACAGGCTCGATTGTGGCACACTTCACTCACCGAGAGATGCATGTGGAGAAGACGACGCTCTACTTCTTATGCGATCTCGTGTCGTTCGATCAAACGAAGAGAAGGATGGGAGATCCCGAAGGCGGAAGCGAGATCATGTGGATGGATAGGGAAGAACTTATTTCGAAAATGAAAGAACAGAATAAGCGGATCAACCGCGAGGATATCGATGAGTCGAAAATACTCGAGAATGTGAAATATTGACAGATACTATTTATTGGTATATAATCCAAAAGGATTCAAGCTCGGTTTCCGTGAGGCAGTTTGCATGAGGATTCGCTGATCTCTAACTGGTTCGGGTGATAACTCAACCAGGAGACAGCAATGTCCAACACTATCAAGCTCGCGGTCAATCGCGGCTTCGGATCTTTGGAAAACGAGGTTCAGGAGTCTTCGGGCGAATGGATCGAGGTGGAGGAGATGTCGCAAGGCGTCTTTACTATCATCGGTGATGGCATGACCGGGGAGTATCTTACCTTAGGGATCTGGCTTTGGGATGATGAAGTAGAGGATCTCGATGCTGGCAACAGCGACGAGAGCCAGTGCTTCGGCATGTCGGACCATCTCAAGTGGGGAGATGTTGAGTTCGATCTCTGCTTGATGATGGAGATCCGTGCATCGTCCCTCGATCAGTTGAAGGAAGCGCTCAAGCATGTTGTATTCTGCGCTTGGGATCCTGAGGACATCTGATAACGTTTTCCGGCCCCCAGAACATCGGGGGCTTTGTTGTATATAAGAGACCGGCTGTGTCTACGTTATACTCTATTAATATGAAGAAACTCATTTGGCTTTTGCTGCCACTGGCTCTCATCGTCGGATACGTCACTCGAGAGAAGGCTGTGGTACCAATATCTCAGGTCGTATCTATGGGAACATCGACCACTGCCTTACCGACGCAAACCCAAACTCCTGTTTCCTTATCTATTTTTCCTTCTTCCATTCAACAAGGCGAACCGGCGGAGATCGTTATAAATAATATCGATGCAACGGATATCAAGTCTCTGACATTCAATGGCAAGTCCGTCGGTGTTTTCATGTATAACTCGAAGCCTACTGGCTTCATCGGCATCGATTTGAAAATGGCACCGGGTACGTATCCGCTTATCCTGACACTTACTGATGGAAAAACGGCGAAGAAAGATCTGATAGTAAGGAAGCGGGCCATAGCCGAAGCACCGCTTGGCATTCCGGATAAGCTCGGAGGTAATACGAGCGCGAGCGAAGCAGCGCTTGTGGCAACTCTTGCCAGGGAGAACGCTATTCTTGCTGCCGTACCCACAGCAAGCACGATGCTTTGGAGCGGGCCGTTCGTCTTGCCGCTTCATACGGCGATCGTCGTCACGGACCCGTACGGTTACACGCGCCTGACAGGACTTTCCACAATAAGCCACAAGGGCACCGACTTCCGTGCAGCCGAAGGCACTCCGGTTTATGCCATGAATGCCGGCACGGTGAAGGTGGCAGAGACGTTCGTCGAGTACGGCAACACCGTCGTCATCGATCACGGCCTGGGCCTTCAAACGCTTTACATGCATCTTTCAAAGATCGAAGTGTCAGTCGGCGAAACGGTCGAGAAAGGGCAAGAAATAGGGAAGAGCGGGCAGACCGGCTACGCCGAAGCGCCACATTTGCATATATCCGTAAAGATCGGCGGCATCTCTATTGATCCGGAGAAATTCTTGGAGCTTTTCAGATAGGATTAGGTTTTTCTAGATGTCATTGACATTTGCTATAAATAGTAGTATACTCGCGCGCGGAGTGATCGTTACATCATAGAATCAAACCTACTTCATAGGAGCATACATGCGCACCGCAGTAGAAGAGAGAGAAAATCTCTTCGGCAACTCCTGGGGCAAGCAGATCATGCTTGAACTCGGTTTCGTTGCTTCGATCGGAATCGCCGTCGCCTATACGGCAATCGCGGTTCCCGTAGGGCTCGGACAGGCCGTCTTTCAGGACGGTTTCCAGTGGGACAATGCATGGCGGCAAGCGGGAAGGGTCTGGGGAGCGATCTTCGGACACATGAAGTACCTCTTCCGCTACACGTTCAGTCCCGCATTCAGAAAGCTTGTGAGATCTTCACGCCGCGCAATGCGCGAACGTGCCGAGCTCGTGAGCAGCAACTTGCGGGGTTTCAAGGATGCCGTGGGAGAGCTCGACTACATCGATGCCGGAGTGCTGTTCGTACTTTTGTACGACGGGATATTCATCGGTTGGATGGTCTGGCTCGTGGCGCTCGGTTTCGCCGGCATGATCGGCTCGTGGGGATACCGGCACTACTACACCGTAGCCGTGCCGACCCATGCGCCCGAAGTGCAGACGAAGATCGTGTACCAGCCGCAAGTCGCCGACCAGCAGGAAGCCGACTTCGGCCCTTGGTCGAAGGCGGGCGAAGTATCGGAGCGCGTAAGCGATCCGAACTTCAAGAATACGGCGATTTTCAGCGATGTCGGCTCAGCGAAGTATTCGCAGATCCATGTCGCCGATCGCGCCAAGTTCGCACCGCTCGATAACTCGGAGCTCATTCTGAACCCTCGTACCGAGGGATCTCAGATTTTCTTCGATGATCAGCACGGGAACCACTTCCGCGTGAATCCGTATCAAGCCTTCATGTTCGAGAGTGACGACTACCGTGTCTTCATGTTCGACGAGAAGGCCAACATTCTTGCAGTGAAAACCACCAACCTCAAGAGGAATGAGAAATGAGAAACGTCTTTCGACACGCAGCGGCTGCTCTCATCGGCGCCGTTCTGCTGACGTTCGCGTCAGCGTGCAATACGCACTGGGAGTATAAAACCACAACTGGTCAAGCGTCCCTCGCAAATTCCAAAAAGTGGCACGACTACCTGAAGGTCGTCGTAGCTCCGGCGGGCACGCCCATCGGCACGACCATGACCCACATCTCGAATGTGGGCTACGGCACCGCCGAGGCCAAGATCAGCCAGGCCCTTCAGTCCTACAAGGACAGTCTCGGCTACGAGCTCACGACGGTCTTCCAGATCGGACGCACGGAAAGAGCGACCTCGAAGGAGGGTGACAACAAGCCCGCCATCACCGCGATGGTAATCCGGCATCATCTCTACTACGTGGCCATGCTCGACTATCTCGAAGACCAGCGCGCCGCCTATGTGGCGACAGGGGAACTCGTTCCGGCTGTTGCCGTCGTCGACGGCGAGGACGAAACGAAACCAGCCTGGATTCAGACGAAGGACGGGGATGGTAATCCGTATAAGATCAAGATCCGCTTGCGCGAGCAGGCGAATTGGGATCAGAACGCGATCAACTACTTCCTCCGTTCGCACGGCTACGGTACAAAGGGCAACTGCGCTTCGATCGATAGTCCGTCCTTGGAGATGGACGACAATTGGCGCCCGTACATCACGGTGACGTACAACACCACCGACAACTGCGGCAACATGACGAACGGGAAGCAGGATTGGGCGGTGAAGCTCGTCGTTGTCGATATGCAGACGGAAGCGATCAAGGAGTACAAGCTCGATGATCCCAATACGCCGGAGAATGAGGCCGACAAGATCCCCGAGTGGATCGACCAGGTCTACTCGTCCGCGCTCATCGTCGAGTACATCGATCGCTGGGGATACAACACCGACAATTACGGCAAGACGTCGACGATCAATGAATTCCACGCCGATCACGACATCATCGATGAAGTGATGGACGCGGAGAACAAGAATATCGTCTTCTGCGCCTACATCACGTCGACGCAGGCTGACAATGCCCTTATCGGGGTGATGCTCATCGATCCTCGGACGGCGCACGCCACGTTCTACAAGACGCGTGGCGATCATGCCATGGCGACGAAGTCGACGGCGCAGAATACCATCGAGCTCGCAACGAATCGATGGGGCTATCATGTCGAAGACCTGACGCTTCACTACATCTACGGAATGCCGACGTGGGTGGGCGAGCTGACGCTGCCGTTCAAGAACGACAACGATCAGGTGATCGGCGAGCATTATGCCGGCACTGTACTCGTGCAGGCGGATCACGATATCCAGCCCGCGCATGTGCAGTGGGCGCCGTCGAAGATCCAGGCGTTCACCAAGTACGAAGAGTTCATCACGCTGAAGACCACCGAGCGGGTGGGCTCGAACGTTTCGATCGACACGACCATCACGGCGCGTGTCAGTCGCGTTCAGCTTCTGAATTTCGATGGCATCCCGAGTTATCTCATCAACCTCGAGGGCCAGGACGGCCTCTGGGAAGTGAAGGTTCCGTTCATCGGCGATGTCCGCACGGAAGATGCACTCAATCTCAAGGCGGGCGATATTGCATACCTGCGATACACCGACACGGTGAACCGGAAGACTCACCTGGTGAAGGAAGTCGTCGACAAATCCGCGAAAGTGGAAAAGGCGCTGGCTTCCGACACCCTGAGGATCGACCGAAGAAAGTAAGATTCATGATGATGCACCCCGACCTTTTGGTTCGGGGTGTTTTTCTTTTCGTAATACTTTTTATACAAGGGCGTCTATAGAAAGGTACATTATCCGGTAACCTCATCACTATGGAACGAACCATCATTGGAGTATTCAATAATAAGGATCATGCGGAAATGGCCATTACCGATCTTAGGACGCTTGGTATAAGCGACTCGGACATTTCTTACGTTTACAGTTCGGAAGGGAAGACCGTCACGGAAGACGGCGGAGGCACGAAGGCAGGCAGCGGCGCTGCAGCCGGCGCGACGACGGGCGTGGTGCTTGGTGCCATTGCTGGTCTTGTGGTGGCCAATGGCATTCTCCCGGGGCTCGGAACGTTGTTTGTCGCCGGTCCGCTTGCCGGAGCGCTTGGCTTAACGGGTGCCGTGGCCACGACCACTGCCGGAGCGGTCACGGGCCTTGCCGCAGGAGGATTCCTCGGCGCGCTTATGGGTCTCGGTGTGAAGGAAGACGAGGCCAAGGTCTACGAAGAGCGCGTGAAGCTTGGCGATATTCTCGTCACGGCGCGCACTTCCCAGTCTGCGGCCGCTCATGAGATATTCAGAAAGCACGATGCTGACGAGATTCGCGAGTACTAGAAGTATCGTTCTGATATACTACAGATAAATGAGCCTTAAGAAATTATTTCCGCTGTTTTTCCTTGTCCTTCTTTTACCACTGCGCTCGCAAGCGGCGCTTTCCGCTCCGTTCGAAGTTTCCGGTTGGATCCCGTACTGGAGAAATGCCACCGGCACGATGGAATTCCTGACGCATATCGACAAGTTCAAGGAAATCAATCCCTTCGGCTATACGGTGAAGTCGGACGGCACGCTCTTCGACGCATCGGGTTTGTCTCAGGCTCCATGGCCCGACCTAGAAAAGCTCGCCAAGGCCAAACAGATCCGCTTCGTGCCGACCGTGATGTGGTCGGACGGCGCGACCATCGACAAGATCCTCAGGAATCCGAAGACCCGCGCCGCGCATATTAAAAATATCGTGAGCGTGGTCAAGGCGAACAACTTCGACGGCATCGACATCGACTACGAAGCCAAGCTTGCCGAAACGCAGCCCTATTTCTCGGCCTTCTTAAAAGAGCTCTATGCCGCCATGGGCCCGAAGTGGGTCGAGTGCGACATCGAAGCGCGTACTCCGGCCGATTCCCGCCGCGATCCGACTCCCGATACGCCGGATCAGTATGCCAATGACTACAAGGCCATAGGGAAGTACTGCGACCGCGTGCGTCTTATGGCGTATGACCAGGCCTCGGTCGACCAGAAGCTGACCCTTTCGACATCGGGGCCGTATGTGCCGGTTGCCGATCCGAAGTGGGTCGAGAAGGTGGTCAATCTCGCCGCACAAAGCATTCCGAAGTCGAAGATCACTCTCGGCGTGGCAACATACGGATATGAATATAAAGTCACTCCGCTGACGAGCGGATATGATTACCAGTTCCTCTGGGCCTTCAATCCGAAATATGCGACCGATCTCGCGGCTTCTCTCGGTCTCGTACCACAGAGAAATGTCGCCGGAGAGCTGTCTCTGACCTATCGCCCGTCGGATGCGACCGCCTCCATTTCTCCAAGCAGTGCCTCGGCTATTTCCGCAGCGGGCAGTGCCTTGAATCAGTCCTTCAATATCCTTTGGTGGTCGGATGCTTCAGCCATCAAGGATAAGGTCGACCTGGCAAAGAGGCTCGGGCTCAGAGGTATTTCTATCTTCAAGATCGACGGCGGGGCAGACCCGAATCTTTGGAGTGTCCTTCCATAGTCTTCCTCGGACAGGTAGACTAGACATATGAAGAATCCCCTCGCCTCCATACGAGACCTCTATGCCCGCTTCGAGCGTCCTATTTCCTCGCTTTCGCTCGTGGGGGGATTCTTGTTCGATGCCCTGACGCTCAAACGCGTCGATCAATTTTGGGAGAATTTCTGGGTTCTCGGACACCTTTTCGTCGTTGCGGTCTGCATCGTCTTAGTCAACCTTGAAGAAGAGGAGGGCGTCGATCCAACGGACGCCACCAAGGCGCATTTCTGGCTCATCAACATTTTGCAGTTTACCTTCGGAGGCATACTTTCGACTTTCCTCGTATTCTATTTCCGTTCGGCTACGCTGCTTGTTTCCTGGCCGTTCCTTCTTCTCCTGGCAGCGGCCTTCGCGGCCAACGAGCGTCTGAAGCATCACTATGCCCGCGTCACGTTTCAAATGTCCTTGTTCTTCTTGTCTCTTTTTTCCTTTGCGATTTTCATCGTTCCTGTCATCGTTCATAAGATCGGGCCGTGGGTCTTCGTGCTTTCGGGAGTCTTGAGTCTTGTCGTCATGTGGCTCTTCCTGCTTCTTCTCGAGCGGCTGACCAAGGATCGTTTCTATCGGTCGAGGAAGACTTTATGGAAATTCATCGGTTCGATCTATGTGGGGATGAATATCCTCTACTTCACGAACATCATTCCGCCGATCCCGCTCTCGCTCAAAGATGCCGGGGTCTATCACTTCGTCGAGAAGAACGTGCTGGGAGATTATTTGTCCGGCTACGAGGATCAGGGCTTCAAGGGGTTCTTCAATATATACGAAGACTTCCACCTTGCTCCCGGCAGGCCCGTGTACGCATACAGTGCCGTCTTTTCTCCGGCTTCTCTTAATACCACCATCGTTTACAACTGGCAGCACTACGATGAAACGGCCAATCGCTGGGAGGACGAAGGCAACGTCAGCATCGATCTCATCGGAGGCAGGGAGGGCGGGTATCGGACCTATACCACGAAGTCGAACCTCGTTTCCGGCAAGTGGCGGGTGAATGTCGAGACTATCCAAGGACAGGTCATCGGCAGGATCCTTTTCAATGTTATTCCGGTCGCTTCCGATCCTCCGATCCTCACCAAAATCAATGAATAGAAAATGAAGAATAAAAACAGCGCTCATACGAGCGCTGTTTCTAAACGAACGGTTCTTTAGGAAACGAGCTCCGTATACACCACCAGACGCTCGTCATACGAATGTTCGCCCTTGATCCAGGTGCCGGCGCAGGTAATGAGGTTTAAGAATTTGCCGCCTTCTGTGGCGAAGATCTTTTCATTGGGAGCGGTCTTGTAGGAATACATCTCCGTATCCATCACTCGGAAGTGAAGTTTCGTACCGTCCTTTCTCATCACGTAGATGTCGTCGCCGATCTTCACATCGCCGAGGTGCTTGAAGACGCCCGAGAGGGCAAGGGCGTTGTCGACGTGCCCGTCGATGACCGAGCTTCCCGTATCTCCGGGGACCGGACCGTACTTATACCAGGCAACGTCCGTGAAGTTATTCGGAGTACCCATGCTGCCGTCGGCCTTGACCCCGACATATTGCACGTTCGCGTTCACTCCGATCGAAGGAATGATGAGCCTCAGAGGTTGCGACGGTTCGGGGGATTGTGCGCTCACCATTGTGGAAGTCGTCGTCGTACCGAGTACCATTGCGGGCGGTGTGACCTCCGTATCCGGAGCATAGTAGACGGCATGTCTGACGGTAAAGCCGAGGACGAGAATGGCGGCGATGACGATGCCGAAGCCTGTTAATTTTTTCAGATTCATACGTAAGTTATAGCAAACAGCGGATGCTCTTGCGAGCATCCGCTGTTTTAATGAGTGCTTGCTTAGCGAGTTGCCTTGCGAGCGTACGCGAGGCCGAAACCTGCGACTGCGAGCGAACCGAGGATGAGAGCGACGTTAGTCGTTGCTGCACCGCCTGCACCAGTGTTAGGAACGGTTGGGATAACTGGAACCGGAACTGGAACTGGGATCGGGGTAACAACGCCGCGGAGCGTGACGACAGCCGGAGTACCGGTGATCGGATCAGCTGCTACGACGTTTGCCGTGTTCAGGCTGAACTGGTAGGTACCGCCGGTGACGAGGTTCGATGCGATGTCGCAACGTACTGCGAGGGTGGCGACCGTGCCGGCCTGCATGACGAACGGAGTGTCGAGGGTAATAGTATTCATGCCTGTCGAGAGAGAGGAAGGAATATTAGAACCGCTCGTCAATGCTCCGCCTGTCGTTTCGTTGAAGACGCGGCAGCCCGTAAGGGAAGACGTCAATGCGCCTGATCCCGTCGAAAGCGTGAGCGGAAGGGATGCGATTCTTACTGCCGTATTCGAACCGGTGGTATCGAGGGTAAGGCGAGCAAGTGTTGCGCCTGTCGTGCCGCTGACGAGAGGATTGGTAAGAGCGGTGGTCTCAAGGGCCACTGCGACTCTCGGCATAGCCGTGGTTATGACCTGTGCGCTTGCGATGCTTGAACCGAAGCCGAGCATTGCAACGAGTGCAGGGAGAACCAAGAGTTTCTTGAATGACATATTTCTAATGTTAAGTTACTTACTAATTTTCCAAAACAAGGCAGTCCTTAGAGGATCTCTGTCAGGCGTAAGGGCCCTGTCTCTGAAGCTATTAACGGGAAGAGGCAGCTCTTCTTACACGGATGAGCTTGTTGTGAGCGGAAGTATTTTGTGTCGGAATGCGTTATCCACTTGTCGGTGAACGAAGGTTCACCTATACTCGTATGACAAGCCTAACGAATAACCCATGAGCAAATATCAACTTGAAAAGCAGATGAGAAACGAGCTTCTATCCCTCAATAAGATCATCGACAGAAAGATCATGCTTGGTCTTTCCTATAACAGGGAAGCCCGCGATCATAAGGCCCTCCTCGCGAGGATCATGAGGCTCAAGCACGCGACCGGCAGAAGCATCTTCGACCGCTTCAGCTTCGCATCGGGCCTCTTTTAGGCGATACTAGAGATATGAATTCGGAATCAAAAACAGAACAGCAGAAAGATAAGAAGGACAAGATCATTTCCTTCTATCACAGGCATAAGCGCATGCCGGGGTATCAGGAGATCATGAGCTTGACCGGCTTCAAGTCGAAGAATGCCGTCTACAAGCTTATCCAGAAACTTGTCGAGGAAGGTATCGTGACGAAGGATGCCAAAGGCAAGCTCACTCCTTCGAAGATCCTCGGCGAGGTACCCATGCTCGGTCTTGTCGAAGCGGGCTTCCCGACGACAATGGACGAAGAGCTCACCGACACGCTCTCTATAGACGACTATCTTGTCGAACATAAGGACTTCTCGTATCTTTTGGAAGTGAAGGGCGACTCGATGATAGAGGAGGGCATCAAGGAAGGCGATCTCGTCCTTGTCGAGAGAAAGGGGGAGCCGAAGGACGGCGACATCGTCATAGCGGAAGTCGATGGCGGCTGGACGATGAAGTACTTCAAGAGAAAGGGTGCGAAGATCTGGCTCGAACCGGCGAACAAGAAGTACAAGCCCATCTATCCGAAGTACGACTTCAAAGTCGCGGCTATCGTCAAGGGTGTTATACGGAAATATTAATTAAGTAGTGTTCGGCGGCGGGAGCCGTCATACGTCATTGTCATGGATACAACCAGCAAAACACTCATCATCGGCGCGGTCGGGGTACTCATCCTTATGGGCATCGTCGGAGCGGCGAGGGAATACGACAACTTCAGAGGCGGACAATGGAACAATGTAGGGAACGGTTATGGCGATATGTACGGCGGCATAGACGGCGACGGGATAACGAGCGGGGTTGCGTGTACGATGGAAGCGAAGCTCTGCCCTGACGGCTCGTATGTCGGAAGGACCGGACCCGACTGCGCCTTCTCAGCTTGTCCGGATGCGACGTCGACAACGGGGACTACCGGCTCTACATCCGGCGGTTCGCTTGTGACTGGTGAGCTCACAGGCACGGTGACTTTGGGTCCGACGTGTCCCGTGATGCGAAATCCTCCTGATCCCGGATGCGAGGATAAGGCATATCAGACGACGGTCGTGGTGTCCGTCGCTTCCTCGGGGAAGGAAGTCGGAAGGCAGGAAACGGATGCAAGCGGTCGTTTCAAATTTGCCTTTTTGCCCGGTACGTATACGGTCACCGCTCTCGGAGGCAGCGTTTATCCTCGCTGCGAAGTAGCGACGGCTGTTCTCGTCAGAGCGGCTACAACCACGACCGCTATCTCTTGCGACACCGGCATTCGCTAGGTGTATAATGACAGCGCTTATACGTAACAGACACATACATGATGCATAACTACTATCCCGGATACGCAATGGGCTATGAGCCCTTCCACTTCTTCGGCGGGGTATTGAACGTCGTCTTTTGGGTCCTTATCATTCTTCTCATTATCCGCTTTGCCCGCAGAAGGAAGGGCGGTGACTGGCACGGCTTCATGCATCGCCACCATCATTCTCCGATCGAGATCCTCAAAGAGCGTTATGCGAAGGGCGAGATCAACAAGGAGGAGTTCGAAGAAAAGAAGAGAGACTTGATGTAATACTTCCTCCGGAAAACGGCCCAAAAGCAGGCCGTTTTTTCGTGCTTGTATCATTCTCATAATAATGAAAGATAGAAGTGACATGCGCGTCTATAGCGAGTAAGGACCCCGCCTGACTGTCCCTCGGGCCTTATCATCAACTAACTACACTAACTCTTCTTATGGACAAGCTTAATCTTCGAAATCGATTCGCCCTTCTTCTCGTCATCCTCATCGCGCCTTTCGCGGGGGTGTCGGCAGCGGGTCTTATCGATAGCGGCAGTTCGGCAATCTCGAACACCGCAGCCGCAGCCAATGCGGCTCTTAACACGACGGTGAATGCCACCGGCAATTCCAGTACCTACTCGAACGGTACTTCCGGTTCGAATACGGGTACGCATAGCACCTCGAATACCTCGGCAGGTCTCAATGCCGGCGTCAATGCGAATGTGAACGGCAATGCGAACACGGGCTCGAACACCGGAACGAACGGCACTTCGAATACGAGCGGTTCGGCGAACACCGGTGCGAGCCTCGACGTCTCGGGCAATGTATCCGGTAACGTCGATTCGAATTCGAACGACGATGCGGGTACCTTTACCATGACCCGCGACAGCGCGGACGTCACAGGAACCGTCGGTTCTCAGGTGTCCGCCGACAATGTCCAATCGTCTTCGGATCTTAAGGCCTTCGCGGCGACACAGCTCAGGAATGACCAGAACCTTTCTTCGATGGCTTTCGCATCGGATAACGTAGAGGTCGCATATCGCGAGCGTGCGCACTTCCTGGGCTTCATCCCGACATCCGTCAACGTGAACGTCACTGCACACAATGATGGCACGGTCGATGTCAGCTACCCATGGTACAGCTTCCTCATGACCACGAACCGCGGCGACATCGAAGCGGCAGTCAAGAGCGAAGTGAGCGCATACCTGAGCTCGCACTCGTCGGTAAACGTGAACGCGGCTTCTGACGCGAACACCGCATCAAGCACCAGCGGATCAAGCGCGATCAATGGAACAGCCCAGTCTAACTGGAATGCATCTATACGCGCAGAGCTTGCGGCTCGCATCCAGGCCGTGCTCCGCTCCCAGCTCACGGGCGACAATGGCAACGCCTCCTCGACCCAGGGTTCTTACTAGTTTTTCCGGAAAACGTCTCGTGTAAACCGCCAGGGGTACTCTCTGGCGGTTTCGTTATCCACACATATTGTTTGACTTTGCCGGATGCTTGGGTATACTTGAGCTATCAACGTCGGAGCAACTGTCTGTACTGCCACACCCCTGCTTCTCCTCCTCGTTGGAACATGCTGACAGGTTTAGCCATTTCTAGGCTTCGCCTTTTCTCAGCTCATACGTACGCAACTTGGAACTTATTAGGGGCCTTTGTGCTCTCAGCGACTCCGTTCTCGCGTCGTTCGCGCACCTCTACAACGTAGGGAAGCCGATTCTACCCGCATACCGGGCTCGCTTACCGCACCTAAACAATTCATACACATGTCGGAACAAGAAGAGTTGAAGAAGCAATTCGACGAGATTTACCGCAGCGAGTCGGACGCGGTACTCCGTTTCTGTCTTCTTCGTACCTCGGATCGTGAGATCGCACTCGACTTTACCCAGGATACTTTCATGCGCTTCTGGAACGTCCTTTCCGATAAGGAAAGAAAGCCCGTGAAGAATCACCGGACCTTCCTCTTTACCATAGCCAGAAACCTCGTTATCGACTGGTACAGAAAGAAGAAGTCCCTCTCCCTCGAAGCCCTTATGGAAGGGAACGACGGTGAAGGCGCGACCGGCTTCGAACCGGCTCTCACCGGAAGCGTCGAAACGAAGGTCGAAGCTGAGTATCTGACGAGAAAAATAGAAGGACTCTCTGAACCGTATCGCCACGCCGTCTACCTCAGATGCGTCGAAGAACTGAAGCCGAGAGAGATCGCCGAGATCCTCGGCGAATCGGTCAATGTCATCTCCGTCCGCATCTCGCGAGGCCTTCGCCAGCTCCGTACCCAGCTTCATTACGAAGCATAAGCGTCTTTATAAAATCCGCCCACAGACAAGGGGCGGATTTTGCGTGCTACTTCAGATGCGCGTCGATGGAATCCCACCAACCGTTGCCGTTCGTGTCTTTCTTGTTCGGATCGGTCTGAACGCACGGGGGAGTCGAGGAAGCGGCGCCTTCGTAGGTGCATGTTTCGACTTCGTTCTCGAGAGCGTCCTGGTCGCTGTCCGTAATGCGAACCTTCAAGCGGTCGATAAGCGTCGAGGTGGCCATGGTCGCATCCTTGAAGCTGTAGACGATCTCTTCCGGCTGGGTGAAGTAGAGCACCTTCGGCGCGCCGGTCGTCGTACGCACGAAGTAGATAGCCTGACGCGCTTCGCCTATGGCGACATCCGATGTTTCGAGATGCCAGTCGGTAGTAAGGATGATCTGCCTGTCGTCGTAGACCACATTGGTGAAGTCGCTTTTCTTGAAATTCTTAATGATGCCGTAGACCGCATCCATGCGCGAGGTACACGTCGGGAGCTGCGTCGAATCAAGACAAGCATCGGAGAGCTTGTAGCTCGAGCCCGAGAGCGCTTCGAGATCGTGATTCTTCACGGCGTTCATATAGGCCTGGAATACATTCCATGATTCGGTAGCCAGGCTTGATGAGGCCGCGGTACCCATGATCGAGACGGCGGTACCGGGATCCTGGGTATACGAAGAGGCGGAGGAAAGCGTTGGCGCGGTCGTTGACGCATGCTTCCTATAAGCGATGAACCCGGCTCCCATAAGGATAATAAGGGCGATAACGATGATTTTTTTCTGCATTTTTGGATTATACCACGTGCTATAATAGAGTGGTTATAACTCGATAATATATACATTCAGCATGGATTACTTCTTCTTGATCGGACGCATTCTCTTCGGTGGATTCTTCCTCTCGAGCGCATATGGCCACCTCGTGCATCCCGGCAGCATGGTCGGCTATGCCGCCTCGAAGCGCGTTCCGTCCCCGAAGCTCGCCATTATCGGTTCCGGCATCCTTCTCCTTCTCGGAGGCCTCTCGATCATTACCGGCATTCGTCCGGCCCTCGGCATCGCCGCTATCGTCATCTTCCTCGTGCCTGTGACCTTCTCCATGCATGATTACTGGAGAACGACCGACCCTATGGCGAAGATGGGAGACCGCATCAACTTCATGAAGAATCTCGCTCTCCTCGGCGCGGCGCTCATGATGCTTGCCATCCCGACTCCCTGGATGTTGTCGTTCTAGGTTCTGAAAGAGTATTTCCCACGAAACGTTTATGAGGGAATGTCCTCCGCCTGGGAAATACACTCCATACCGAAATTCCCGAAGCTCGCTCAAGATGCTGCCGCCGATATAGCTATCGTCGGCGGCGGAATGGCGGGCTTTTGTGTTGCATATCTTCTGGCGAAGGAAGGGAAGCACGTGATACTTGTAGAAAAGGGCCGCATCGGACAGGAAACGACCCTCTATACGACGGCCTTCCTCACTCAGTCGATCGACACATCGCTCACCGAGCTCGAAAGTATCTATAGCAAGGACCTGGCGCGGGACGTCTGGCAGTCTCATCGCGATGCTATCTCTCTTATAGAAGATATCGTCAAGAAGGAAAAGATCAATTGCGAATTCGAAACGCTGCCCCTTCATCTCTATGCGGAATCGAAGGAGGATCTCGAATCATTGAAAGAAGAGCACGAGCTCGCGAAGTCGCTCGGCTTCGATACGAGGCTCGTCGAGAAGCCCTTGCCGAACTTCATGACGGAATTCAAGAATGTCGGAGCATTGAAGATCATGGATCAGGCGAAGTTCCATCCGATGAAGTTTTTCAAAGGCCTGGCCGAGGCTTCTCAGAAGTATGGCGTCGAGATATACGAGAAGACGGAAGTGACGGAGATCCGCGGCAAGACGAGCTTCGCTCTCCATACCAAAGACGGCCGCACGATACGAGCCAAGCAGGTCGTCGTCACGACCTATGATCCCTTCAACAATCCGAAGCCCGCCCACCTGAAGAAAGGCATGTACGAAAGCTATGTCTACTCGCTGCGAGCGCGCCACGGCGTCTTGCCTGAAGGCATGTATATCGACCAGAAGAACCCGTACCACTACTTCCGCGTCGACACGGAGAATCAGAAGTTTGACCGCATCGTCGTGGGAGGGGAAGACCATCGCGCCGAGCTGACGAAGCTTATGAAGAACAAGAGCTTCAAGGCTCTGAAGGAATTCATCGACAAGACCTTCCCGAAATTGAAATACACGGTCATGGAAAAGTGGCACTGGGGAGTCCTCGAGCCTTCGGACGGCCTGGCTCTTATAGGAGAGTACGCGCCGGGACAATATCTCGCCACGGCCTTCTCCGGAAACGGCATGACATATTCGGCCATCGCCGGAATGATCGTGAGCGATCTCATCCTCGGGCGGAAAAATGCCTATACGAAGCTCTACGATCCGAAGCGCCCGTTCAATAAAAAAGCTCTCCTCTACAAGGCTCGCGATTACGCCACGGAGCTTGTCGGCGGAGCAGGGAAGAATATACTTACATAAACGATCATGAAAACATCACTGACGGTACTCATCGCACTTATTATCATTGCCGGAGGCTACCTTCTCTTCACTCATCGGGGGAATACGACGGGATTTGTTCCCGTCACCGTTACAACAGGAGGTTCGACTCCCGCTCCGGGCACGACTGGTACGTCTGCAAGTTCGACATCCGGCACCGTTTCGACTGCCGACATCGTCATTACCGCTCCGCGATCCGGACAGGCCGTGACCTCGCCCTTGACCGTGACAGGACAAGCGCGCGGTAACTGGTTCTTCGAGGCTTCCGCTCCCATTTTCCTCGAGGATGAAAACGGCACATCGATCGCCCGAAGCGTCATTAATGCACAAGGCGATTGGATGACGACGAACTTCGTGCCCTTTTCGGGCACTCTCACCTTCAATGCGACATCGGTCGGCACGTCGACTAAGGGCTTCATCGTTTTCATGAACGACAATCCGTCAGGCAACCCGACGCTTCAGAAATCGTTGTCCGTGCCCGTTACATTTTCCCACTAGGATCTAGCTTTCGGATTCGAGTTTCTTTATTTCGCTCGGAGTATGGAATGAGGCGTGGAAGCGCGGCGGAACCTTCCTGACGATTTCTATTACTTCGTCGAGATTATCCGTAATGGTGAAAAGTTTCGCATCATCCGCAGTGATGGTGCCTCGTGAGAGAAGCTCGTTGCCGATGTAATTCTCGAGCGCATGCCAGTAATCGGCTCCGACGCAGATAATAGGGATGCCCGCGACCTTCTTCGTCTGAACGAGCGTGACCATTTCGAAGAACTCATCGAGCGTGCCGAAGCCTCCGGGGAAGAATATAAAGGCTTCCGATGAGAAAGAGAGACAGACCTTCCTGACGAAGAAGTAATAGAAGGAGATCTCGTCCGAAATATAGCGATTGACGATCTGCGGATGGGGAAGCTTGATGGTGAGGCCGTATGATTTGCCGCCGGTTTCGAAGGCTCCTCTGTTCGCCGCTTCCATAATGCCGGGGCCTCCGCCTGTCAGGACGGAATACTTGAGATCGGTCACGATCTTGCCTCCAAGCGCGCGGGCGCTTATATAGTACGGATGATCTTCCTTGAATTGAGTGGAACCGAAGAAGGTGACGGAAGGGGTGACGTGTTCGAGGAATTCGAAGCCTTTGGTGAACTCGCTCGCGATCTCGGAGACCCTCTCTCTGGCCACTTCCTGCATATCTTCCTTGGAAAGAGTAACGGGCGTAGGCTTGTTGTTTGTATCCATGCGAGAATAATACCACAGTGGCAAATCGGGACAGTCGGGATATACTGTACGTATAACTAACTTAGAAATGAGAAAACGCACACAGAACGAATATATCGCAGTCGCTATAGGCATAGCCGTTATCGGCTTCCTCTTGTTCGGTTCGAGCTTCTGGGGGCTTTTTACATCGAGTGACAGCATCACCGCAACAACCACCACCATGAATATACCCGCATCCGGAGTACACACGGAAGACATCGTCATCGGCACGGGCGCCACGGCAGTACCGGGAGACACCGTCACCGTCAATTACGTCGGGACGCTTACGGACGGCAAGGTCTTCGACAGTTCCTACGACAGGAAGCAGCCTCTCTCCTTTGTCCTCGGTGCGGGCCAGGTCATCCGCGGATGGGATGAAGGCTTCAAGGGCATGCGCGTCGGCGGCAAGCGCCGTTTGATCATCGCTCCCGATTACGGCTACGGCAATCAGAACATCGGCCCGATCCCGGCAAATTCCACTCTCGTTTTCGATGTCGAACTTCTCGACGTCTCGAAGACCGCGGTCAATCAATAACCCCTCATGGAGATCGATACAGACAATCTCCATCATGCGTATCTTGTTTTAGACACCTGGAATAAGGGCGATACCGTCGCTTCTATTCTCAATGCGCTTTCGCTTGCAAAAGAGAATAACCCCGATCTTATCGTTCACGAAGGCCCGCTCGGTATCGATGAAGCGCGGGCCCTGACGGCTCGCACGGGAACCCGTCCGTTCGGTGAGAAGCGCGTCCTTATTATCGATGCGTCGAAGGTAACCCTTCAGGCCCAGAACGCGCTTTTGAAGACGCTTGAAGAACCCGGAGAAGGGAATCACTTCTTCCTTGTCGCGCCATATGAAGATCTGCTTTTGCCGACGCTGAGATCAAGGCTTCAAAAAATTTCAAACATGCCTTTGCCTGCTCTCGGTCCGCGAGGGGAAGTCGCGATCAAAGGCACGCCTGAAGATTTTTTGAAACTCGCTCCGGCGAAACGTCTCGACTTCGCGAAGAAGTTCAAAGAAAGGGAGAGGTCCTCCGGTCCCTTTCTCGACTCCCTTTTATCCCATTTGAAAAAGGAGAAAGCTCCGATTGAAACAATAGAAAAAGTATTCGCCATGCGCCGCTATGCGGACGACCAATCCTCGGACGCACGTCTCATCTTGGAGCATTTATCTCTTGTGTTAGAATAGCCATATGGCTTTTAACTTCCAACCTTTTAAAGCGGCTTCGGATACGACGCTCACTTGGCTCAAGTCCGAATATGTCGGGCTTCGTGCCGGCAGAGCTACTCCCAATATCCTTGATGTCATACAAGTAGAGGCATATGGCTCAAGAGTGGCCATCAACACGCTTGCGACGATCAATGTCGAAGGCCCGAAGACGCTTCGCATCGCTCCGTGGGACAAAACGGTGGTGAAGTTGATCGACTCCGCCATCCGCGAGTCGAATCTCGGACTCTCGGTCGCCGTCGACTCGGACGGCCTGCGCGTGTCATTCCCTGAACTGACTGCGGACAGAAGAACTTCTCTCATCAAGATCTCGAAGGAGAAGCTCGAAGAAGCTCGCATCCGCATCCGCACCGAGCGACAGAAGGCACTCACCGGCATCGATGCATCCGACATGGGCGATGATGAAAAGACCCGTTCAAAGGCAGACCTGCAGAAGCTCGTCGACGAAGCCAATAGTAGTCTCGAAGAGATCGCCGCCAGGAAGGAGAAAGAAATCCAGGAATAACACGAGCACTTTTTAATGAATATCATTATCTTCGTCATCATCCTTTCCGTGCTCGTCTTCGTGCACGAGGCGGGGCACTTCATCGCGGCGAAGACTTTCGGCATACGGGTGGATGAATTCGGTCTCGGTTATCCGCCAAGAGCGAAGAAGCTTTTCAAATGGAAGGGGACGGACTTCACCCTGAACTGGCTGCCTTTCGGCGGCTTCGTGAAGATCTTCGGAGAAGACCCGAGCGAGGAAGCGAAGCATTCGAAGGACAGCTTCATCGCAAAGCGCCGCGACAAGCAGGCTGTCGTTCTTGTCTCGGGCGTCGTAGGGAATTTCCTCCTCGCATGGGTATTCATTTCTTTCGGCTTCATGATGGGCATGTCGAGCCCCGTCGATCTTGGTTTGCCGACGATGGATGCTCATACGACTATTACGCAGATCCTTCCTGGCTCTCCGGCAAGCGCGGCAGGGCTCAAGGCGGGCGATGAGGTCTTTCTTATCACCAGAGGCGAACAGAGCGCGGGCAAGACTCCCGAAGAAATTTCCAATTTTATTTCGAGCGGTTCCGATCCTATCAACGTCACGGTCAAGCGCGGGGGAGAGATTTTCACCAAGTCCGTCACGCCGGCAAGCGGTATCGTGCCCGGGAAGCCCGCCATCGGCTTCGGCCTGGCAGAAGTGAGCATCGTAAAGTTGAATCCGGTGAAGGCCGTCTATGAAGGCTTCCGTGCAGCGGTTCTTCTCACAAGAGATACGGCGGAGACGCTTTGGAGCTTTATAGCAAAGGCGGTGACGGGCCATGCCGACTTTTCACAGGTGACGGGGCCGGTTGGCCTCGTGGCTGTCACGGGCCAAGTGGCCGGCCTCGGGTTCGCTTATCTCCTGTCCTTCGCGGCGCTCATTTCCATCAATCTTTCCATAGTCAATCTCTTGCCATTCCCGGCACTCGACGGCGGGCGGCTCCTCTTCGTCATTATCGAAGCGGTGACGAGAAGGCCGATCCCTCCCCGCGTGGCCAATACGGTGAATGCCGTCGGCTTCTCGCTCCTCATTCTACTAATGATCCTCGTCACTATTAGAGACGTCAGGAATATCTTTTAGATAATAACAACTTATGGTCGTCAAGATGCTTTGTTTTAGAAGCTCTTTTCCGCTACACTAGACGGATGCGACAAAGCCAACTCTTCACCAAAACACGCAAAGACGCGCCCTCGGACGAAGTCTCGAAGAACGCCATTCTTCTCTCCCGTGCCGGATATATTTATAAGGAAATGGCCGGGGCATACGCCTATTTGCCGCTCGGGCTTCGTGTCATAGACAATATCAAGAAAATCGTCCGCGAAGAAATGAATGCTCTCGGAGCACAAGAGATCATCATGACGGCGCTTCAAAGAAAGGAGCTCTGGGAGACGACCGACAGATGGAGCGATGAGAAGGTCGATGTCTGGTTCAAGTCGACGCTGAAGAACGGCACCGAGGTCGGGTTCGGCTGGTCGCATGAGGAACCGATCACCGACATGATGAAGAACTACATTTCGAGTTATCGCGATCTTCCGGTCTTCACCTATCAATTCCAAACGAAATTACGAAACGAGCTTCGTGCCAAGTCAGGCATCATGCGCGGACGCGAATTCGTCATGAAGGATATGTACTCCTATGTACTCGATGCCGAGGCGCACAAGAAATTCTACGACGCGACCATCCAGGCGTATCTCAATGTATTCAAGCGCGCGGGCATCGGCGACAGGACATTCGTGACCTTCGCATCCGGCGGCGCCTTCACCGAATTTTCCCATGAATTCCAAACCCTGACGGATTCAGGCGAGGATACCATCTATCTCGCCCGCGAGAAGGGGATCGCCATCAACAAGGAGGTTTTGCGTGACGACGTATTAGAGAAGCTCGGGGTGAAGCGCGAGGATCTCGAGGAAGTAGCCGCTGCAGAAGTGGGCAACATTTTCGACTTCGGAGGCATGAAGTCGACCGAGCTCGGGCTCTTTTATAAAAACGAAGCAGGCGAGAGCGTGCCCGTGCATCTCGGCTCATACGGTATCGGCATTACCCGGCTTATGGGCGTGGTCGTCGAAGCGCTTTCAGACGAGAAGGGCATCGTCTGGCCGAAGGAACTTTCTCCGTTCGCGGCGCACCTCGTCTTGGCCGGTACGAGCGAGACGTCGCGCGCTCTTGCGGAAGAGGTATACAAAACGCTTTCCGAAAGCGGCATCGAAGTGCTCTTCGACGACCGCGACGTACGCGCCGGCGAGAAGTTCGCCGATTCGGATCTTTTAGGTATTCCAACCCGCGTCATCGTCGGTGACCGGACTGCGAACGGCATGCTCGAAGTGAAGGATCGCGCCACGGGCGACGTGAAGGAAATGACGCTCGATGAATTGACTTCAGAGCTTAAGAAATAATTCCGCATGGCTGGCCTCAAAGAAAAATTCAGGAGAATGCTCTCCCATGATATTGGTATCGACCTCGGAACGGCGAACACGCTTGTCTATATGCGCGGGCGGGGGATCGTGGTGAACGAGCCTTCGGTCGTTGCCGTCAATCAGAAAACGGGACAGGTCGTCGCCATAGGCACGGAAGCCAAGTCGATGCTCGGGCGCACGCCGCCGCACATCGTCGCCATACGGCCGCTTGTCGAAGGCGTCATTTCGGACTTCGAAGTGACGGAAGAGATGGTCTCGTATCTTTTGGAACGTGCCACGCATGGCTCGAGGAAATTGTGGGGCCCGAGAGTGGTTGTCGGCGTACCGTCGGGCATTACGAACGTCGAGATCCGCGCAGTAAGGGATGCGGCAAGGAATGCCGGCGCGGGCGAAGTGCATATTATAGAAGAGCCCATGGCGGCGGCCATCGGCATGAGGCTGCCGATCATGGAGCCGGTCGGCAATATGGTCATCGACATAGGCGGCGGCACTTCGGACATCGCCGTGATCTCCCTTGGCGGTGTCGTGCGAGCCAAGAATCTTCGCATCGCCGGAGACCGCTTCACGGAAGATATCATTTCTTATGTCAGGAATCAGTTCAAGATCCTTATCGGCGAAAAGACCGCCGAAATGGTCAAGCACGGTATCGGAGCGGTCTGTCCTATGGATGAGCCCCTGGAGATGGCGGTGAAGGGACGCGACCTTATTACGGGGCTTCCGAAGGAAGTGATTCTAACGGATACGGACATTCGCGAAGCGCTGTCTCCGTCGATGGAGTCGCTCATCGACTCGACTCGCCAGGTGCTCGAATCGACGCCGCCCGAGATCTTGTCGGATATCATCGACCGCGGCATTTTTCTCGCCGGCGGTGGAGCGCTCATCAAGGGCTTGCCCGAACTTATCGAACTCGAGCTTGGTATACCTGTCCACGTCGCTATCGAGCCCCTGACAGCCGTCGCTCGCGGTGCCGGCATCGTTCTCGAAGACCTCCAGGGTTTCGGAGATATACTTATACAAAATGAAGACGAACTTCCTCCCAAAAAATAGTTTCAGAAGAAAGCCCCGCTCTCGAAGCAGGGAAGTCCTTGTCGTTGCGTCGGTCTTCGTTGTCGGCGCATTTTTCTTTTCGTACTTCGGCGGCTATGTGTCGAACGTCGTCGGACCGCTCTGGCATTCGAATGCTTTCCTTTCCCGCGGACTGACGAACCTGACGGCAAGCCTGCGTTCGAAAGATGCGCTCATTACGGAGAATACGAATTTGAAGGATCAGTTGGCATCGGACGAAGAACTTATCGTATCGCTCCGGACCATCGCCGCTTCGCGCGACGATCTGCTTTCGAGTTTCGGACGCAATGCGGCGAGCGGTATCTCGGCGAATGTGCTCGTTCATCCGCCCGAAACCCCCTATGACATTCTGGTCATAGACGCCGGAGAGAATCTCGGGGTCAAGCTCTTGAGCGAAGTGTCGACGCCCGAAGGTTCGAGTATCGGGAGTATTTCCGATATCTTCTCGAAGACGGCGCGGGTCAAGCTCTACTCGACCGCGGGAGAGCGTACGGATGCAGTACTCGAACGAGGGCAGGTGCCTGTCACGCTCACCGGCCGCGGAGGCGGGAATCTCGAGTTCACCTTGCCGAGAACTATCGATGTCGAGATCGGAGACAGGATAGTGACGTCGACGATCGATACCGCCCTTCTCGGTGTCGTCGGAAGCGTCGATGTCACGCCGACGGATTCCTTTAAGACCGTGCTCGTGAAGAGTCCCATCAATCCGAGCACCCTCCGCCATGTGCTCATCAAAAGATAAATGACATGAGAGAACGGATCCTCTTCGATATATTCCTCTTTTTTCTCGTTTTGTATGCGCCGTACTGGATCTATCTGCCGGCCTTGATTCTTGGTATCATACTCTTTCCCTTGTTCTGGGAATCGGTGCTCTTCTCGCTCTTCATCGACTATTTCTACGGTCCGCATACGCATTCGGGTTCCATCTTCGCCTTCCCGTTCGCTATCGTTGCAAGCCTTTTCACTCTCGCTCTTATTCCGATCAAGGAGAGCCTTAGATTACACGCATAATGCCAAGACAATTCCTCAGGAGAATACGAAAGCGGATCAAGGGAACGTATCGCGATATCGATCCCGAGGATATCTTCATCGACTCGGCGAATCTCCCGGGCTTCGATACCGAGCGCTTCCAGGGACGGATCGAGCGTCCGGTCGGGGGACGTACCTTTTTCGCCTTCAAGATCACGCTTGTCGTCTTCGCAGTGCTCCTTGTCGGCAAACTCGCTAATCTTGAGATCATGAAGGGGACGGTCTATGCTCAGGTGTCCGAGAATAATCGTCTCGATCATACGCTTATCTTCGCGAACAGGGGACTGATCATTGACAGAAAGGGCGTCGAGCTCGCTTCGAACGGCGTCAGGAATACCGATTCCGATTTCGCTTCCCGCATCTACCCGCCGCTCGAAGGACTGGCTTCGGTCGTCGGATATGCGAAGTACCCCTCGAAAGATTCCTCGGGGCATTATTACGATACGTCCTTCCACGGTCTTGCAGGAGTCGAGAAGGTGTATGATGCGGCTCTTCAGGGCACGAACGGGCTGAACATCACGGAAACCGATGCGCGCGGGGGACTGATTTCTGAAAACGTGCTTCAGAAACCGATCGACGGCAAGCCGCTTGCTCTTTCTCTCGATGCCGGAGTCACGCAGGCTCTGTATAAGGCCATCAAGTCGGCCGCGAACGAGCGCGGCTTCACGGGCGGAGCGGGCGTGATCATGGACGTGAACACGGGAGAAATTCTCGCCATGACAAGCTACCCGGACTACGATCAGAATGTTATGGCCGACGGGTCGAATAAGACCGAGATAACGCGGCTTCTGACCTCGTCTTCGACGCCCCTTCTTAATAGGGCGGTGAACGGTCTGTACACTCCGGGTTCGATCGTGAAGCCCGTCATGGCCATCGCGGCTCAGGATGTGGGAGTGATCGATCCCCTGACGAAGATCCTCTCGACAGGTTCGATTTCCGTGCCGAATCCATATGATCCCTCGCATCCATCGGTCTTCAAGGACTGGCGGCCGCAAGGGTGGATGACGATGCGCGACGCCCTGGCCGTTTCTTCGGACGTCTACTTTTATGAAGTGGGCGGTGGATTCGGCAGCCAGAAGGGCATCGGTATCGATAATATCGACAAGTACTTCTCGCTCTTCGGCATGACGACGAAAACCGGCATCGACCTTCCGGGCGAGGTATCGGGCACTATCGCCTCGATCGACTGGAAGGCGAAGAACTTCCCCAACGACCCATGGCGCCTCGGTGACACTTATCACACCGCCATCGGCCAATACGGGACGCAGGTGACTCCGGTAGAGGCCGTCAGGTGGGTGAGTGCCGTGGCGAACGGAGGCAAGCTCCTCGTGCCCTCGGTGCTCTTGGGAGGGAAGCCTCTTCCCGAACGCATCTCGAGCGTCGTCGATGTGCCACAAAGCGAATTCGAAGTGGTGCGCGAGGGCATGCGGCAGGGAGTGGTCTCGGGTATTACCGGCGCCTTGAATATCCCCGGCGCGGAAGTGGCGGCCAAGTCCGGGACGGCGGAACTCGGCGTGTCGAAGGCCAGAGTGAATTCCTGGATCACCGGGTTCTGGCCTTTTAATAATCCCCGCTACGCCTTCGCCCTCATTCTCGAGAAGGGGCCCGTCACGAACCTCGTCGGAGCGGCAAGCGTTATGCGCCAGGTGCTCGATTACATCCAAACAAACGCTCCCGAATACTTGAAATAGGTCCTTGATTTTCGGGAGGTTTTAAGGTATCCTTTAGCCCCATAAAAGTAGCCTATTTCCAATGAACGAACGCGAGTACCTGACCCAGGAGAAGTTCGATGAATTCAAGAAAGAACTCGAATATTTGAAGCACGAAAAGCGCACCGAAATAGCGAAGTCCTTGGAGTACGCCAAGTCCCTCGGCGACCTTTCGGAGAATGCCGAATACCACGAAGCTCGCGATGCCCAGGCTCGCGTCGAGGATCGCATTAATTATCTCGAAATCCTTTTGAAGTCCGCTACCATCGTTTCCGCGCACGACACCTCGCGCATCGTTGTCGGTACGAAGGTCGATCTCGAACGAGAATCGGACAAGCAGAAAAAGTCCTTCACCTTCGTCGGATCGGAAGAAGCCGATGCCGCTTCGGGCAAGATCTCGGTCCGTTCTCCGCTCGGCGTGGCCGCTCTCGGCAAGGCCAAAGGAGAATCATTCTCATTCCAGACCCCGTCGGGTTCTATGACCTACAGAGTACTCGATATACAATAGAGACGTGGCATCGATCGACGACATTCGCGACGCGCGACTCCAGAAACTCGAACTCCTGAAGAAGGGAGGCATGGAGCCGTATCCGGTCGACTCGAAAAGGGAATTGAGTCTCGAAGAAGCTTCGAGACGTTTTTCAGAATTAGAAAACGCGGACGCCAAATGGCTTTCGGGCCGCATCATGTCCCTGCGCGGGCAGGGCGCCATCATTTTCATAACGCTCGATGACGGTACGGGACGCTTCCAGGTCCTTTTGAAAAAAGATACGTTGGGCGAAGCGGTCTTCGACTTCTTCAATCAAGTGGTCGACATCGGCGACTTCGTCGAAGCTCGCGGCACGTTCTTCACGACTCAGCGCGGCGAGAAGACGCTTGAGGCGAAGGAGTGGCGCATGCTTTCGAAATCGCTCCGACCGCTTCCCGAGAAATGGCACGGCATCCAAGACCCCGATGAGCGCTTCAGGAAGCGCTATCTTGATCTTCTTATGACTCCCGAACTCCGCGAAGTCTTCGAGAAGAAGGCCAGGTTCTGGAACACCATCAGGGAGTATCTTCTCTCGAAGAACTTTCTCGAGGTGGAAACGCCGGTCATCGAGACGACGACCGGCGGTGCGGAGGCGCGTCCTTTCGCTACACATCACAACGCACTCGACATCGATGTATACTTGCGCATTTCGGCGGGCGAACTCTGGCAGAAGAAGCTTCTTGTCGGCGGATTCCCGCGCACCTTCGAGATCGGCCGCATTTTCAGAAACGAAGGCCTTTCGGCCGAGCACCTGCAGGACTATACTCAGCTCGAGTACTACATGGCCTACGCCGATTATGAAGAGGGCATGAAGATGACCAAGGAACTCTATCGTCTCATAGCAGAGAAGGTCTTCGGCACGACGAAATTCAGCATCAAGGGTTTCGATATCGATCTCAGCGATGAATGGGAGATATATGATTTCTCGAAGCTCATTCGCGATACGTTCGGCATCGATCCCGCTACGGAGACGCTTGTGTCGACGGGAGAAAAGATAACGGAAGCCGAGATCGCCGAGATAGCGAAGAAGGCCGGCGTGTCATACGAAGGGGAGGAGACGGGCTTCTCGCGCGTGGTGGATAATCTCTGGAAGACCTTAAGGAAGGAGATCTCGGGGCCGGGCTTTCTTATCGGAGTGCCCGTATCCATGGAGCCTTTGGCCAAGCGCGATCCGAAGAATCCGGCCGTCGTCGAGCGCTTCCAGGTCATTCTTGCCGGGAGCGAAATGGGCAAGGGCTTCAGCGAGCTCAACGATCCGGTCGATCAGCTCGAGCGATTCTTGAAGCAGCAGTCGCTTCGCGATGCCGGAGACGAAGAAGCGCAGATGGCCGACATGGATTTCGTCGAAGCGCTCGAATATGCCATGCCACCGGCATTCGGCTTCGGCCTTTCGGAGAGATTCTTCAGCTTTCTTTTAGATAAACCAGTTCGCGAAACGCAGCTCTTTCCTCTCATGAGGCCGAAGGAGTAGTCTGTTGACTTTTTATATATTTTGTGCTAATATTTAATCAGATTCTCTCTGGCAAGGAGCAGTACCTTGAATAAAGAAATTCTCCAATTGCTCGTCGAGCAGATGGATCTTCTCTCTAAAATCGAAGAGAGGAACGCCGATTACGTCGCGCTCTGTGCACTGCAAGACTTGAATAAGCACCGTGATACCGAGCACACACTCGGCCTTCTGTTCGTGAATGCGGCAGGTATGTTAGAGCGCCGTGCCGCGATCGCAGAGGAGCTCGGCGCATTTCGCAAGAAGTTTCAGGAAGGTCAGCGCGAACTTCGCAAGTCTCTCCTCGAACTCTCGTAGATGTACACTTCTTCTCCGGAGGCGGTACATGCATGATCTGAAGTGGTGGCTCGCGCCGCTCTCGGGAGCAATAGCCATCGTCGGCTATCTGTATCTCGCAGTCGAGTGGAAGCAAGGTTGGAATCCAGCTCGGGCATCGTGGTTCTCCTGGATTTTCATCCTTGGAGGTATTGCTACGGCGATGATTGCCGGCGGATCAGGCAATACTGCGATTTTACCCGCTTGTTATTGCGTTGGTACGACATTTATCTGGATTCTTTCGCTCAAGCGGGGAGTCGGTGGATGGACGAAGACTGACTGCACATGTATGGGCTTGGTTCTTGCCAGCATGATCGGGTGGATCCTGACAGGTAGTCCGGTCGTGTCGGTGTTTCTGAACATCCTTGCTGACCTAGCAGCGGGTGGGCCCACCTTTCTGAAATTGTGGAAGGATCCAAGAAGCGAGAGTCGTATCGGATGGAGCATCTTTGCTCTAGCTGCCGCATGCGATATTCTGGCGGCTCGGACTCCCAGCTTCACAGAGGCGGGTTATCCTGTGTTTGCAGCATTGTTTTGTATAGTCATCGTTCTCCTGACCTATCGACGCCGAACTCAATGAGTTCGGCGTTTTTATTTGACAAATATTTTTTAATGGGTATAGTAGTGCGCAGTTGTTCTTCTCATGTCTCAAACGGAGGTCGTATGCAGTCAGCGGACTTGATGTCGATGCTTCAGGGATTCGGTTTCCGGGTCATTCTCTTCCAGATTCCGTTCTATGTCAGTTTCTGGAGTCTGGCGCTGGCGGCACTCCTGTTCATCGATGCTCGGAAGTATATCGAGCAACAGATGGTTGCCTTCCCGCGATCGAGCTACACCGTAGCTGCCATCGGCGCCGCGATCACCGTGATCGCGTCGACTGCCGCACATGAAGCCGCACATAGTTTAGCAGGCTGGTATGCGGGCATTACGACAACGAATGGCGGTCTGTCATGGTGGGGCGCATATGTCCAATTCGATAGAGCCCTCACAACGATCAGCCCAAAGTACGAAATCTTGATTGCGGCGGCAGGGCCACTCACGAATCTCGCGCTCGCGCTCATGATGACCGGCGTCGTCGTGCTTTTCGGAGAATCGAACTTCGAGAATGCCGTCCAGTATACCGCCGTGCTCAACTATCGGCTTGCAATGCTGAATTTGTTACCGGTTTTCGTTCTCGATGGCAACAAAGTGCTCGATGGATTACTTCGCCAGCTCGGGGTAGGGCATACGGGATCTTCATACATTTCGGTCATTGCGGCCGGATTGTCCGTGCTGTGGTACTTCATGAAGTTTACAAAAAAGAAGAGCGCCTTCGAGACATATCTCGAACGTGCCTAGCTTGTGCGCCCCGGTCTCTGACCTGGGCGCTTTTATATTGACAAAACATGTTCTAATTGGTA
>JAQBRN010000016.1 GCA_028286465.1 Parcubacteria group bacterium | reverse complement strand
AGGCGACGTGCGGCACGGGCACATGCGGCATTCTCGATCTGTTGACCACGCTTATCAGTGCCATCGTTCTGCCGATCGGGGGAGTACTCGCCGTGCTTGCCTTCATCTGGTCGGGCTTCATGTACGTCATGGCGCAAGGGAAGCCTGCCGAGATCACGAAGGCGACGAATGCATTGAAGTATGCGGCTATCGGCACGGCGCTTCTCCTTGGTGCCTATGCCATTTCGGACGTGATCAAGGGGACCATCGGGCAGCTCGGCGGGCCGAAACTCTAATGAAAAAGATCATTTTTCTCGCGTTCATGTTCTCTCCGGCTCTCGCCTTCGCGGACGGCTTTTCGAATTTCGGAGAGGTGGTCAATTACATCCTCGGCTTCATCAATCTCCTCCTGCCGCTTTTCGGAGGACTGGCGCTCCTTGTCTTTATCCTCGGACTCGTGAAGTTCATTTCGAAATCGGGAGACTCCGGCAGCCATAAGGACGGCAAGGATCTTATGGTTTATGGCCTGCTCGCGCTTTTTATCATGATTTCTTTTCTCGGCATTATTACTATCGGGGAGAAGGATCTCGGCTTTACGCCAAGCAATGGTCTGCCCATAATTAAACGTTGATGACAGCCGAAAATTCTTATCTTGGGCGACTTATTCTTTCTGTCGACGGTCTCATTAGATTGGCCCTGCCGCTTACCGCCGCGCTGGCGCTTCTCGTGTTTCTTTGGGGACTCGCTCAATTTATCTTCGAGGGAGGCAGTGAGAAGTCGATTGAATCCGGCAGAAACAGGATGGTTTGGGGAGTTATCGCCCTGTTCGTCATTTTTTCGGTTTGGGGAATCGTCTCGCTTTTAAGAATTACATTCGGGCTAGATCCGTATACGGTTGATCCCGGTCTTCAGAAGCCTATTCCTTCGCAGCATTGCGTATTCGACTCGACCCTTCAGAGAAACATCTGCACAACCTTCTAATCCCCATGCTCGGGTGGAAATCGCTCTAAAGTGGCGTATGATTAAGGGGTACTCGAGTTATCAAATAATACGTTCTAGCAATAATAATGAAAAAGTTTATCATCGCAGCGCTCGCTTTGGGTCCGGTAGCCGCTTTCGCACAGGCGACGTCTGCAGGCCAGCCGAACCTCGGCTTCCTCACCAGTTTCCTCTCAACACTGAAGTCCTTGATCAACACGGCGCTTCCGCTCGTCGTCGGTCTTGCGCTCCTTGCATTCTTCTGGGGAGTGGCGCAGTTCATTTGGGGAGGTGAGGCCAAGAGAGACGAAGGCAAGCAGCACATGATCTGGGGCATCGTCGGACTCTTCGTCATGGTCTCAGTCTGGGGCCTCGTTCAGTTCCTCGGATCAGTCGTCGGAGTGACGGGCACCGGCGGTACCGCGCAGGTTCCTACGGTAACCGGTCTTTAATCTTCCGTGCAGGCTCAAGCGATCACTATTGCGCCCTTCCTTGATAAGGTCAGTCAGTACATTCTGAATCCGCTTATCAAGCTCCTGTTCGCTATCGCATTCCTTGTTTTCGTCTTCGGAATATTCCAGTTCATCAGATCCGAAACGTCGGACAAGGCCAGGACGAAGGGGAAGGATAAGATCCTCTACGGGCTCATCGGCATGCTCGTGATGTTTTCCGCCTACGGCATCATCCACGCCATCGTCGCGACGATCCCCGGGTTGAGACCGGCCACCGGGTATCTGACATTCTAGGTTCGAAACCGCCCGCCCTCGGGCGGTTTTCATATGCAACAAAAAGCCCCGGCGCGCATGCGCGCCGGGGCCGTGTCCTATGAGGACCAATTCGCTCTCCATGAACGATACTCGATCACGATCGAGTCGGATTTCGCCGTTGAGTCAAGTTCGACTCTGACCCACCCCGATTTCGGAAGCGTGATCTTCTGAGTGATGTGGAGCGGAACATCGAATTTCCTCCCGCCCACGACCACCAGATAGGGAAGCGAGTCCTGTCTCTGGAGGAACAGGCTGTCTCCGAGGGCGATCTCAACGGAATCCGGAGCATCCTTTCGAATGACCGAGGTCCATTTCTTGCCGCCTTCGAGAGCCTTCTTGAGCTCGACTTGGAGCGAGTCGTTCCGATGTTCGGCCGCTGCGATCCTCGGATCGATTTTTGGTTTCGACGATCCGCCGAAATACTTCGAACCGATCCAGACGACGAGAAAGATCGTTAGCGCGGCGACTGCGAGTCCTGCGATCCACCCGCCGTAATTCTTTTCCGGAGTCGAGGTCGTCGATCCAGTGGCTGTTGTTCCCGAAGCCGTCGCTGTGGGAGTGCGTCCCGGTCGAGCAGCGCGAGCCTTCGCAATGAAGACTCCTGTGATGCCGAGGACGGTAACAATCAAAAAGGCAATAATTCCTGCAAACATGGAACCGTCCAGAAAAGGGAATTGTGAGGTGCTCCTGTATATATTATAGCACAATAATAAGCACTTTGTCAATAAAAAACCACCATGGTAAATGGTGGCTACACTGCTTGTTATGCTGCTGCTTGGACTTGAGGATTTTCCGGCGGCGGGTTGGACGGAGCCGTTGTCACGGCTTGAGCAGCCTTCGTCAGGCTGCCGATGATGCCGGCCAAATCACCTGATACGACGGTTGTGCCGACCTTACCGAGTACGCGCTCGGAGGCTTCGATCTGGAGAAGCTGGATCGCATAAGGTTCTTTCATCGCTTCGCTCATCGTCTTAATACGATCACGCTGGCCTTCTCCCGACCTCTTCTCGGCGAAAGCATCGGCATCGGCTTTCACTTTGATGTTTCGAGCCGACGCGATACCTTCCTGAACTGTTTTGTATGCGTTTGCCTTTGCTTCGAGCTCTATCTTCCTGGTGTTTGCTTCAGCCAGTTCGATGACCTCGATCTTCGCTCCGACTGCCGCTGCGGCTTTGGCACGAGCCATATTGACAGTCTTGCCCGGGTCGATCGACTTGATATAGGCGTTCGAGATGACGACGCCCCAAGCCGGGGTGCGCTTTCGTCCGGTAGCAGGATCCTCGATCTGCCCGACGAGGATCATCAGGCGATTCTGGATCTCCTCGCTGATGAACGCGATCTGTTCCTGAGCATGTCCGGCGGTGGTTGGTCCCATGTACTCTTGCAGAGCGCGAGCCACGGTGTCTTCCATGCGCCGGAGCGCCTGCTTGATGGTCTTCACGTTCGTCGCGAAGTCGAGAACGCTATCCTTGTCGATTCGCCATTCGACGACGAATTGAACTTCCGTCGTGATGGGCTGTTCGAGAGGGTCATTCTCCATCGCTTCCCATTTTTCTCTGGGGATCGACAGATCACCGAAGGCGACCGTTTTCCACCTCACGATCTTGCCTTGAGGGTTCGCGGCCTGCTCGGCGTCGAATTCTTCTTGCGTCTTTTTGACGTAGAAAACTGCAGTCCGAGCTCCCGTTTGGAGAATCCTGAACGGAGGCTTCTTGCCCGGAGGCACATTGTCCTCGTCCGCTTTCTCAACGAGCTCCGGATCTGCAGGAAATTCTTCCTCCTGCGTGATGGTGGGGTAGCGGACGACATGATCGATCAGGGGCACTTTCCGCCCAAGACCGGGTTCGAGCACTTTGCCGGTGAGTTTGCCGAAGCGCTTCACCACGCCCACTTCACCAGTGTCGATAACGACGAAACTGGTATACACATAGGCGGTGATGCCGACTCCGGCTGAAACACCGATCGTCGATCCCAAAATTGCTGGATCCATTATTCCTCCGCGCACACAGCGCATTCGTAGTAGCTCACAAGGTACAACTATCTCTGTGTACTAATTATCATGAAAAATATGAAAAGTCAATAAGGCCTATTCTCTTGAACTTGTGAGCGGGAGAGGACTCGAACCTCCACTCCTTACGGAACCAGTTCCTAAAACTGGCGCGGCTACCATTACGCCACCCGCCCTGGTGCGAGATGGGAGAATCGAACTCCCGCCCGATGCTTGGGAAGCACCAGTTCTACCACTAAACTAATCTCGCTTTCTTCTACTATACCAATTTGTGCACCTTAGCGAACTTAGTTCGAACCAGATAAGCAAGTACTTCGAAGAGCTTATCGTATTTCGCTACGAAGTGGAAGCTGCTATTAAAGCTGGTGACATCAGTCTACCGAAGGACAAGGTGGCGTGAGGAGAGCGGATCGTGCCAGAGGAGTATACGCATGAAAACATCTCTACTTTAAGATTCCCTCGGCCTTAGCACGACCATTGGCCCTGAGCTTTAGTTGCTGATCCTGTTCATCAACATAGGAACTCAGGCGATGAACCGCCATTTCTGCTGCTTTCTTCTTGTGGCCGTGACGAACTACTGCCTCAATCAAGTCATCCTTATCGATCCTACCCGGAAACTTCTTGTAGAGAAGGAGTATCGCAACATCGGGAGCACCGAGGCCATTGAGATTCACATAGGTGCGTCCGTCCATGTCTTCAAATACAGGAATTTGCTTCGCAGTGAGCTCCTCAATGAGGGCTGCGGCGGCGTCGGGATCACCGACGCTGCCGAACCTAACCATCTCAGCAAGAATCCAGGACATCGCTGGCACCGCGTATTTCGCATCCATTGCATTGGCATCGACGTCGTGTGAGTCGTGTCGTCCCCCACGATTACTTGCCATATCGTAGAGAGGAATTGCGACCCGAGGGATAAGGAGTCTTACTGTGTCCGAGTAATTGGTCATTGGCTCAAGTTTCCGCAGCCCGTTCCCAGCACTGAACTGACGAGGGTTACCCAGAGCCAGGCCACAGTGGAGCATCAAAGCCTTAGTAATTGCTTCAACAAACTTCCCACTCTTTGCTAGCGTGCCTTCCCAGTCGCCCTCAGAGAATTTCCCAAGCGCTGCCTTGTAGTGCTTAAAGGCCGAGTCTGCATGGCGCTTGTTAAAATGCTGATAGAGAAAGCTTTCAACACTCGGAGTGGCACTACCAGACGAAGGCATTTTGCTGGGAATTACCAACCTTCCTCATCTTCACACGCAATTGCTTTCTTCCCTTGAGCCGGTAAAGGGCAGTTTCTACTCTGCTCAATTCACATTCGTAAGTCGATTGTAGTTTGGCGTGCACCTCCGACGGAAGACGTGCCTGTTTGAAAAACCCTGAGTCTCTTAGGGTCAATATTCGGTCCGGCAACGACTGTGTACCCGCCACGGAACGGGTGCCTCTCGGGACTCGGGCAACAGCAGCGGACTTTCCCGTTTCCGTTAATCCGTTATCCAATATGGCCTGGGCAATCCTAATAATCTCCTCAAGACTCTTGTTGATATCGTTCTTTTTCATGCGATTTATTGTCAACTGATAATTTCTACTGACCGTAGACCCATTTCTTGCCCTCAGCTCTCTTGCGGCGAAGCTGCTTTTTCTGGACTAGACCAAGTACGACACCTGAAAGTGTCGTTGTGGGTATGAGGAAGCCGTCCTCCTCAAGCTTGTGAGCGATGTCCGAGAGAGTGTGTGGTTTTTGGAAGTACCCCTCTTCCTTTAGGGCAATTAGTAAGTCCGTCGCACTAAGACGCTTTTTCTCATCCTTATGCTCGCGAGCGGCGATACTACGGGCCCTAGGCTTCGAGGCAGGCAGGTTACCGAACATCGCAATCATTCGCGCCACCTCAGCCTCAGTGCCTTCTACTGTGATGGTGCTTGAGCCAGTTTTTATTGTTGCCTTTGCCATGTGTGTTGTGAGTTTTCTGATACAGATTTCTTATACACCTTATTGCGTATTATTGCAACCGATATACTTATCGACAAGTTGCCATTCGCATAGTGCAATGATCATCGCGATGCCGACGAGCCATACTGTTATCCATGCCGCATCAAGAACAACCGGAGCTCACGCCCGAAGAGCGTGAAGGTGCCACTGAGGAAGAGATCAAGGCTGCGCAGTTGGCCCTCGCCGAAGTCATCGTCGAAGCGATGGACGTGCTCATTGAGACCGGACAATGGGATCCGCGCGAAGGTGTGGCCGGCCTTGAGAGATTGTTAACTCGCGAACCAAAGCGGCATGATTCACCACCTTCTGAGCCCACCTCACCTCGCTCATGATGGATGTGCGGGCCGTATGCCAACGCAATCACCACACAACTAAGTTCGATCCCGCTGAGGTATCGACCCCTTCCAGAGAAGGGGCACAATGAAAAAGCCCAGCAAATGCTAGGCTTTTTCGAGCTGCGGGTTTAATCCGCTGGGGTGCGCCCTGTAGGGATCGAACCTACGACCTTATCCTTAAGAGGGATCTGCTCTACCAGCTGAGCTAAGGGCGCGTACCGCCTAGTATCTCAGAAACGAAACGATTTTTCAACGCCTTTATGATAAGGTAAGTAATGTTCGGCCTAGTCGCCAAGTAGTAAGGCAAGGGACTGCAAATCCTTTATACGGCGGTGCGATTCCGCCCTAGGCCTCCGGAAATATTTCCGCACCCGCCCGGGTGGTGGAATGGTATACACGGAGGACTTAAAATCCTCTGGCTTCACGGCCTTGTGGGTTCGAGTCCCACCCCGGGCACTAGAGATCCTTGCTTATTTCATCCAATCGCTGGCGGTTGCGTTCGCCGTAATCGATCTTCCATCGCATGAAGGGAAGCATGCCGAGGCGCGAGTGCTTCTTGACGTATTCCTTGAACTCTCCGCTCTTTCTCTCAAGAAATTTCAATGCGGTATCTTCCTCGGATTCGGGAAGGGTGGTGAAGAAGATGATGGCATCCTTCCCGGAAGGGTTGAGTTCGACGCGGGTAACGGTGAGGAGGGAAGCGCTCGTGGCAACATTCCGAATGAACTCCGCAGCCAGGCGGTGGATGATGCCTTCGAGCTTGTCGTGTTTGAGTGCGCGCATATTATTTCGTGACCATGACGATGCGTTCTAAGATGTCGCCCGGAGCGATGTCGATCTTCGATTCGATCTGGGCGCCGAATTCGTTGCCTTCGTCGATCTTGTCGACCGCCATCTTCGACTGCTGGAGTTCCTTCACTTTGCCGCGGCCGATCTCTTCGTCGTTACGCTTGATGCGGATATTCGAATTTTTCTCGATCGAGCCCGAGGTAGCGCGCGCGCCCAAGACCTGTTTGTCCTTCTGCGAGCTGAAGACCTTCAGGACCTTCGCCGTGCCCATGATCTCCTCGACGTCGATCCTCGGTTCCTTGTTTTCGAGAAGCTCGGTGATCTTCTCGGTCAGTTTATAAATAATGTCGAAGACTTCTATGGCAATGCCCGAACGTTCGGCAAGGGCTGCTGCCTGCGGATCGATCTTCGTATTGAAGCCGAAGAGAAGCGTGCCCGGAGTGGCGATGGCGGATTTCACATCACTCTCGCTCACGGTGCCGACGGCGGAGACGGTGACCTTCGGCTTGATGCGCTCGCGCGCGAGCTTGCCGATCTCGTAATTAATAGCCTCGAGACTGCCGGCGGTGTCGGCCTTCACGATAATAGGAAGCGCCGTAATGCTGTCATCGTACGGAGTGTCGATACGGGCGAACTTCGCCTTGGCGGCTTCGGAGTCCGCATAAAATTGCGCCGCCTTCTTATCGTCGAAGATCTCGAAGACCGCTCCGACGGGCGGAAGATTGTCCCAGCCGATGATCTGGATAGGAGAGGAGAAGGTGAGCGAGTCGACCTGTTCGCCCTCGCCGTTCAATATAAAGCGCAGCGGTGCCACGGCACCGGTCGAGGCGGCCACTTGGCCTTTCATTACCGTACCGTCCTTCACCACGCCGACGGCAGTGATGCCTTTCTTCGGATCGAGGCGCGACTCGACGATGACGCCCGTGCCCATCTTGGTATGATCTCCGACGCAGTGTTCGATCTCCGCGACGAGAAGAAGCATTTCCAAGAGTTCCGGCACGCCTTCGCCCGTCTTCGCCGAGAGGGCGACGACCGGCACATCTCCGCCGTAGCCTTCGACATAGATGCCATTCTCGGCCAGGGACTGCTTGGCGCGGTCGATGTTCGCGGAAGGCTTATCGATCTTCGTGATGGCGACGACGTAAGGCACGCGGCCCTTCTCAATGTGCTTGTAGGCCTCGAGCGTCTGCGGCTTCACCCCGTCTTCTGCAGAGACGACAAGGATGGCGATGTCCGCTGCGGAAGCGCCTCTTGCACGAATGCCCATGAAGGCCTCGTGGCCCGGCGTGTCGAGGAAAGTGATCTTTCTTTTTTCAAGCCCCTTCGGACCAAGGTGCTCATGAATGACTTCATACGCCGAGACGTGCTGAGTAATGCCGCCGGCTTCCTTGTCGGTCGTGTTTACTTTTCTGATGTAATCAAGAAGCGTCGACTTGCCGTGGTCGATGTGGCCCATGATCGCGATGACCGGAGGTCTGAGTTCTGCCATAGTGTTGCTACCTTAGCATATTTATGCTCTAAAAACACCTTAAAGAAAAGGCCGACCTATTCGGTCGGTATGGTGTTTTGCGCAAGCTCGGCAAAGCGAAGCAGGAGCTGAAGGAGAGCAAGTCCTTCGGGGGTATGGGGTGCGAATATTTCTTCGCCCTCATTTTCGTAAAAGCATTCTGCCTTGACGTAAGGTACGGGTTCATCATCGCATTCGAGATCGCCCGCCATCAACCCGTAGACCAATTTATCGCCTACAAAAACATTCATCTGGTAGCACTCGTACTCTCCTCTAAGAGTTTCGAACTCGAGATGAATGTCCGGATATCCGTTCAGATGTCCGGCAAGGCATTTTGTGACGATCTGCTGATCGTTTACGCGTTGATCTATATCGATCGCAGATTCACTGAAAAGCTGTCGCAGCACCTGACGCGCTTTCATTATCGCCTCGTTGTTGTTTTCTTTCGACACACTACGGTTCTTGAATTTCTTTGTCAATTAAGGCGGAAATGATAGATTGGGGGTATGAGCTTCTTCAATAGAAAAAGGATCAATCTCGATACCGCCGGCGGGGAGAACAATCCTTCCGCCATATATAGAGAGGGGGTGAAAGCCAAAAAGGAACTCGAAAATGCGCGTACGACGATCGCGCGGATTTTGGAAGTGCAGGCTCGAGACGTCGTCTTCACATCCGGAGGCACCGAGGCCGATAATCTTGCCATCCTCGGCGTGTTCGAAGCTGCGAAGGAGCACGTTTTAAAACCCCATATCATTGTTTCTTCACTCGAACATCCGGCAATCCTTGAAAGTGCCAAGGAAGCACAGCGTCGCGGCGCCGAAGTGACCATAATCGAAGCCGAAGATGGGCTCGTGTCTGCAGAAACTGTCTTAGAAGCGATCAAGGAAAATACGGTACTCGTCTCTGTAATGTATGTGAACAACGAAACGGGAGTCATACAGCCCGTGCCGAAGATCTCGCGCGGCTTGGCGGAGTTCAAGAAGAAGAACGATACGAAGTATCCCTACATGCACACCGATGCAAGCCAGGCGGCAGGATTGCTTTCCCTGCACGTCTCTTCCATAGGCGTCGATCTCATGACGCTCGATGCAGGGAAGGTTCGAGGCTCGAAGGGCGCGGGGCTTCTGGTGGTGCGGCCGGGTGTTCCTATAATGCCGATCATCTTCGGCGGTGGACAAGAACGGGGGCTTCGCTCCGGCACGGAGAACGTATCGGCCGTCGTTTCCTTCGCGGAAGCTCTCGAATCGGCGACGAAGATGCGCACGGAAGAATCCGTACGCCTTCAAGCATTGAAAGATTTCTTTATTAATGAAATAAAAGGGAGGTTCCCGAATGTAGTAATCAATGGAGCCTCCGCTCCTTCGGCTCCGCACATCGTGAGCCTGACATTCCCAGGGAAGCTCCATGAATTTCTGGCCATCAAACTCGACAAGGAAGGCGTGCTCGTCTCGACCGGAAGTTCCTGCAGCTCGGGGAAAAACGAGGAGGACAAGGAGGCCTTGCGCTTCTCTTTCGGAAGGAAAACCACGAAGAATGACATAGAAAAAACCACTCGAATTTTAGAGTCAATTCTGCTATAATAGCCTCAATTATGCCTCCAATTAACCAATTCACCACCAAAGCCAAGGAAGCCTTGAAGAAGGCTCACGAGCTCGCCGTCGACCGGGGACAGAACCATGTCAATCCGATGCATCTTCTGGCCGCCCTCCTCACATCCGACGAATCGATGGTCGTTTCGATCCTCGACAGGATGGAGATCGACACCATCTTCCTGACCGATTCCGTCATAGAATCCTTGGAGAATCCGGACAGTGGACAGACGCTCGCGCCGTCGTATCAAATTTATCTTACGCCCGAACTCGCTCATGCCATCGACACGAGCACGAAGATCGCCGAGTCCCTGGGCGACGAATTCGTTTCGACCGAGCACTTGTTCCTCGCGGTCTTCGATGTACCGGGCGAAGCGCGCGAACTCCTGCTTAAATTCAAGATCGATCGCGAGACGGTCGTGAACGTCATCGAGGAATTACGCAAGACGAAGCACGCCGAACCGAAGGAAGCCAAGAAATACAAATCGCTGACGAAGTACACGCGCTCGCTCTCGGCGCTTGCGAAGGCGAACAAGCTCGACCCTGTCATCGGCCGCGACGAAGAGATCGGACGCTTGATCCAGATCCTCAGTCGCCGCACCAAGAACAACCCGATCCTCATCGGCGAGTCGGGAGTGGGGAAGACGGCCATCGCCGAAGGCCTTGCCATACGTATGGCTTCAGGCAATGTGCCGGAATCCCTGCGCGAGAAAGAACTCGTCTCACTTGATCTCGGACTGCTCATCGCCGGGACGAAGTACCGCGGCGAGTTCGAAGAGCGTTTGAAAAATATCATAAAAGAAATCGAGAAATCCGAAGGCAAGATCATCCTCTTCATCGATGAGATCCATACTATCGTCGGCGCAGGCGCCGCCGAAGGCTCGATGGATGCCTCGAATATGCTGAAGCCTCCGCTCGCTCGCGGCGAGCTTCGCGCTATCGGTGCGACGACTCTCAGAGAATACCAAAAGCACATCGAGAAGGATCCTGCCCTGACCCGCCGCTTCCAGCCCGTGTATGTGAACGAGCCGAGCATAGAAGACGCCATGACCATTCTCCGCGGCCTCAAGGAGCGCTACGAGCTCTACCACGGTGTGCATATTACCGACTCGGCTATCCAAGCGGCGGTCAATCTTTCCTCGCGCTATGTGACGGACAGGTTCCTTCCGGACAAGGCCGTCGATCTCATCGACGAGGCCGCATCCTTTTTGAAGATCTCGCTTGAAAACATGCCGCCCGTCCTCCAGGAAACGCAGTCGAAAGTGATGAAGCTCGAAATAGAACGCGAAGCATTGAAGAAAGAAAAGAACGCGAAGTCCAAAGCCCGCGTGAAGGATATCGTTCAAGAAATCGCGAACCTCCGCGAGAAGACGTCCGAAATAGAATTAAAGTGGAAGAACGAGAAGGAGACCGTCGGCGAAATAAAAAGCATCAAGTCAACGCTTGATACGCTCCGTATGGATGCCGAAGCCGCCGAAGCCCGCGCCGATCTCTCTCGTGCGGCAGAACTTCGCTACGGCAAGATACCGACCTTGGAACGCGACCTCGATACCAAGCAGAAGCGCCTGAAGAAGCTCCAGAGTTCGCGACGCATCTTGAAGGAAGAGATCACCGAAGAAGATATCGCCAGTATCGTCTCCCGCTCGACCGGCATTCCTGTGACCCGCATGCTTGAAGAAGAGGCAGAGAAGCTCGTTCATATGGACGCCTACTTGAAGAAGCGCATTGTCGGCCAGGATGAGGCCGTGCAAAAGATCGCGGACACGGTCAAGCGCAGCCGCGCGGGCATTGCCGATCCGAATCGTCCTATCGGGTCCTTCATGTTCCTCGGGCCGACGGGTGTGGGGAAGACCGAACTCACCAAGGCTCTTGCGGAATTCATGTTCGATGATGAAAGGGCCCTTATCCGCGTCGACATGTCCGAGTTCATGGAGAAGCATTCCGTGTCGAAATTGATCGGCGCGCCTCCGGGCTATGTGGGCTTCGACGAAGGATCGCCATTCGTCGAGCAGGTGCGCCATCGCCCGTACGCCGTCATCCTCTTCGACGAAATAGAGAAGGCACATCCGGAAGTCTTCAACATCCTTCTCCAGGTACTCGACAACGGCCGCCTGACGGATGCCAAGGGTCGCGTCATCAACTTCAAGAACACCGTCATCATTATGACGTCGAATGTCGGTGCGCAATATATAGACAAGATGCAGTCGATCGGCTTCTCTTCCGGAGAAAAGAGCACTTATGAGAACGTGAAGGACAAAGTCCTCGAAGCCCTGAAGGAGCAATTCCGTCCGGAATTCCTGAACCGCCTCGACGACATCATCGTCTTCGACGTCCTGCCGAAGGAGGTTATCAAGGAGATCGTGAAGATCCAGGTCGATGTCGTGAAGAAACGCCTCTTGGAGAAGGAGATCGAACTCGTTATCTCGGACGAGGTGTTGGAGGTGCTCGCCGAAGAGGGCTACAACCCGCAGTACGGCGCCCGACCGCTGAAGCGCCTCATCCAGACGAAGATCCTGAACCCCGTCGCCACCATGATGATAGGAAACAAGATCCTCTCGGGCGGCAGGATCCTCGTCGGACTGAAAGCCGCTTCCGCATCGAGCACGGATAAGGAATTTACCTTCGATGTGGAGAAGGGGAAGCGCAGGAGCACCCTCTCGACCCTTGCACGCCACAGCGCTCCGGTGAAGTAAAGTTGTTCATACTCCTATAGTTTGAAACAATACCTCTAGAATCTTCTGGAGGTATTTTGTATGCCCGAGATCGAAGCGATCCATGTGACCGTAACGAAGAGGGGAGATCGATGATGTCGTAAGCGAGGTGCTCGCAGTCGAGCGCCGCATGCCCAAACGCGGTCAGACTGTCGGAGACATTCTTTTCTCCACTGGTCTCATTCTCAACAGCGGAGAATTGTGGGGCGAGCCTCTTCGCGCATCGAAGACCTGGCCCAAAGAGCGCAAGTGCCTGATCGGCTTGCCGGGGGTCACGCACCTCCCGCAAGATAACAAGATGTCTCCGGTCGAGAACTTTCGTGAGTACTCGTTTGAAGAGGCGCATCGCTGGCTCAAGAAAGAGCTCGAACCGAGGCCGGAGCTCAGCCGAGAGGCATCACCCGATCGGGCCACTTTGATCACGACGGTCGGGGGCAAGCCGATGACGCGCTTCGTGAAGTGCTAGGTTCAGGCCGGACTTTTGTCCGGTTTTTTCTTATCTTGAGAAATAAGGCCTTTTTCGATATAGTACTCGTACGCGTCGGTGGCGGAGTGGTCAATCGCACTAGACTGTAAATCTGGCGCCTTCGGGCTTCGTTGGTTCGAATCCAACCCGGCGCACAAAATCAAGAATGGCTCAATGATGGGCTATTTTTTTGTTACAATTAGAAAAAGAAAATGATATGTTTTCTGTCTATTCAGAGTAGAATGGGTGTAAAATAAGATGACTTCGAAGATTGTCCTGATCGTTCATACAATGCTATTCGTAGCTTTTATTGTAACCTCATTATTTTCATCTCTAACCATTCTAATATTCCCGGGGATTTTCCCCAGTTACTATTTAATTATCGAGGGAGTTTTATATGGAATACTTATTTTTGGTTCGTGGCTAATATTCAAAACTGATGGGCATGAACTTTCGCACCGTCAGTGTTTTCTGACTCATTGGGAAAACAGGTTACGCGCTATTGAAAATCCTGGATCAGAGTATCCAGAACCATGCATAGATCACTATCTATTTAAATGGTTTCGTTTGAATTTGCTTCCTCAAGTCAGTACGTATATCGTTATTGCGTTTATTGTTTTACCCATACTTATTGGATCAATATATACTTTTTGCATACATTAGGATTGATTTATTTTTTTCTCCATACTGCAAAATTCGGTACATACATAATCGTCCGTAATTCATTAAACCACTTCTAACGTCCTCTACCACGCCGCACATTTTGTCATTGTCGCATTAAAAGCGCGTTCTGCTCCTGCTCCGCTCAAGAAAGATTACTTGAAACATGGCAATTGAAATAAAGCCTAGAAGTAGACGTCGTACATCATATGGAGAAATTACCACCCTCTTTCGGAAAACGAGGTACGTACATACTCTTGTTTGTTGTTTTTGTACTAGTAGTTACAGGTTTATACAAATACTCTGCATCTCATGCCAATGCGCCGCTCGATATCGATGCCATACTTGGAAATGAGGACGATATCCCCCCACCAGAAGCAGTGCCTGTTTCTAGTGAGGATCTAGCAAGTGCTGCAAAAGATACGGCAGCTCTCGGCGGGTATGATGTCCTTATAGCTGACAGGGGGAACAACCGCATCATCGAAGTTACTCCTGATAAGCGGATAGTGTGGGAATATACTTTTACAGGCTTGCCAAGGAACGGTTTCGGGGCGGATGACGCTTTTTTTACTGATGGTGGCAAGACGATAAGCGTAAATTTAGAGAGATATCACATCGTAGAGCTTATTGATTTCAGTACGAAGCAGGTCCTTTGGGAATATGGCACTCCAAATAAGGCCGGCAAAGGACCAAACCAGCTCAACTCTCCGGACGATGCATATAAACTTTCAAATGGTGACGTAATGGTCGCAGATATAAAAAACTGTCGAGTAATAGAGATTGCCCCGGATAAGAGTATCGCCCGGCAATACGGCAAAACAGGAATATGTTCTGGCCCTGATACGCTCGGGGCACCGAATGGCGATACTCCTCTGCCGAATGGCCATGTGCTTATCAGTAATATAATCTCGAAGACCGTAGTAGAACTCGATGAGAATTGGAAAAATGTATTTTCAATGAAAATTCCCCTTAAATATCCTTCCGATCCTCAGCTCACTAAAGCTGGTAACATCCTTCTTGCCGAATATACAAACCCCGGCAAGATAATAGAGATCACAAGACAGGGCGAAGTCGTGTGGGAATATGATGGAGAGAATGGTGTGCGACTCAACTTTCCCTCACTTGCCATAGAGTTACCGAACGGCAACATACTTTCAAACGATGATATGAACCATAGGGTCATTGTGATAGACAAAAAGACAAAAAAGATAGTATGGCAATACGGTGTAACAAATAAGCCCGGGCGAGGAGACGGCCAGCTGAGTATTCCGGATGGCGTTGACATAGTCAGGCGTGAAGTGCCCATGCCAAGCGTCCAGGCTGCTACAACATCAACCCAAGTGTTGCCACTCTCCACTCAAACAGTAGGTTTTGTTACAAGGCATTCTGCAAAATATCTTGGTACCGCTGTGCGCCTGAAGGGTTACGTACTCAAACAAGAAAATGGATATGTAATTTTTTCTGACGAGCCGAACGGCAGCATCTCGAGCTTTGACCTTCCTGTGACCGGCACAGGAATAGATACTATGCAGAATAAACAACAATATATAATCGAAGGTAATTTTATTAGTCATGGTCTTACGGCAAGCAATAATAACCCCAACCATCTAGAACTTACAAAACCACCCGAAGTTGCGAAATAACAATAAAGGAAGCCATCTCATAATTCATTAATTCAGTTCCAACATCCTCTACTACGCTGCACAACTCTTGACTTGATGATATTTAGTGTGGTATAAGCATGTCAGATATTGAACATGTTTTTTGACAGCCGAAATTCGGCATCCTCAGGGAGAACTCAATGAGTCATCGTCAGGTGACTGCGCCGGAACGAGTGAAAATGCTTGGTCCAGCTGGACTGCAGTTTCTGGATCTCGGCGAACTCCGCGGATTCATGGAGGCAAAAGGCTTCGACTTGAAGCTTGTTTCCAGACTTGCCGAGAGATCGTCCTTTGGGCGATTGTTCGGGGAGTTGGTGCTGCGCAGGGACACTCTCGATGCCGAATTGCTCGACCAGTATGGTCAGGCTCTCGGTATCATCAATCCCGCAGAGTCAGTGGCTTACACCGGGACCGACCTTCAGAATAGCCGCATCGATGTTGCCTTGGCGAATAGCGGGATCACCCTTCTGAACAAGCGCTATGGCGAAGGATCGGCGACGTTTTTCAAGTCGACAGCAACCGTGCCGCAAGCGTTGCGATCCGTGCCGATAGCGATTATCGGACACGGAGCAGCCGGAATCATGGCTGCTCATGCGCTTCGTGCGCTCGGATTCAATCGGATCACGATCTACGAAAAGGCCAAGACGCTCGGTATCTGGGGTCAGGAAAATGTGTATCAGCTTTCTCGCAATAATCCGGTGCAGCTCGAGTTTTTCGGAAAAATTCTCGAAGCCGCGCCGGGCACTGGCAAGGAAGTTCGCACATTTCTCCAGAGTCTGATCTCCGGAACGATCGAAACGGTCAAGGTCGAGAGTGTCGAGCCGGGGAATTTGCGTCATCGGATCAAGTTTGCTTCCGGTTCGTCTGCGGAATATCCGATTGTGATCAATGCAGCAGGTCTCGGTAAACCGAAGCCCGTATCTGATCCTACCCGCATGACCACGACGACGGGTTTGCGTCTGGCGGGGATGCGTTGGCAGCAGCAACTCGAGCTCGAAAGGGTCATCGGACAACGTCTGATCCTCATCGGACTTGGCAACTCGACCGCCGAGATGCTGCAGCAGATCCACATCATCATCGATGATGGATACGATATCGATTATCGTATCCTGACGCACTACCCCGAAGATGCCGTAGAAAATCCGACTGCGTATGTTCCTCATCGGAACAGGATGTACAGGGTTTTCCGCGACACCTCGCGGCCGAATCTGGTCGACTACCAGGGTGATCTCGCCCATTCGAGATACGATTACACTCGCGCGCTCCATGGAGATAAGATCGTTTCCGATGTCACGCGGTGGGAAGTGAAAACGCCCGGGGTCATGACCGTGTTCGATGGGGCGGGCAAGCCCAGCGAGGACATTCTATACGACAAGGTCATGACGCTTATCGGCTATCGTCAGCCGGAAGAGACCATGCTCGAGCTTGGCTGTCACTATGACAATCAAAACCAATGCGGCGTGTTCGATTACGACGGAGAAGTGGCAACGAGACCGGGCCATCTCAATGCCGCGAAGCGTCTCCACAAGGGATACTTCGGCTTCGGTTCCATTCTCGAGACGCCGCTTAACCCGAATGCGATCGTCATTCCCGGGATGCTTCACCGCATCGGCGATCTCATGTTCGGCGTCATCATGCGCGCCGCCGAAGTCCGCAAGAAGGAATTTTTGCGAGGCTGAATCAACACCCTAATTACGTACAGTGATTAGGGTTTTTATATACATCGGGTACTTATTGCCTTATTAAATTATCGTGGTATAGTGTTGAAAGTCGCAGTTCTTCACTCACTGAAGAGGATCGCCATGACGGCTATCGCACAGGAAGTTCGAATTCCCACCTTGACCATCAAGCCCCGGTTCCTGGTGGCGGTTATCGCGGTGCTCGGTGTTCTGTTTCAGATCGGGCATTTTGTCGAGCATGCAGTGCAATTCGGGGTGTGGCTCCTCAGTAGCCGTAATACCCCGTATATGTCACCCGTAGCGATGGCGTGTGTCCGGTTCCTCGGCAACTGGCTTTTCCCGGCCAAAGATCCTGCCGTTCGGATGATGCTCGGGATGGAAGTTCTTCATCTCATCGGGAACAGTATCTTCCTGGTGACGATCGGAAGCTTGTTCTACTTCATCCGCTCGAAGTTCATGCGGTATGCCTTCTACGTCGAACTGTTTCATCTGTACGAACACATCATGCTCACGCTGACCGCTCTTTTCCTCGGTAAATCGGTCGGATTGAGCACGTTGTTCGGAGGAGCGGCAACGCTCGGTGGACAGCAGTTCGCTTTAGGATATCGCGTTTCGTGGCACTTCGTCATGAACCTCATTCCTTCCACTCTCATCATGATCGCCATCATGCAAAAACGGCAGAAGTCCGCCGGCTAAGGCGGATTTTTAATATTGACTTTACTATATAATTATGCTTTATTGATTTCAGAAGCACCTTACAACGAGAGGACACATGGTTCCCGTGATTGAACTCAATACATGGAATGGCACAAGGGAAGATGGTGGAGAATTCCTCCGGTTGACCCTCCAGATTCTGGGAAGATCTTTCGAATTAAAGGAATTCCAGCGTGTCTACATCGTCGATGCGGGCGGATCATATCGTCGTCCGTACAGCGAGACTGGACGCTTCATCATCTATATGTACGGTCGATCTGGCGGCGAGGCAGGTTTCCAAAAGATACCCAAGAAGATGTGGGGTTTCCAGACAGGGGGAGAGGGCGGTTATCGCGACGAGCGTTATCTGTTCGAGCCTTCAGGTGATGGGCTGGTGATCATCGATCCGGATAGCAAGTATGCGGTCGCCGAGCTTATCGGCAATGATCTCTACATACTTTTCCCGATCAATGATAGTTACTATCTTCCGCAAGCGTCTCGGACGGGCATCTACCGGAAGATACTTGAGGAGGCCCGGAATATGCTCGGAGGCGGTTTTCCCACTATTGAAGAACTGCTGTTGGGCCAATTCATAGCGCCTCAGAGGAAAGTCTTGCTTCGTCTTCAAGAACAGATCGAGCCTACCCAAAAGGAGCTGGCTCGTTATATCGCCTACGCGGCGGGCCTTACAACTAAGATGCAGCAGCTCGAAGCGAACACGCCGGAATCGGACAAGATCATCGAACGCATCGCCCGCATTCCTGAAGTGAAAAGCGTATCCGTACGCGCTAAGGTCATGACCATCCTGACTCATTCGATGTATGGCGTCGATCCCGTTGACGGGACGCTTCATGAGTACGGTGAATTTCGTCTTGAAGTGACGTTTGGCGATGGTGGGCAAGTAGTTTTCCGCAATATCACTCGGCGCGTTACCTTGTCGGATGGCAGGAAGTATGGTCACCCCCACGTCGATCGCGACCAGGGCTACTGGTGCCACGGAGAGGGAAAGGGCGTGCTGACACTTCTTGCTCAATTCGAGTTTGAAGCCGCCATCCTTTTTGCCTTAAAGGCCATCGACTCGGTCAATGACAGCACTGAAGGAAACTATCTCGGTGTTCTGAGAGAATTCCCAGTAGTCAAAAATCGAATGGAATATCCGAAGGAACCCGCCCCGGTCAATGTCGAAACCAAACAGTTCTTCGCGGATATCTTCAAGCGAACTCTGGGTACCATCAGGGTCGAGCTCGAAGGCAATATTGCCAAAACGCAGCAGCAGGTCGCGGAAGTGCGGAAGCATTTCCTGCAAGGAATGCTGAGTAAGACGCTCGACAAATTGGTCGCTGCTCCCGACCAGCCTGTACAAGAAAGAAAGAGAAGAAGGAGAGGGAAAGGTACAGTAGCAGCGCCGAGAAGCAAGGTGAGTCTCGTGCTCCAAGCCGAACTCGAGAAGATCCAGCGCCTTCCGGATGTTCAAAGAGTATCGGTCGAGCAAGACATCTTGCGAGTTTACACCGGAAGATTGACGTGCCTCGATACCGTTTCTGGTACGGGTTATGAAATCGGTCCTTTCGAAGTCATGTTTGACTTCTATACCGGTGACGTATTCTTCAGAAACATTAGGCCTGTACAGGCGTCCGATAGGAACATCTATCACGCTCCGCATATCTCCGGCAAAACGGGAGAACTTCCGATTGGCCAGCTGACCTCGACGCTTTCCGAACTCTTGGGAGGTTTCGAACTTGAAACCGCAGCGATGCTGGCGCTAGACTTTCTGAGGAATTTCAGTGGAAATGAAGTTTCTCCCGAAGTCCTTCAGACTTTTCGGAGGGCGGTTTACTGACTCTCGTTTCCACTCCTCTGCTTTATGGCAGAGGTTTTTATTACAGACTTGACATTTCTTATTACTTATGTAGAATCGGCGTCAGTATTCGTACCTTTACACGAAGTTCCACTTCTGCCATTGAGGCAATGGTACCCATGACCGACGAAAGCAAGGACGAAAGTCCGTATGCCGAAGAGGAGAAAGGTAAGGCTGAAGCACCGGTAGAGCAGGCCTCATTCCACCAACCTGGTTGGGAGTTTGCTCGCATGGCGGCTCAGAGTTTCCTTTTGCCGAAGACATTTCCGACCCAGGCCGAGTTGCTATATTTGCCGAGCGTCATCCCGACGATTCGCGTACACCAGATGGCGCTACTCAAGATCTTCATCATTGTCAGTGCCATCGATCTCGAGGTCGGATGGCTTGGCACGGCGAAGCGTGTCGGTAGCGATATTTTGGTCGATGAAGTTTTTCTGTTCGATCAAGACGTCAGTTACGGACATACGGAGCTGTCGACTGACAGCATGAGCAAGGTCATGCTCGAGACGCTCAAGCGACCGGACGGAGAAAGCATCTTCAACAATACCCGATTCTGGGGTCACTCCCATGGATACGGAGGAACCAGTCCGTCTGGCCAAGATGACCAGACGATGCGTACCTTCGAAGGGTTCGGAGCGCAATTCTTCCTGCGGGGTATCTTTAACCGCACCGGTGACCTAAGTTTCAGTCTTTATGACTGGCAGAACAATCTGGTGTACCATCGGCTTCCTTGGAAGCTTGTGGGCAAACAGCCGTCGATGAGCACCTATCTGAAACTCCAGGACCAATTGCGTTCGGAGATGAAAGAGAGGGTTGTGTATCATCGTCCGGTAATCTTGAATCCGATACAGCAGGGTAAACCACGCCAGAGCGTCGCCGATTTTCTGTTAGGACGTCGTCGGCGGCGCCACTAACCAAAGGAGAACATGCTCGACACCATTCGGCATCTCGAAGTATTTTCTCCGGCTGTTTTTGGAGACCGACGAATCGACGTGGTGGGTGTGGGTGCGACCGGTTCCCGGATCGCGCTTGCGCTTGCCAAACTCGGCATCTCGGAGATTCATCTGTGGGATTACGACCGGATCGAACCCCACAACGTACCGAATCAGGTATTCGGTAACAATCACGTGGGAGAGTTCAAGGTCGATGCCCTGCAAAACATCATCAGGGAACAGACCGGTATTACGGTGACCGCTCACAACGAGCGCGTCGACGGTTCGCAACAGCTCGGCGTCGCAGTCTTCCTTCTTACAGATACCATGGCTTCGCGCCAGGAGATCTGGAAGGGGGCGCTGCGATACAAGACTCACGTCAAGCTTGTCGTGGAAACCCGGATGGGGAAGAACAGCGGCCGTGTGTATGCCGTCAACCCCTCCAGCCCCACACACGTTCGAGGATGGGAGGAAACTCTCTATTCGGATGACATGGCGGAAGTCTCCGCATGCGGTACCAGTATCACTGTCGGATCGACGGCGGAAGTCGTGTCGGGCCTCGCGGTCTGGCAACTCATTCGCTGGCATCAAAATCAGGAAGAATTGAAGCTCGGCAAGATCCTTACGGACGAAGTCGAGAACGAGCTTGTTTTTTCGCTCCAGCCCATGATGCTCACTACTTCGAACTTCTAACCGTCCACACAACAGGAGACACACTATGTCGGCCAAGCCCAGAGTCACCGAAGAGGCGATCACCGTCAAGATCGGCGCCTTCCCCGGCGGACAGATCAAGTCGTACACGGTTCCGCAAGGGAGCACCTACCTGGACGGCCTCAAAAAGGCCGGTCTCGGAGGAACGGGTAATAGCGAGTCGCTCGATATCCGTGTCAACGGCGCGAAGATCAGCAGCACGGCGGCTCCGATGCAGGAGGGTGATCAGATCCTCCTGTTCTCGAAGGTCCGCGGAAACTGATTGATCGTGGAATTCGTGTAGCGCTCCCTGCCTTAGCAGGGAGCTTTTTATATACTTTTCCTGCTCTTGCAAAATTTATACGTTGCTGTACTCTAAGGGTCTTATGTCACAGGATAAACTCATCAAGTTCGTCTCCTCCGGGGACTCGAAGGGATTGGGCAAGGGCCACACCTATTATTCGACCAAGAACAGAAAGTCGGTCGAAAGGAAGCTCGAATTCAAGAAGTACAACCCGATCGCGAAGAAGCACACGGTCTACAAGGAAAAGAAGGCCTAATTCCAAGGCAAGGCCTTGGAAAGGAGATCCGCCCGATGCTTAGAGCAGGGCGGATTTTTTATTAGTTTTATAATATTGACTTTTGTTCTATAAATTGTAAAGTCAGGCAAGAATAGAACCCAGGCAATGAGGGTGTCATGTCCGATCATCATCTTGATGAGAACTTCAGCATTGGAAACCGTCTCGCAATGGTCTTTCACCTTTTGGACATGTCCAGGGAGCAGAGAAGGGCTTTGCTCGCTTTCCTCCTGCCGCTCGAGCTGAAGGATCGCGAGACGTACGAACACTCCGTGCGCGTGGCCATCCTCGGCTACTCGATCGGCGAGTTCATGCGTCTCGACCCCAAGGCGCTTTTCTACGCCGGACTCTTGCACGACATAGGGAAGATTCAGACCGACCCGAAGACGCTTCAGAAGACGGAAGGATGGACGCCTGCGGACACCGAAGAGATCAAGTCTCACGTCATCGATGGGTACAAGCTCCTGCGCGGATACTTCGACTTCAGTGCTGAAGTGATCCTTCATCATCACACCTTCCAGCGCGCGCCGTATCCGGATGTTTTGCCCGAGCCTCTTCACGACTACGGACGGGGTACCAAGGCGTTCATCTCGTTTTATGGACGAATGCTCGCGCTCGCCGACCACTTCGATGCCCTGCATCGGGTGAACGACAGGTCGGGTGTGAAGCGAGCATTGTCCGGCGATGAGATCGCAGCCCGAATGATCACAGAGAACCCCGATCAGGCAAGCCTTGTCCGGATCCTCTACTCCGCGAAGATCTTCAGGAAGCGGGAGAGCGTCAAAGGGTAATTACCAAGGCCGGTCCTTGGCAGAGTCCGTCCATGTGGGCGGATTTTTCTTACCCCATATGTTAGGATGCTTTCTAGGGGCGATTAGTTTAGTGGCAGAACAGCGGTCTCCAAAACCGCTGGCGAGGGTTCGATTCCTTCATCGCCCGCAATTATAGATTAAGAAAAACAGCTTCCATTGCCGGAAGCTGCGGTCGAACTCTTTTCTATTTCTTACCATTCGCGATCCGTTCCTGACACTGGGTGCACGATGCGATGTGCTCAGGCGATAGATCCTCAGGCGACTTGCCGAAGAGCGTGACAAGCATCCGGCAGCGCTCGCATGACTTGAGATGCACAAGCATGCTCGTGGTATCTCCCTTGCGGTACTGCCAGAGCAGCTCCGGGAAGAGGAGGAATTCCACGTAGCTCAAGCACTCCTGCTCACTCTCGGTGTCCCAGTGGGCAGCAAGGATCAGCTGGCACTCCGGACATGCCTTGATGTGCTCGCTCAGCTCCTCGAGCTTGTCGAACAGTATCTTGGTGGGCTCGAATTTGCCGCTGCGTTCTTTGATGAGGAACGGAGAGCCTTGGTCCCAGACCGCTTGCCCGTGAATGAGCGCGTGCTCTCTCATTGATTTTGCGGCTTCTGCCAAGGCCTCATGGATAAGAGAAGGCCCCTCTTCGCCGTCTTCCTCAGCAAGATCCGGCAATGCGTCTATGAACGCACTACGGATAAGACAGGCGGGAGGTTCGCGTCCCATGATCTGGGTGTAGCGTTCGAAGTGATCTTTCACGCGGCTGTCGTGCCACATGTCGGTCTGTGTGGCGATATGGAGATTGTGCTCGCGTGTTTTGTCTTTCTCAGACTCAGCTTCGAGCGTAGTTCCGTTCTTCTCTGCTTGCCTGTCGAGCACTACCGCTCCCCACAGCTTCGTGATCTGAGTGCCAAGGGGGATTGTTTGCCCGTGAGGTGTCCATTCGTATCCATCATGCAGAGGAAGCATGCTCTCGAGCTTTTCAAGCGCTTCTTCCACCTGCATTGCCCCGTCGAGTACTGCCTTATAGAGCACTTCTTCGGGAACAAGGTTCTTGCCCATAAGAAGCTTTGTCAGCCGGTCCGTCGGCGTAAAATACGCCCATGGGTGTCTCTTCGGGAAAGGGGTCGAGATTGATCGCCATCCTGTAATGAAGCTGCCGATCGGCCGAGTGAACTTGCGAATGCTTGCACGGAGTCTGTGTCTGATCTCCGGTTGTTCTTTCAGCGAGCGGTAAGACTCACTGTCTCTCCGGACATTCATCCTGAAGCGTTTGAGCGGCCAATATCTCTCGTGCTCATCTCCTTGGATCCGATTCAGAACATGCTGCTCATCTCCCTGGCTAAAAACAGGGTAATACCACCAGTCATCCATGTTGACGAATCCGAAGCGCATCCGCTGCTTGTCGTAATACTGCAGGAGCAGCTGGCAGTATCCGCACGTTTGAACATGAGGATCATCCGCATTCATGAATGGCACCGGTGTTCTCTGCAAGCTATCCCAATACAGAGGGCGAACCACATTCTTGCAGGTTGCGAAGGATCTTGCCATGCTGCGGCGTTCATCTTCGAAACGCTCGGTCACCCCTTCCTCCGGTTCATCAGTAATGAAGGGGAAGGCAAGAAGTGCGAAGGTCTGGCAGAACTTGCAGCTCCTAATGTGATCTCTGTGATCGCAGCTCAGCTTCGGCCATTCTGCTCCGAGCTCTTCGAGCGTGGGGCAATCATCCTTCTGTCTGGCAGTTTCGTCGGAAAGTATCCAGACGATTGTTTCTTCGAGAGTCATGCTTCGCGAGATGCCGATCTCTCTCAGCCGGGCAAGAATGTCCGGCATGCTCTCGTATCCTTGATACTCATCGTCGAGGCCAGCGGAAATCGGGGTATGGAGGCCCATGAGAAACTCCTATGGTAAGTGAAAGGTCAAATCTCTCGTCCAACCGTACCAGAAACGCATCGAGAGTCAATTAATGCTTTATGCTATGCTTTTGTCATAGTACAAGATGACCTCTCTCTTCAATGTCCCGCTTCTTCTTTCGCACTACGGCTATATAGGAGTCTTTCTTATCGTGTTTCTTGAGTCCGGTATCTTCTTCGCTTTGCCGGGGGACAGCCTCTTGTTCACCGCAGGAATTCTTGCGGCCGGAGTCGGGCTCAATCTCGTACTTCTCATTCCGCTCATTTTCCTTGCCACGCTTCTCGGCGGCATCGCCGGATACTTCATCGGCGTATATATAAAGACCCTTCACCGCTATGCCTTCTTCAGGAAGGTTCTCAAGGAAGAATACGTCGAAAGGGCCCATCTCTTCTTCGACAAACACGGCCGGATGGCGGTGATCCTCAGCCGCTTCGTGCCGATCGTGCGCACCTTCGCTCCCATAGCAGCGGGCATCGCCCGGATGAACTTTTCGAAATTCCTTGGCTACAGCATCATAAGCTCCATTCTCTGGTCCTCGATCGTGACGCTTGTCGGATACTTCCTCGGCAGAGCCTTCCCGCAGATCGAGAACTATCTTTCGTATCTCGTCATTCTTGTCGTCCTTGTATCGCTTGTGCCGGTAGTGCTTGAGTGGAGGAGAAATAAGAAAGGAATATAAAAACCGGCGTAAAGGCCGGTTATTCGTACACCCATCTGCTTCCGACTGGCGGAGGCAGGAACCCATTCGTGAGCTTCTTCTGTACGCCGAGGCCGATGACTTCGTTCAGCGCTGCGGCGATCTCGTCGAGATCTGCCTCACTGCTCGAGCACAGCAAGACATGGGGCGCCCGCGTGCCGGTGCTGCAGCTCGTGGTGGTCGAGGGAAGGTCGGTAATGACGCTGTCCTCTGCCTTGCCGATCTCCGTGAGGAGTTTGGTGATTTCGCGCGTGAGCTGCGCCACTTCGCTTCTGTCGAATCCGATGAGGATGATGTTGGGCACTTTTGCCTCTCAGAAATTGGTGGAATCTATCATGATTTATACACCTTTTATAATATTTGTCAAGTATGATTCAATCTCCTTCGATGCGCCGCTCGGAAACCACATGATGCCTTTGTTCGTTTTAAACCACGTATCCTGCCGCTTCGAATAGGCAATGCTGTCTTTCAATATCCCATCACGGAGTTCCTGCTTCGTGATCCTTTTCTGCAAATATGCCGAAAGGTGTTTATATTCGATCCCGACTTCGCTCATACGCTTCCATGAGAGACCATTGGCATGAAGCCGTTTCGCTTCGAGGATCATTTTCGGCAGGCGAGCAGTGAGACGCTTCTCTATTTTTGTTTCGAGTTCCGATTTTTCGGGCTTAAGTCCGATCCAGATATATTCGTATGAGGTTTGCCCTGCGGAGCCTTGGCGAAGCGGGGGAACTTTCCCGAGAGCCGCAACGATCTCAAGCGCTCTCACAAGGCGCACCTTGTTGTGCTTGTCGATAGTTTCTGCACGAACAGGATCTTTTTTTGTAAGTTCCTTAAAGAGTTCTTCAGCGGTTCTTGCTTCAAGCTTCTTGCGAAGAACTGCATTCGGCGGCACTTCAGGAAGCGAGGCTTTGCCCGTCACCGCATCGATGTAGAATCCGGTGCCACCGGCGATGATAGGAAGTTTCCCCCGACGGAGAATTTCTTCAATCTTCGTTTCTGCAAGCTTTTTGTAATCCGATACAGAAAATGATTTCTTTGGGTCAACGATATCAAGAAGGTGGTGGGGGATGCCGAGCATTTCTTTCTTCGTGATCTTGCCGGTGCCCACATCGAGTCCCTTATATATCTGCCGCGAATCGGCAGAGATGACCTCGCCATGAAAACGCCTGGCGAGCTGTACTGCCAAAGCGCTTTTCCCGGACGCCGTCGGCCCGACGACGATGAGGATTTTCTGTTGCGTTCTTTTTTCCATAAGATGGCTCATTATAGGCATACTATTGATCTGAAAATATACTTGACTTTTCAGTGATATTGTGCTAAAAATACTCCGCTCCAGGCAGTGCCTGGAAAGCTCTTTCACATCACAATCTAGTAGAGGGTTCACACATGTCATCTGTATTGCATGCGGTGGGCGGGTACTGGTGGGTCATAGCACTCATCGTTCTCGTCTTGGCGCACAGGCTGCTCTTGCGGCCTCTGGGGGTGGTTATCATTCCACAGAATCGCGCCGGTATCGTGAACAAGAAGTACGTTGTCGTCGGCAAGAACCGCAACCTTCCGGACGGTGCGATCATCGCACTGAACGGCGAGGCCGGTTATCAAGCCGATACGCTCGCGCCCGGACTGCACTTCGGCCTATGGCCCTGGCAGTACGCGGTCGAGCTCGTCGAGTTCGTTACGGTCGAGGAAGGCAAGATCGGTATCGTCGAAGCTCGCGACGGCCACCCATTGTCGGGCGGTCGTGTGCTCGCGAAGCACGTCGATAGCGATTCCTTCCAGGATGCTCGCAAGTTCCTCACCGGAAGCGGCGAGCGCGGACCGCAGATCTCGATCATCCCGCCCGGTACGTATCGTATCAACACCAGGCTGTTTTCGGTCGAGGAAGTAGACGTGCTCGATGTGCCCGACAACATGGTCGGTATCGTCACGACGAAGGAAGGAGCCTCGCTCAAGACCGGCGAAATCGCGGGACGCGAAATCGCGGGGCACAACATGTATCAGGATGCCCAGGCCTTCGTCTCGAATGGCGGTTACAAGGGTTTGCAAGAACAGCCGATCCTTTCGGGTCGGTACTTCATCAACCCGCGTTTCGCCAGAGTCGAGATGAAGCCGATGACGGAAGTGGCGATCGCCCATGTGGGTGTCGTCATCGCCTTCGTCGGCAACGACGGAGTCGACGTCACAGGCGACGACTTCAAGCATGGCAACTTGGTCTCCAAGGGCCAGAAAGGCGTCTGGGCCGATCCGCTCGATCCGGGCAAGTACCCGATCAATCCGTACACGCATCGCGTGGAACAGGTTCCGACGGCGAACGTCGTCCTCAACTGGGCGAACGACAAGAGCGAGTCCCACAAGCTCGACGAACGCCTCTCAAGCATTACCGTTCGTTCCTCGGACGGCTTCACCTTCAATCTCGACGTATCGCAGATCATCCACATTCCGCGGTCCGATGCCCCCAAGGTCATCGCGCGTTTCGGAAGCGTGGCGAATCTCGTGACGCAGGTGCTCGAGCCGACCATCGGTAACTACTTCCGCAACGCGGCTCAGGACTCGGACGTCATCCAATTTCTCAAGCAGCGCAGCCAGCGGCAGGAAGAGGCCAAGAAGTCGATTCGAGCGGCGCTCACCGAGTACAACGTCGGCGCAGTGGATACCCTCATCGGTGACATCGTTCCGCCCGAAGCGCTCATGAGAACGCTCACCGATCGCAAGATCGCCGAGCAGCAGAAGGTCACGTACGAGACGCAGCAGCTCGCCCAGGAAAGCCGCAAGGCTCTGGAACAAGCGACCGCCATTGCCAACACGCAAGCGCGCGTCGTGGACGCCGAGCGAAGCGTTCAGATCGCCGAGTTCAGTGCTTCCGCCGCAGTCAAGACTGCGGAGGGAGAGGCAACATCGAAAACGATCAATGCCAAGGCGGATGCCGAAGTCACCACTCTCACCGGCAAAGCCGACGCAGGCAAGATCCTCGCTATCGGTAACGCCGAAGCCGAGGTCATCCAGAAGAAGATCAACTCGGTCGAAGCGGGTAACTACGCTGCGATCGAGGTTTCCCGGAACCTTGCGAACAGCAGGGTGCCCATCGTCCCGAGTATCGTTGCCGGCGGGGATGGCAAGGACGGCTCGAGCGGGCTCGTCAACATTCTTCTGGCGAATCTCGTCGCCGAGAGCGTGAAGAATAGCGCGGCGGCTCCGGGGGCAGCTCTCCCTGCGGTACTGACGACCACGTCTGAAACTCCTGCTCCGGTATCCTGAGCAGCTCTAGATTTTGATGTTTGAGCGGCACGATAAAGTGCCGCTTTTTTATATAAAAAACACCATTCAAGCTGAATGGTGTTACTCTGCGGAAGGCGAATCTTCGAATGACATCTTCTTGTCTTTGCGGATGATGTCGGACGCTCGGCAGATTGCTGCTTTGCCAAGTTCCGAATCCGTCTCGTGCTCGTCCCAGATTTCCGCGCAGTCTTCGACGGAATCGAGGAAATCTACTTTTTTCAGCAGAATTTTCTCTTCCATTTCTCGAGTCGCGTCGACATCATCCGTGGCGCGCTCGTAGACCGTCTCGCATTCTTCTTGAGTGGCGGCGAGCCCGAGCACGACTTCGTAGTCGGAGTCTTCGAGATCGAAGTAATCCCTAACCTCGTCGTACTTCTCGAAGTACACTTCGACCGAAGTTGCGTTGTCGAGTTCGATTTGGGCAAGCTCCACGAGCTTGTTGCGAAAGGCGTCATCGAGCGTATCCTCAAGCGTCCAGCCTTCGAGCGCATCTTTGCATTCGGTCGAGGTCGTCGCGAGGCTCAGTGCTTTTTCCAGGGCCACATTCACCACTTCGGAATCCGATGAACATTCATTTGCGATGCTCATGCATTCGTCAAACGATGTCGCGACCTTGAGTCGAGCGGCGAGATCAGTCTCCGTAATGAGATCACGCCACGGCTTGTCCTTGTCGGCTGTCCTGTCTTCTTCGAATTGCCGGTGTTCGGTTCTTGGTGTTTCTGGAAGAGAGTCCGAGTCGGTAAGAACCCTGTGCTCCGATCGCCGGGGTCTCGCGCCAAGGGATGTTCCGTGCTTTTCGGCTGGAGATCTGCCGAGCAGAAGATCAAGCAGTTTGCCCATGATTTCCTCTCAGTGAAGGTGCAACTTTTAGTAAAATATCTTATAAAACAGCTTTTGTCAATAATAGAAAAACCCGTCAGAGACGGGTTTAAACCGAACCTTCATTTGCGGGACCAAGCTTGCGGAGGGACTTTTCATCCTGAAGCGATCGTTCAAGCAGAGTTTCAACGCGCCCCAGAAACTCGTCAACATCCACAACTCCAGGGGATGACGAGAGGGAACGCAGGAGAAGTTTTTCTCGTACTTGATGCAGTAGGATAAGTCTCTCTACCGTTGGAAGTACGGCGTTCATGAGGATTTCCCGGGTTACTTCCCGAGCTTCGCCTGCAAATCCCTGAAGCTCTCGAAGTTCGGAAGCGTACCTCTCATCGGTGAGTCGTGTCGTCTCTCCGGGTATGTATACCTCTGCATCCCTGAATATGGCGAGGGCCTCCTCTTGATCAGCTCTCGCCAGAGAAAGTTCTTCCTGGAACTTTGCAAGCATTGCAACCGCTTCCCGTGCCTGTCGAGCAAGCTCGGAATTTCCTGACTCGGCTTCGCTTCGGGTTCTGAAGTATGTGGCAATGACATCCGCGCGGTCTCGCCGAGTTTTGAGTTCCGCAAGGTGCCGCTCGAATGTCGAGTATTCCCCGACGATATCTCTTTTGCCTTTTTCAATCTCAGACTTCATGTGTCCCAACATTCGCCGCTGCACATCTTCTTCGGTAGGCAATGCTTTGTGAATGTAAGGAGCTTCGAGCCAAGCCTGATGTTTCTGATACCATCCGCTCAAAATTGCCGAAGCAGAAAGAGCAAGGCCGGTAACTGTGAACGAGAAGGTAAGTGCCGTGCTAAAGAGCGACATAACACCGCTTCCAAAAACAAATGCCACGCCGAGAATCGCAAGGAGAAAGGGCCAATCTTTATGATCCTTTATCCCCTCGAGTGCCAGTTTCCAGAACGAGGGTTCCATCCGCTCTTCTTCTAGATGTAACTCCGGTACAATCTCATGCAAGAGTTCTTCGGCGGTCTTCGCCATATATACCTCTGGAGTGTGTACTTTCTAGCCTGATTAGTATCATTAGCCAGCTCGAAAATCAACAAGGCCCCATAAGTTGAACTCAAGCTCTTTAATTGCGGTGCCGGGGGAGGGACTTGAACCCTCACACCTTTCGATACGCGATTTTGAGTCGCGCGCGTCTACCATTCCGCCACCCCGGCATTTAAGCTTAAAATTACATTACTTCTGTCAACTAAACAAATGAAAAAGCCCGGGCGCTGCCGGGCCTACTCCAGACTTCTTTTAGGCGTATCTCTGCTGAGTTCCTGGTGAGCGTTTGCCGTCAAGCACTTCTCCGGCGTACTTTCGTGCTGTTGAGCGTACTATCATCACCGTTGTGAGTACTCCGCCAGCCAAGGCGAAGATCACGACGAGGATGGCAAGGAGAGCTAGCGCACCGTCTCCATCGCTGTCCCCATCTCCATCAAACACGTCGCTCAGATCTCCGAGGACGCCCGGGAGAATCCTCGCTGCTTCGTAGGTGTTGTGAACTTGCGCGAAAGTGTTCCAGCCCGCAACGCCGATACTCATGGCATCACGCTCTCTCCACGCGGTTGTGATCGAGTCCATCCAAATGGCGAGACCAGAACCCAATACCGGCAAGATGATGATCACATACCCGAGCTCGAGCGCCGCTTTCACATACTTCGGCGGCAGAAAGCCCAGAGCGCCAGCACTCAGTGCCATGATGATGAGATAGCACCATGTGAACCCGGAGGCCGACATGATTCCGCCACACCAAGTCATGAATCGCGGCCATCCGCCGACCGCCTTGGCGTCTGCCCATGAGCGGCCGATAGAATAGGCGTTGAACCAGCTAATTGCGAAGTTCAAAAGCAACAACCCAACGAGAAGTAAGGTCTGCATATAACCCTCAGTGAAAGGTGCGGGATTGAAATTCAAACTCTTGTTTAACACTAGCACGATAATTATAAAAGTCAAGAACAGTTTAAAATCATACCAATTATGTTCTAGAGATAACTTCTGGTTAATGCTAAAATCTATACATGTCACAGTTCAACAGCGACGCTATCTTCTGGATCGAAGTCGACAAGATCAAGCCGAATCCATACCAGCCCCGCCGCGAGTTCGACGAAGCGCAGCTCAGATCCCTTGCAGACTCGATCCGCCAGTACGGCGTCCTTCAGGCGCTTACCGTCACACGTAAGGAAGTCGACAAGGCGGACGGCGGCATCGGTGTTGAATACGAATTGATCGCGGGAGAGCGCCGCTTGCGCGCTTCGAAGCTCGCTGGACTTCAGCAGGTACCGGCTCTCATCAGAAATGGCGAAGAGACCGACCTCATGAAGCTCGAGCTCGCCATTATAGAGAACATCCAGCGGGAGGATCTGAATGCCATCGACCGGGCCAAGGCCTTCGCCAAACTCGCGAACGAATTCGGCTTCAAGCATGCGGAGATCGGGAAGAAAATGGGGAAGTCCCGCGAGTATGTCACGAACACGCTTCGCATCCTGACCCTTCCCGAACACATCCAGCA
>JAQBRN010000011.1 GCA_028286465.1 Parcubacteria group bacterium | reverse complement strand
TCCCGAGGTCGTCGTAATGAAAAGGACCGGATGCCGATCGATCGAAGCCTCCTTCAGCACGGATTCGAGAGTTTTCTTTTTCTGATCGAGAGTGAAGAGGTGGGTGTACTCTTCGATGCCGGGCGATAATTTTGTAAAGGCCCTTCGAGCAAGCTCATTCGTCGGCGCGATAAATAAGACTGAATTCTTCTTGGCAAAGTTTTCCCTGATGATCGATTTATATGTACTATAGCGCTCTTCCGTTTCCTGCTGAATGAGCATCGGCTCGCGCGCCGAACGCGTTACTTCGGGGAAATAGAAACTCAAGAGGTCGGGCTCGGTGAGAAACATTTTCGGTATGACGGACCCGAGAATGGCGCCGGTGTTCGCTGCGTAGAAGGTGGCTGTTCGCTCGGCGGCTTCGATGAAGGCTTTCGAAACGCCGAGATTCGCTTTTCTCTTGGCGAGTTTCTTCAGAACGAACGTCGAATTTCTGAGATTCGAGCGCATTTCGCGGGCATCCCTGACCTTCGAGACGACGGCGAGCGTTTTCGATTTCCTGACCTCTATCTCGACGAACTCTCCCTCTCGAACATCACCTCTGTAGAAGTAGGAAAGCGCGGGCTTCGGCAGGCCCTTCAGGATGGGGATGACCTCAACGACCTTTGGCTCGCTTTCTTTCATGGCCGTATAGTATCATAGGCGGATGTCTCCATTTTCGGCCAGAAAACTCGGTATCGACCTCGGTACGACGAACATTCTCGTCTTTGCTCCGGGAAAGGGAATCATTCTCAATGAGCCCTCGGTCGTGGCAGTCTCCGACAACAACAAGATCCTTGCCATCGGCGCCGAAGCCAAGGAAATGGTCGGCCGTACGCCGGATTCCATTACCGCATACCGGCCCATGAAGGACGGCGTCATTGCCGACTACCGCGTTACGGAGGCCATGCTTCGCTACTATATTAATAAGGCTCTCGGGAAGTGGAACTTATGGAAGCCCGACGTGCTCATCTCGGTACCTGCCGGCGTGACCTCGACCGAACGTCGCGCGGTCGTCGAGGCGGCGGTGAAGGCCGGCGCCAAGAATGCCTACGTAGTCAAGGAACCGATCCTGGCCGCCATCGGCGCCGGCATCAAGATCGAGGAAGCGGCCGGACACATGATCGTCGACATCGGCGGCGGCACGACCGATGTGGCCGTCATTTCTCTCGGCGGCATCGTGGCCTCGACCTCGGTTAAGGTGGCGGGCAACAAGATCGATGCTGCCATCGTCGACTATATGAAGAAGACCTACAATCTCGCTATCGGCGAAAAGATGGCCGAAGATATCAAAATAAAGATCGGTTCTGCCATTCCAATGGATGAAGAATTGGCCCTGTCTGTCAAAGGCCGCGACTTCGTGCTCGGCCTCCCGCGCACCGTCGAGATAAAATCGAACGAAATCCTGAAGGCCATATCGAAGGAACTCAGGGAAATGGTCAATGCCGTGAAGCACGTCCTTCAGGAAACGCCGCCCGAACTCTCCTCTGACATTATCGACCGCGGCATCATCATGACTGGCGGTTCTTCGCTTCTGAGGAATTTCCCTGAACTCGTCTTCCGCCGCACCGGAGTGAGAGCGGTGCTTGCCAAGGACGCGCTCTTTTGCGTGGCCAAGGGTACGGGCATCGCCCTCGAGCATTTGGATATATATAAGAAGAGCATTATTGCGAAGAGGTAGCTCTGGATATAAAAACCGAGCGCATACGCTCGGCGGATTCCTATTTGATTATGATGACATTCCTATCCACGCCGTACTTGTTCATGATGGTCTGCATGCTTGCTTGGATCTCGAGAGAGAACTTCCCGAGCGTTGCATCTTTCATCATGCGCAAGACGACTTCCTCTAGTGCTTCGACCGCCTGGAACTGAGACAATCCGGGACGGTGCCGATGTTCCATCATCGAGACGAAGATATCGGCGATCTTCAGGTCGAACCCGAGTTCCCGAAGTTCAGGATCGCGAATGAGCCAGGGTGCGTGATGGTAACGGACGATCGGATGCACATCCGCAAGGAAGATACGATCTTCCGGACGCACATCTGACATCTGTTTCAGCACGTAATCACCGGAAATGCCCGCGTGCTTGTCGATCTCCGCGCGCTCTTCGGGCGTGAGCTCGCGCTTGACCCTGTAGATCCTACAGGCCTCATCGAGCTTGCCGACATCGTGAAGAAGTCCTGCGACTCTGCCGAGCATGATCTGTCGGTCGCTTCTCCCGCGGGTTGTGCCGATATCGCCCATGACCTTCGAGAGCTTGCGGGAGTGATGACCCAAGCTGTAATCTGATTGCCACACATTGCTGTCGCTTGTACCCCAGGTCTCATCATGAGCCTTGAGGCTTTCCGCCGTTTTTACTTCGACCCGCAAGATACCGGGTGTATACGCACCGAACTCAGGAAGGAGGAGTTTGGCTTGTCTACGTTCCGCCGGGGAGGCGCTTTTCATTGGGCACCGTATGGAGGAGGGAGGTAAAGTACTGCCCATAGTGTAAAACGCGGCATACCCAATTTGCTTACAAATTGCTAAGGTAGGAGAAATGAAGCCGCTAGAATTCAAAATTGAGAAAGACCTTGAAGGCAAGCTTGGTCGCGCGGGCACTATTACAACCCCTCACGGGGCCATCCACACGCCGGCTTTCGTCTCGGTCGGCACCAAGGCCACAGTCAAAGCGCTGACCATGGATCAGGTAAAGTCGCTTGGCGCGGAAGTGGTCCTTGCGAACACCTATCACTTGTACCTGCAGCCTGGGGACGAGCGGGTGAAGAAATTCGGCGGTTTGCAGAAGTTCATGAACTGGCACGGCCCGACCATGACGGACTCGGGCGGCTTCCAGGTCTTCTCTCTCGGTGCTGCGTTCGGCAAACAGATTTCTAAGGTTGTTTCCATCACCGACCCGTCACAGCTTCTTTCGGAACGATCCACAGACGGGGAAGCTCCAAGGCTCGCGACGATCGGAGCGGACGGCGTGTCTTTTCGCTCGCACCTCGACGGCTCGCTTCATTACATCACTCCCGAGAAGTCGATCGAGATCCAGCACAACCTGGGAGCAGACATCATCTTCGCCTTCGATGAATGCACCTCGCCCCAGGAAGAATTGAGATATCAGGAAGAAGCGCTTGAACGCACGCACCGCTGGGCCAAGAAAAGTCTTGAGTATCATAAGTCCAAAGACAATTCCCACTATCAGGCACTCTTCGGCATCGTCCAAGGCGGCAGGGACGAAGGTCTGCGCAAGCGATCGGCGGAATATATTTCATCCTTAGACTTCGACGGCTTCGGCATTGGCGGATCGTTCGCCAAGGAAGACATGGAGACAGCAGTAAAGTGGGTCAATGAGATTCTGCCGAAGGAGAAACCGCGGCACTTGCTCGGTATCGGCGAGCCGGAAGACCTCATCATGGGTATCGAGAACGGCGTCGATCTCTTCGACTGCGTTGCACCGACTCGCAACGGCCGCGGCGGAACTTTGTATACCTCAAGAGGCAAGATCAATATCAGAAACGCCGACTTCAAGGAAGACATGGGCCCGATCGACGATGAGTGCGAATGCGAAGTGTGTACAACCTACTCCCGCGCCTATATTTGCCATCTTATGCGTGCGCACGAAATGCTCGGCGGCACGCTCGGATCGATGCATAACCTCTACTTCATCATTAACCTTGTGAAGCGCCTCCGGCAGGGGATTATTGATGGGAATTTCGATGAGGTAAAGAAGGTTTTTTTGTCTAAATATACTTCTTGACTTATTTATTAATTTAGATGTAATATAAAAAGAAGTTAGCCTGTTTAGACATAAACGAGGAGGGAACTGTGTGCGAAGTCGTTTTGGTGCAACTCTGCGCCCGCAAGCAGAAGGCGATCCAGATGCCCTACATCCCGCGGCAAGGCGATAAGATTGGTGTCCGGACAATGGTCGACACCACGAGCCTTCTGAGGGTCACTTCAGTTCGCTGGAGTGAAAATGATCCGACCAAAGTGTACGTCTTCCTCGATGATGTACTATTTTTGCCGGAAGTTTACGACTCGAACGGCTGGGTCGATTCTCTTTGAGTTAAATAGGTTCCTGTCAGCAAAAGCCGCCAGCACGGGGCTTTTTTGTTTTCATGTATCTCGGTTGAATCTTGATCAAGAGTATGCTCTAATGCTGTACAGAGTCGGTCTTCTCTTACAAACGAGGAAAGGATGTACGCAAGCGTGGATGCGCCTAACCGCGGGATTGTAGTACTCGGAACCAACCTGACCTGCATCGAGTCCGAGCATCTCTACTGGGGAAGCTCTTGTCAGATTCTTAGGTTGAATACCAGCGACAATCATCACTGCTCCGACTGCGGACTCGTTTACAAAAAGCCGACAGTTCTTGATCAGCCGATCGGATTGTCGGTAAGGATCAACGCCTGCGCCTGCGAAGAGCTCCGTCATGTCGTGAAGCCGGTCTTCAGCGACTTCTACGGATACGAATGTCCTGAGACTCGGTACCAATGCACGAAATGCGAACGGCACTACGAGGCCCCAGCACTTGCGTCGATTGAGTTGCAAGAAAGCGAGGCCGCCAAGAGATACGTGGAGAAGTGCAGTACGGTCGGCGATGAGAAGCGTGAGTATCTGGTTCTTGTCGCGATCGATATCTCGCTCTAGCCAAGCCGCAGGTATGGGAATTCCTTATCGGAGTTCCCATTTTGTTTTTATATCTCCGTACGTCTATACTTACCGAAATGTCTATATTCAAGATCAACAACGCATTTCTCCCTGCAGGCGACCAGCCCAAGGCTATCAAGGAGCTCACGGAAGGGATAGAAAAAGGCCTGAGGCATCAGACCCTCTTAGGCGTGACCGGCTCGGGCAAGACCTTCACGGCGGCCAATGTCATAGCGAACGTCGGCAAGCCGACCCTGGTCATCGCGCACAACAAGACCCTTGCCGCTCAGCTCGCGCAAGAGTACCGAGAGTTCTTCCCAGAGAATGCCGTTCACTATTTCGTCTCGTACTACGATTACTACCAGCCCGAAGCGTACATGCCGGTGACTGACACCTACATCGAGAAGGAGGCGATGATCAATGAAGAGATCGACCGCTTGCGCCATGCTTCGACTCAGGCATTGCTCACAAGGAAAGACGTCATCATCGTCGCGTCCGTTTCCTGCATCTACGGTCTCGGATCTCCCGAAGAGTATGAGAAGGTCAATATGAAGATCGTGAAGGGATCAATGATCTCGCGCTCCGAATTCATCCGGCAGCTTATTCATATCCACTTTTCGAGGACGAACGTCGAGGTGAAGCCCGGGATGTTTCGCGCTTTAGGCAATGCCATAGAGATCATGCCGACGGGAGAGAATATGATCTACCGCATTGAAATAGAGGAAGGAAGGATCGCGTCGATCAAACGCATCGATGCCGTCTCGCGCACCATTGTGAGCGAGCCTGAAGCGTTCTTTCTTTTCCCTGCAAAACACTTCATCACGGCCGAAGATGCCCAGAAGAGAGCATTCGAGTCGATCAAGTCAGAACTCGAAGACCGGCTCGAAGTATTCAAAAAGGAAGGCAAGATCCTCGAGGCAGACCGTTTGAAGCGACGCACCTCATACGACCTGGCCCTTATACGCGAAGTCGGCTACTGCAACGGCATCGAGAACTACTCGCGCCACTTTTCCGGAAGAAAGCCCGGTGAAGCGCCAGACACGCTTCTCTCTTACTTCCCAAAGAAGAAGGATGGTTCCCCGGACTTCCTGACGATCATCGACGAGTCGCACGTCACGCTCTCTCAGATCGGCGGCATGTATGCCGGAGACAAGTCGAGAAAAGATACTCTGATCGAACACGGTTTCCGTTTGCCGTCCGCGCGCGACAACAGACCGCTCAAGTTCGATGAATTCGAAGCACGGGTCGGACAGGCAATTTATACATCGGCTACCCCGGGAAAGTTCGAAGCGGAACATTCCGAGCAAGTAGTCGAGCAGGTCATTCGTCCGACGGGACTCATCGACCCGATCGTCGAAGTGCGCCCTATCCAGGAAAAGGGAAGCTATAAGGGCCAGATCGTCGACTTCATTACCGAGGCCGAGAAAGTAATTCTGAAAGGCGGCAGGGCCATTGCAACGACCCTGACGAAGAAGATGGCTGAAGACCTTTCGGAATACTTAAAGGACAGGAAGATCAAGGCTACTTATTTGCATTCGGAGATCAAGACTATCGAACGAATCGAGATTTTAACCGCCTTCCGCCGCGGCGAGTTCGACGTGCTCGTCGGGGTGAATCTTCTCCGTGAGGGTCTCGATTTGCCTGAAGTGATGTATATCGGCATTTTAGACGCGGACAAAGAAGGGTTCCTGCGCTCCGAGACTTCGCTCATTCAGATCATCGGACGCGCCGCACGAAACATCGAAGGGCATGTCATTTTATATGCAGACCGCATGACGGGTTCCATGGAACGCGCTATAGGCGAGACCAATCGTCGCCGCAAGATTCAGGTCGACTACAACACGAAGCACGGCATTACGCCGAAGACCATCATTAAAAAGATCAGGGATATTACGGATACGCTGGAGCGCGAGCATCATCAGGCAGTCGACCTCCTGCTCGAAACGGACGGCAAGCTTTTCCAAAAGGATCCGAAGAAACTGATCAAGAACAAAATGCAGGAAATGGAAGACGCGGTGAGGGATCTCGATTTCGAATCGGCTGCCATCATCCGCGACGAGATCAGGGAACTCGAAACGCGTATGGCAAAGGCGGAAGGCAAGAAAACGACAAAGAAAAAACCCAAAGCCTGAGGCTCGGGTTATGTTCGATCATTCTTTCTGTTGCCGTGGCCGATGTGCCAGTGCGTTTTCTTCGGTTTGCTGAAAGGACAAATGAACGGGTCGCCGTGTTCGCCGTTCAGGCGATCGGCATGCTGTTTAGCCTCCGCATGAGAAGAATGTTTATCCTTGCTTCGACAGAGATTCCAGAGTCGGCGGTCGTACTCTTTCTGCCGGAGAGCTTTTGTGCGACGTTTCTGCCTGCTACGACTGATGCGGGGCATGTCACCGTCAGCAAGTGATGTGGTGTACAGGGCGCCTGAGTTAAAGGTACACCCGTTGTTTCGAGAGTCAATAAAATTCCTCTTATTTACTCGAAGCGCGAAAGATTCGGAGTATCGTCAAGGGTCAGACTATGCTATACTATTCGTTACTAACCCCTAGCGTCATGCTCGGGGCGGTCTGCTATATGGCTAAAATGGACAAACAGAAAAAAACTCCAAAAGCTCCCTACGAAGGCGAAAACAAGATCATCGTTAGAGGCGCGCGTACGCATAATCTGAAGAACATTACGGTCGAAATGCCTCGCAACAAGATGGTGGTCTTCACCGGTCTTTCCGGTTCGGGCAAATCGTCCCTGGCCTTCGACACCATCTTCGCCGAAGGGCAGAGGCGTTATGTCGAATCGCTTTCGAGCTACGCGCGCCAGTTCCTCCATCAGATGCAGAAGCCCGATGTCGATGAGATTATCGGCCTTTCTCCGGCCATTTCCATTGACCAGAAGTCGCGCTCGAACAATCCTCGCTCCACAGTCGCCACCATCACCGAGATCTACGACTACCTGCGCATCCTCTACGCCCGCATCGGCCGTCCGCACTGTCTTATCTGCGGCCGCGAGATCCAGAAGCTTTCAAACGAAGAAATAAAGAATTTCATATTCGAAAAGATCGAAGAGAAGGATAAAAGCCTGCCAAAGAACTCGAAGATGCCCTTCCCGGTCTACATCGAGATCTTCGCACCGGTTGTCAGAGGTCGAAAGGGCGAATATTACCAGCTTTTGTATGATCTTTTAGGCAAGGGCTACAGCGAAGTGCTCGTCGATGGCGAGAGAAAAAAACTCCGTGAGAGGATCGTCATGACGAAAACGCAGCGCCACGAGATCTCGGTCCTTGTCGACTCCATAAGCCTTGCGGAATTCGAAAGCGATCTGAAAACAAGCGAGGAACGTCTTTCGGAATCAATCGAGAAGGCTATTCAGGAATCAGAAGGACTCGTTGTCGTCCGTTTCCGCGACCTTGCCGACGAACAGAAACCGAAGAAGGAACAGAAGCCGCCGGAAGAATTCCTGATGTCCGCCAAATGGTCGTGCCCGCATGACGGATTCTCTTTCCCGGAAATTGAACCGCGCCTTTTCTCCTTCAACTCGCCGTACGGAGCATGCCCGGAGTGCAATGGTCTTGGAACGAAATACTTCTTCGGCCTTGAAACGTGCCCGAAGTGCAAGGGTGCACGTCTCCGCGAAGAAGCATTGAACGTCTTCATCGGCGGCAAGAATATCGTCGATCTGACGGCGCTCTCCATCCGCGATGCGGACGAATACTTTAAAAAGCTGAAACTCACTGTTAGAGAGAAGAACATCTCGAAGGTCGTGACGAAAGAGATTGAGGCAAGGCTCGACTTCATGATGAATGTGGGCATCGAGTATCTTTCTCTCTCTCGCAGGGCTCATACGCTCTCAGGCGGCGAATCACAGCGCATCAGGCTTGCTTCGCAGCTCGGCTCGGGCCTTGTCGGAGCGCTTTATGTCCTGGACGAGCCGACCATCGGACTTCACTCGCGCGATAACGACCGTTTGATACAAACACTTCTGAATCTCAGAGACTTGGGCAATACCATCCTTGTGGTCGAGCACGATGAAGACACCATTTATTCTTCCGACTACATCGTCGACATAGGACCCGGTGCCGGCAGGCACGGCGGGGAAGTCGTCGTGGCGGATTATCTCGATGATCTTCTGACGGCCAAGACCAATAAGTCGGGCTCCTTAACGCTTGCGTATCTTCGCGGCGAGGAAAGAGTGCCGGTGCCTGAAGAACGCAGAACCTCGGAGAAGGGCTCGCTCAAGATACGAGCGGGCAAGGTCTTCAATATCGAGCATATCAATGCAGACATCCCGCTCGGGAAGCTTGTCGTCGTCACGGGCGTTTCCGGATCCGGCAAGTCATCCTTCGTGTATGAAATCGTGTATAAGAATCTTCAGGCAAGACTCGAGAAGAAGTACAGAAGCGCACAGACCTTCAATGCGCAGTCCTTCGAAGGATCGGAATACTTGGGTCGCGCCATCATGATCGACCAGGGCGCCATAGGCCGCACGCCGCGTTCGAACCCGGCCACATATACAGGAGCCTTCACCTTCATCCGCGAGCTCTTCTCGGAATCCGAAGAAGCTCGTGCGCGTGGATGGAAGGCGAACCGCTTCAGCTTCAACGTGAAGGGCGGCCGCTGCGAGACCTGCCAGGGCAACGGTATGATCGAGGTCGAGATGCACTTCTTACCGACCGTCTACGTGCCGTGCGATGTCTGTCAGGGCAAGCGCTTCATGAAGGAGACCTTGGAAGTGAAGTATAGGAAGAAGTCTATTTATGATGTGCTCGAGATGACCATCGAGGAAGCTCTCACCTTCTTCGAAGATATTCCTTCGATCTATGACCGACTGAAGACATTGAATGACGTCGGCTTGGGCTACTTGAAGCTCGGACAATCAGCAACAACGCTCTCTGGCGGAGAAGCACAGCGCGTGAAGATCGCGAGCGAGCTCTACAGGCCGCATATGCAGAAGACCATTTACATTTTGGACGAGCCGACGATCGGGCTGCACTACGCCGATGTGAGATTGCTCATCGAGATCCTTCAGAAGCTCGTCGACAAAGGCAACACGGTGCTCGTCATCGAACACAATATGGATCTTATTAAGAGCGCCGACTACGTTTTGGATATCGGCCCAGAAGGCGGCGACGGGGGAGGTAAGCTCGTGGCCAAGGGAACTCCAGAGGAAGTGGCAAACACTGATACGCATACTGGAACGTACTTACGAAAGGTTTTAAAAAAGGATAAAAGGAAATAAAAAACACCGAGCCATACTCGGTGTTGAGTCAGATACGTTTATCGAAGAGTCCGCCCATGATCGGCTGCCCGGGCTCCTCTGGCACGGCCCTGTCGACATTGCCACCGACCGGCTCCTTCACTTCCGGATTGCGGTTAAGCATTTTCTCGAGACGTTCCATAGCGCCCCGTTTGAGACTACGGGCAGCTTCGCTCGTTTGAACGAATTCGAAGGAGCGCCGTAGCTCTCCGAGCGCCATCTCTAGCTCATCACGATCTTGTGCATCCAGCATAGCTAGCTCCCGAATAGTTTGAAGAACTACTGCGAAATATGATATCATACAAATATGACTAGTCAAGACCTACAGAAATACGACCTTCCTGACTGTCCGGGAGTGTACTACTTCCTCGGACCGAAGAAAGAAATCCTTTACGTTGGCAAGGCCACGTCTCTTAAGGAGCGCACCAAGAGCTACTTCACGAAGGATCTGATGAGCGCCCGCGGGCCGCTCTTGGTCAAGATGATGCAGGAAGCCGTCGATCTTAAATGGACGACGACGGATTCGGTGCTAGAAGCTTTGATCTACGAAGCGAACCAGATCAAGAAGCACAATCCTCCGTACAACACGGCAGAGAAAGACAACAAGAGCTTCAACATGGTCGTCATCACCGACGAAGACTTCCCGCAGCTCCTGGTCATGCGCTCAAGAAGCGTCGCACATTGGAATGCCATATCGAAGGGCATGAAGGCGAAAGCGGTCTACGGTCCCTTCCCGCACGGAGGAGAGCTCAGAGAGGCCCTGAAGATCATCAGGAGGATTTTTCCGTACAGGGACAATAAATGCACTCCGGCCCCGGAACAGCGCGACCCAATACACCCGCGACCATGCTTCAACGCGCAGATCGGACTCTGTCCGGGCGTATGCGCCGGCTGGGTGGGCAAGACCGAGTATAGAAAGCAGGTCAAGCGCATCAGGATGTTCTTCGAAGCGAACAAGGCCGAACTCGTGAAGGATATCGAAGGCGAGATGAAAGCATGTGCCAAGGAGCAGAAATTCGAAGAAGCCAATGCATTTAAAGGAATGCTCTACGCACTCGAGCACATTCAAGACATCGCCCTTATCAAGCGGGATATCGAGCGCGTCGAGAGCGCGGACACCGTTCGCATCGAGGCCTACGACATAGCCCACATGTCGGGTAAGTCGACCGTCGGCGTCATGACGGTCATCGAGGACGGCGAGCTCGAGAAGAGCCAGTACAGAAAATTCCGCATCAGGGGAAAGGCCGGCAAGGTCGGCGTCGATGATACGAGCAATCTTAAGGAAGTCCTTAGGCGCAGATTCACCCATGCCGAGTGGCAATTTCCCAACATCATCGCGGTCGACGGCGGAGTAGCGCAGATCAACGCTGCGAAAGAGATTCTTAAAGAACTTGATCTTGATATAGCGCTCGTCTCGGTACTGAAGGACACGCGACATAAGGCCAAAGAAATTCTCGGGGACGAACAGGCAAAAAAAGATTGGGAGAAATCGATCCTTCTTGCGAATGCCGAAGCGCATCGATTCGCTATTACGTACCACAGGAAGCTGCGGGGGAAGGGATTCAGAATATAAGTAAAATCCGCTGCAGTGCAGCGGATCAAGGAACAAGTTTGGGACCTTTCGCATCTTCCGGAAGCGGTTCTCCGCTTTCTTCAAGCAAGATCTGATCGACGATAGCCACGATCCTCTGCAGGGCTTCCTCCTTGCGGTGCACAGGCAGCCCGCTGACAAACCCCATCACTGTCTGTACATTTGCCTTGAGCGAGTAATCATGGAGGCTCCTGCCGATCTTCTTCCAATGCGGAGAGACCGTATGCGGGGTCGCTTTCAGAAGCTCGTCGACCCACGGCCGGAGGGCGCTTGTCGATTTGTAGTTTTTTGCGATTTGGAGCATGGCGCGCAGCTTCTCGGGCGGCGGAAGCGATCGGTCATTACACCAAGCTGTAAGTTGTTGCCTGCTCACACCGATCGTTATATGGAGCTTGATGCCTTGCTTTCGCAAGCACACATCGATGTCTCGAAGCAAGAGCGCGAGCTTGCTCGGCCCCAGTGCTTGAACGGTCATGATTCCTCCAATGAGATCTCGGTATACCCTAAGCAATCTTCTTCTAAAGTCAAATGTGTAGTTGTAGTATAATTTCTGAATGGCAATTTCTAAGATTCGCGTAGCTGTCCTTCGAGGCGGTGGCACACCGACATACGAGCACTCGCTCGATGCGGGGAAGACCGTCCTCTCGCTTCTCCGCGAGAAGGAAGATGCATACGAACCGCAGGACATTTTCGTCTCGAAGGATGGTACATGGCATCTGCGCGGACTTCCGGTCGAGCCTCATGATGCACTGAAGTATGCCGATGTAGCATGGAATACCCTTGGAGCGGACACTGCTTCGAAAAGGATTCTCGATACCCTTGGCGTGCATTACATCGGGGGAGAACTCGTTCCTTCGGCCCTCTCCGGCAACATACAGCATGCTCGCACGATGTACGAACGCGAGGGTTTGCCCACGACCCGCTTCAAGCTCCTGACGGAAGACGCCTTCGACGACACCGAACTTGTTCATATTTTTAGAAATTTCCTTTTACCAGTCACCATTCGCACCCAGGAGCGCGGTTCGACATTTTCCGGCAAGATCGCCCGCACCTATGCCGAACTCGAGGATACAGTTAAGGAAGCTTTCATGTTTTCGAAGAAGATCGTAGTCGAGGAATTGCTCAAGGGCAAGATCGCCGTCGCGAGCATCATCGAGAATGCGCGCAATGAACGCCTCTACGCGCTCCTGCCTGCGGAACTGAAAGACGGGAAAGTCTCAAGCCCTGGAAGCTTCAGCACGGAAGAGAAGCGGCTGCTCGAAGCATATGCCAAGAGGGCCCACAAGGCGCTCGGACTAAGACATTATTCATCATCGCGCTTTCTTATCACCCCTCGGGGCAAGATATACATACTCGAGACGGATACGGTTCCGGAAACGATCGCGGATTCGGCACTTTCGAAATCCTTAAAAGCGACGGGCTGGAAGGAGAGGGAATTCGTCGAACACCTTTTGAATCTCGCGAAGGAATAAGCAAATAAAAAGCCGTCTCACTGAGACGGCGGATGGAAACCGAATTCCCGTTCGCGGGTCTGGCGGATCTGCCGAGCGACTTCGCTGACCTCGGGGTCACGAAGCGGGAGGCCCATTTTGCTCTCGGAGTTGAAAAGCAGGTTGAGCAGGCCGGCAAAAACTTTTTTCATACAAGCCTCGTGGAAGGAGGATCTCTTTTGAGAATACGGCACGGATGATTCGAAGTCAATCTCTTTGGTGGACGATACAGGAGTCGAACCTGTGACCTTGCGAATGTGAATCGCACGCTCTAACCAGCTGAGCTAATCGTCCTTGACCTGCCTCTCTATTCTCTTGATTTTTCGGGGTTTGTCTACTAAAATAACTTCGTTAGTCAGAGGGCCCTTAGCTTAGTTGGTAGAGCGCCTCATTTGCAATGAGGAGGTCATCGGTTCGAATCCGATAGGGTCCACTCAAAATGTGCTTACAGAGAACACTCGGTTGCCTAGACAGTGGTACAGCTTAGACAGTATGTGACACGTGTGGTAAGGTGGCTCAAGAATTCGCCACCTACCTGAGCAGTGAGGTCACAGTGAGAATCAACTTCGAAGCGAATCCGGCGCTCGTTGAGCTCATCGATTCGCTTGCAACCCGTGCAGGTTCAACCAAGAAGGGTGTCATCGTCGGTGCACTCCAATTCCTCAAATGGAGCCTGGATCAGAAAGATCAAGGGTTCGTCACAGTGGCCATCAGCCCCGACGGCCTCAAGCGTCGCGAGTTTCAGAACCAGATCATGATCGCTTCGACAAATGCTCTTCCGCCTCATCCCTCAAGGAAACGTTGAGGTGACCACGGGCGATAATTACCAGGCACCGAAACATCGGCGCCTTTTTCATATCGACCCGGCACCATTAGCCGTTCATCCATCACAAGTGCCTAGACAATGCTAGGGTACCGCCGTGATCACCCTAGAAGAGTACAAAGCCCATCTCGGCCAACGTGCAAACGATATGACGGAAGAAGTAGTAGTAGAGCGATTTGAAACCATCCGCATCTTCCTCACTCTTATCTTCAAAGTCTGGCAACGCGAGAGGGCAAGAATACCAAAACCAACTCCGGAAGAGTAGGCCTCGGCGTGCCAGACTTACGCGACTGTAGTGGTGGTGTTTTGTGTTGCCTGCTCATCCGGTGTGTGACGAGCGTGAATAGCATCAATCACCTTGTACGCCTGCTGCCACTTCAAAATGTCCGTGGTGAGCGCGTTCGAATTGAGGTTGGTAGAGTCCACCTTAGAAGTTTCCCTGCACCACCATCGTAGGAACTTGAACTTTTGAATGGCCATAAGGAATGTGCTAGTCTGGGCGAAGACCATTTTCCAGTGAGGATAACGTGCGGAACATTCTCGAATCTCTGCAAAACTCAGTGCGTGTCTGGTTCCCGGATGTGCTGATGGAGCTCGACACACCCCTCGATGAGGAACAAGGAGTGTGGCAGCTCAATATCAGAGGCGAATCGCATTGGCTGTTCGCGGCCTGGAGTCCTAGTCGCGGCGAGATCGGCGTCAGTATCATCAAGCCTACAGATGACCCGCTCGAAGGATTCGGATTCCCGAATGCTTCGACGCCGCTCGGTGATACGCTCTTCAAGGAAGGGGACGAAGCTCTCGCCCTGAAGCTCATCGTCGAGACGCTGTCAGCGCCGGGCCAATGGAAAGGAGGACAAGAAGTCGCCTCCGAAAGTACGAGCCGCATGGTGCTGCGCACCGTCTACCTCCCGAAGGAGCTCGATGACGAACTGCGCCGCAGGGCGTTCCGTCAAAGGAAGTCGAAGAACGAACTGATTCGCGCAGCCGTTCAGACGGCCTTCGCAATTCGATAAAACATCGACTTCAAGCACTCAGAAATGGGTGCTTTTTCTTGTACAAGAAAATCACCTTTCGTACACTCCGCCCCTCGCTTGGCGGGGTCCACCACTTCCCAAAATTTATATTTACTGTATAATTGATCCCCATAGCAATAATATTCGATTTTCGATAGAAAAATGGCAGAAGAAACAATCATTGGTTACTGCGTAAAGTGCAAGGAGAAGAGGGAAATGAAGGACGTCAAGCACGTCGAAATCAAACCAGGCCGTCCGGCTGCAAAGGGTATTTGCACCGTCTGCGGAACGGGTATGTACAAGATCCTCCCTTCGGCAAAGAAGGCAGCCTAATACGAAGCTCCAAGCAAAAAGCGCTCCGCAAGGGGTGCTTTTTGTTATGTGAAGAATTCTGTATAATACGGCCACTATGGGAGTCAAAGACTTTTTCGTGAAGCAGATGCTCAAGCAGAAGATGAAGGGCGTGCCTGAAGCGCAGCAGAAGATGATGTTCGAGCTTGTGGAGAAGAATCCGGACTTCTTCAAGAAGGTCGGAGACGAGGTTGAAAAGAGGAAGAAGAGCGGCATGGACGAAATGGCAGCCACCATGCAGGTCATGCGCGAGCACCAGGCGGAGTTTCAGAAGATCATGATGCGCTAATGGGCATCATTCTCGCCATACTGGCCGCAGTGACGTGGGCTATAGGTGACTTCTCCATAGAGCGCATCTCTCGTCGGATCGGGAGTCTCAAGGCGCTCTTCTACATCTCGCTCCTCGCCTCTATAGGCTATCTGCCCTTCGTGTGGAGAGACATTCCGACCATCGGCGGCAAGAATATTCTGGCCCTTCTTCTCTTGTCGGGCGCAGTGTTTCTCTTTGCCTCCATCTTCGACTTCCTGGCGCTGAAAACCGGCAAGATCTCGGTGGTCGAACCTATCTGCGCCTTCGAGGTTCCTATCACGGCCCTTGCTGCCTATCTCTTCATCGGCGAGCGCATCAACGCGCATCAAAGTTTGCTCATCGCCCTCATGGTGCTCGGCATTTTCCTTGTCTCCGTGACGCATTTCTCTCACCTCAAACGAATTCATGCCGAAAAGGGCGCTTGGCTCGCGCTTGTCGCGACCGTTGCCATGGGCCTGGCGAACTATCTCTTCGCGGAAGCAGGACGCGTGACAACCCCCTTCGTCATCAACTGGTTCGCTGCGGTGTTCATCCTCTTTTTCCTTGTTGCCTATTTCTTATACAAAGGCGAACTTCATTCGATGATCACGCTCGAGGATGCGAACAAGCCCTTCCTCGCCGTTATGGCTGTGGCAGACAATCTCTCATGGGTCTTCTACACCTTCGCCGCGCTCACGATACCGATCTCGATCGCCATCGGTGTCTCCGAGAGCTATATCGTCCTCGCCTCGCTTCTCGGATTCTTCTTCAATAAGGAGCGCCTCCGCGGCCATCAGATCTTTGGCATGGTGCTCTGCATCACGGCGGTCATCTTCCTGTCACTCAGCTTAAAATAAAAAACCGATCCTATTTGGATCGGGCAATCTGTTTCTTTGCACAAGCGGAACCCTGCTTGTCGTAAACCTTGTAGACGGCGACATGCCAGACGGCCTGCCTGGTTTCTTCGATCGGGTCGATCTTGCAAGCTGCCTTCAGACTTCGCAATTCGGCTCGTACGAAGTTTTGCACGTCGTCCGGCAGCCCCATGCGTCTGATATCGACCGTATTACCCCGCAGATGAAGCGAGGCCGTCGGGCCCGAGACAGGTGCGGCGTTCCGGTTGCGCTCTCGAAGCTCTTCCTGAGTCTCGACATCGCGCGTACAGGAGTTGACCTGCAGGTAGCGGTGGAACTTCTTGTAGATCTTCTTGCCGAGTGCCTTCAAGAACCTGATGGTCTGCGGCCTGCAGAGCCTGCGATCCTCGGGCAAGCGCGGATCGACGATGAGGCCGTAGCGCCTGTCGGGGATGGGGACAAGAAGACCGGCGCTTTTGAAACGTTCGACTTCCTTGTCGTCCTTGATCTTCGAAAGATGCTCGCTGTCAGCCACGGCATTGTCATGCCGAAGCTTCTGCGCTGAGCCCTTGAGACTCGGCTTCTGCGATACGGCGTTGCTCATTGGCAATGCAAGCATGAGAAGCAATGAGAGGTATCTCATCCTTTCCTTGTTTGAAGGGCTGATCTCTTGTGTATATAGCACAAGCTCTTGACTTTGTCAATTAAGACCTGTATAACACATACCAGTATCGATCTTTAACTCAGTTCACGAGGAACACCCATGAACCGCAGAGAGCTTTACGAGCGCGGCAAGGAGAATCCTGTATCGCTTTGGCAGCAATTAGCCGCCGAGGCAGAGGATCCCGTGCTCAAAGAATTGTATAAAGAGTACGCAAAGATCGACGCAGCGAAAATGGCCACGACTATCGGAGATACATCGATCCCGGATAACAACGAGGATATCAGTCGCGCCGCCGCCGAATACAAACTGGTGAGCGACGGGCCGAGTAAGTTCGAGGCCTTTGCGTGGTGGTTAGGGAAGAAGCTCGAAGGCTTGAAACTCATTGGGCGGGCGGGTCTCGAGATGCTGTCGAAACTTAGCGACGGCGTTGCGCTTATCTCTCCCTTCTTGATCTTCGGTCTGAGCATCATCACCGGATTCCAAGTCTACGGCATGGCGGCAGTTTCTTATGTTGTTGTCGCAGCGCTGCTCAGCTTGGTTGCCATCTCGATCGCGAAAGAGGAGTTCGATATTGATCATCATGTCGCCATTTCCTCATCCTTGCTGGTGCTGTGGCTGGTCGTGGCAAATGTAACGACGTTCAATACGACCATCGTCACGAATCCGTGGGCATTGTCACCTGGAGAAGCCGCATACGCTTTCGTTCTCAAGGACGGCGACATCGTGGACGTTGCCTCATTCCATGATGGGGAGAACAACTGGTGGCCGAAGCTCATTCATGCACGGGCGCCGGAAAACAACTTCGAATGGGTGCGGCCCGAAGCGGTTTCGCATCAAAGTTTCGTCACCACGATCGAAGAAGGCAAGGTGCGCAAGCGACGGACGTATTTGACCGATATCCGATATGTCATCGAAGTAAGACCGCTTACTCCCGGGCGTCGTATTGCCCTGCCGACGATGACGTCGCAGATGGAAAGTTACATCTCTTACGTCAACCAAACTTTGGAAGGAGTAGCCACCGAAGGGAAATCCAATCCGCCAAGCAAGGGGAAGTACCACGAAGCTGCAAACTCCGTGATCAGTCGAATCTTCAGGGTTCGCGTCCTGGATGTCACTCAAAACCAAACCAGCTTCGAGGTTGAGACGAAGGAGGGCTGGTATAAGGTAAATTCACGGAAATGACTCGACTGAAATATTGAAGCCCACGCGCCGAACATCGGCGCGTTTTTATTTTTCGCATTTTTCTGTATAGTATCGCCATGTCCCTTTCTATCGGCATCGTCGGGCTTCCAAACGTCGGCAAATCGACGCTTTTTAATGCATTAACCAAGAAGTCCGTTCCGGCGGAGAATTATCCTTTCTGCACCATCGACCCGTCTGTCGGTATCGTGCCCGTACCTGATGAGCGCTTAGACAAGCTTTCGAAGATGTCGAACTCACTGAAGACCGTCCCGGCCGTGGTCGAATTTGTCGACATCGCCGGCATCGTGAAGGGCGCTGCGGAAGGCGAAGGGCTTGGAAATAAGTTCTTATCGAATATCCGTGAGACCGATGCCATTGCAGAAATGGTCCGCACCTTTAAAGACGAAGACATCATCCATGTGGCCGGCAAGGTCGACCCGCTTTCTGACGTTGGTGTCATCAATCTCGAACTCGTATTGGCAGATGATGAGACAGTTTCTAAAAGACTTGGCAACTTAGCTCGCGATGTGAAAAGGGGAGACAAGCTCGCTATTGCTGAAGAAGCAGCACTGAAGAAAGTTGATGAGGTCCTGAAGCAAGGCAAGCTTGCGAACACCGTCACTCTGACGGAAGAAGAGCGAAAGATCGTGAAGAGTATGCACCTTCTGACCATGAAGCCGATACTCTACATTTTGAATACATCAGAAGCGACAGAGAACGTGGCAGATGAGATAGCCAAGGACATCCCGGGTAAAACTGTGAAGGTCGACCCGGTCTTCGGCACGGGGCTTGATGATCTCATCACGAAGAGCTATGAGCTCTTGGATCTCATCACCTTCTTCACGACCGGCGAGGACGAGTCGAGAGCCTGGACGACCAAAAGGAATGCCACTGCGCCCGAAGCTGGCACCGCCATCCACAACGACTTTAAAGAGAAGTTCATCCGAGCGGAAGTGATCGAGTGCGGCAAGCTCCTCGAAGCCGGCTCCTATGCAATAGCTCGCGAGAAGGGCTGGGTGCGCACGGAAGGCAAAGGGTATGTGGTGCAGGATGGGGACGTGATAGAATTTAAGATATAAATCACATGAACAAACAACCCAGAGTTTTGAAATGGTCGCTTATTATCGGCATTATTATCGTTCTTAATCTTTTCTTCAACTACGCGCTCTCGCTTGTGTATAAGTCTCCAGACTTTCTTACATATTGTCCTCAAACGCAGATAGTCACCGCTCCAACCACGCAGGATGCCTGCGTCTCAGCGGGAGGCCAATGGACGGACAACAGCGCCTATCAGGCCAAGGTCATCCCTCCGGGCACGGACATTCCGAGCGGCTACTGCGATACGCAATTCACCTGCCAGAAGAATTACCAGAAGGCGAATGATACGTACTCAAGGAACATTTTCGCCGCGCTTGTCGTCCTCGGCGCTCTGATGGTCCTTGTCGGCAACTTCTTCAAGGGCAACGAGGTCATATCGAACGGCCTCGCGCTCGGAGGCGTGCTCTCCTTCATCATCGCATCCATGCGCTACTGGGGCGCGGCGAATGATCTTGTGCGCGTCGTCATTCTTGCCATCGCGCTCGCACTCCTCTTCTGGGTGGCGATGAAGAAATTTAAGAACTGATGCAGGACTACGATCCCAAAGAAATAGAAGCGAAGTGGCAGAAGATTTGGGCAGAGAAGGGAACTTACGAAGCCAAGAACGATTCCTCCAAACCCAAGTGGTACTCGCTTATAGAATTCCCGTATCCTTCCGGCGAAGGGCTTCATGTCGGCCACCCGCGTCCGTACATTGCTATGGACATCATTTCCCGCAAGCGAAGAATGCAGGGCTACAATGTGCTTTACCCGATAGGCTGGGACGCGTTCGGCTTGCAGACCGAGAACTTCGCCCTGAAGACGCACAAGCAGCCTGCGGTCATCACAAAGGAGAACACCGACACATTTCGCAGGCAGATTCAGAATCTGGCCATTTCCTTCGATTGGTCCCGCGAGATCAATACCACCGACCCCAAGTATTACAAATGGACGCAGTGGCTGTTCTTGAAGTTCCTCGAGCACGACTTGGCCTACAAGGCGAAGATGAATATCAACTGGTGCCCGAAGGACAAGATCGGCCTTGCGAACGAGGAAGTCATCGACGGCAAGTGCGAACGCTGCGGTACGGTAGTCGAGAAGCGCGAGAAGGAGCAATGGATGCTCCGCATCACGAAGTACGCCGACAGACTTGATAAAGATCTCGACACCGTGGACTATCCGGAACGAGTGAAGACGCAGCAAAGGAACTGGATCGGACGCTCGGAAGGGGCTTTGATCAAGTTCGGAGACATAGAAGTCTTTACTACGAGACCCGACACCATATTCGGCGCCACGTTTGTCGCGGTCGCGCCGGAAGTTGCGAAGAAGCTCACGGGGAATGATTTCGGTATCGTTGCAGAGACCGATCGTGAGAGTAAAGAGAAGAAAGGCGTAGACACAGGATTGAAAGTGACGAATCCTGCCACCAAGGAACAAGTATCAGTGTGGGTAGTCAACTACGTCTCTGCCGACTACGGCACCGGAGCCATCATGGGCGTACCGGCAGACGATGAGCGTGATAGGGAATTCGCTTTAAAATTCAATCTGCCTATTGTCGAAAATTATACAAAAGCCGGATTCGAAGACTTTGGCACGAAGGTGACCAAGTTCAAACTCCGCGACTGGATCTTCTCCCGACAGAGATACTGGGGTGAGCCGATACCCGTCATCCATTGCGAGAAATGCGGCGTCGTACCCGTACCCGAGAAGGACTTGCCGGTGACGCTTCCCGAAGTACCGATGTATGAACCAACAGACACAGGTGAGTCGCCGCTTGCAACGATTGACTCCTGGGTCAATGTGGAATGTCCGAAGTGCGGCGGGATGGGAAAGAGAGAAACGGACACCATGCCGAACTGGGCAGGCTCTTCGTGGTATTTCCTCCGTTATGCCGATCCGCATAACGACAAGGAGTTCGCATCGATGGAAGCTCTCAAGTACTGGATGCCCGTCGATTGGTACAACGGCGGCATGGAGCATACGACGCTGCATCTTCTCTATTCGCGCTTCTGGAATAAATTCTTTTTCGACATAGGCCTCGTACCGACATCGGAGCCCTACAAGAAGCGCACCTCGCACGGCTTGATCCTCGCTGAAGGCGGAGAGAAGATGTCGAAGTCGAAAGGCAATGTGGTGAATCCCGATACGATCGTTAATATGTTCGGCGCCGACACTTTGCGCGTCTACGAAATGTTCATGGGCCCGTTCGAGCAGGCCATTGCCTGGAGCGAAGCGTCACTCATCGGTCCGAGACGATTCTTGGAACGTGTTTGGAAACTGGCTACCAAAGTTTCCGAGACCGCGTCGATGAATACCGAAGACGAACGCATGCTGAACGAAAGCATCAAGAAGGTGGGCGGGGATATCGAGGTACTCGGCTTCAATACCGCCGTCTCGAACATGATGATCTACTCGAATTATTTGGATGCGAAAGACGTTATTACAAAGAGCGAATATGAGAACCTGCTCAAGCTTCTCGCACCATTCGCACCACATATCACCGAAGAATTGTGGGAGACTTTAGGACAAGAAGGAAGCGTTCATGAGGCCCCTTGGCCCACATTTGACGAATCGAAACTCGTAAGGTCTCGATGTACCCTTGCCATACAGGTCAATGGCAGGGTGAGAGCTACTCTCGAGACCACTGCGAATGCAACGGAGAATGAAGTCAAGGCAGCTGCACTCGCACTGCCTGAGGTGGAAAAGTGGCTCAACGGAGCCATTCCCAAGAAAGTAGTCGTCGTACTTGGCAAAGTTGTCAACATTGTGGTGTAAGTGATATTTTCCCCATCCGTCTCTTGACTTGACACTCGATGTGCACAATGATAGAAATATAAGATATGAGTGAGAAAATCACCCTCAGTTTCAAACCGAAAGCCGTCACGAAGCGCCTCCTTTCCGTCCTTACGAAGCGCGGACAAGACGTCATTACGAACCGTTATGGTCTCGGTACTACCGGCGCCAAGATGACACTCGATGCCATCGGCAAGAAGTACGGCATCACTCGTGAGCGCGTCCGCCAGATCGAGAACCACTCTTTGGCCCTCATCAGAAAGTCGAAGGAGTACAAGGAGTCTCAGCCTGCCTTCGCGGAGCTCAAAGCCATCATTCTCGAGCTCGGCGGCATCGTCGCGGAGAAGGATCTTTTAAAGCACCTTGCCAAGGACGCCAATATTCAAAACCACGTTAACTTCCTTCTCGTCACCGGCGAAGAGTTCACTCGCGAAAAGGAAGACGACGATTTCAAGCACCGCTGGTACGTCGACCAGGAACTCGCGAAGAAAATCCAAGGGTCCTTGAAGCGCCTCTACTCCAAGCTTTCTGACGATGAACTCGTTCTTGAAGCCGACCTCATCGACAATTTCCTCGAGGAAGTGAAGGACATGAACGACAAGTACAAGAACGAAGAGGTCATCAAGCGCTGGCTCTCCATTTCTCATAAAATAGGCAAGAATCCTTTGGGCGAATGGGGCAAGACCGCGTCCCCGAACGTCAATGCCAAGGGCATGAGAGACTATGCCTTCCTCGTCATACGAAAGCACGGTTCCCCGATCCATTTCAAGGAAGTAGCAAAGGCGATTTCGCAATACTTCGACAAGAAGGCGCACGTTGCCACCACCCACAACGAACTTATTAAGGATCCTCGCTTTGTCCTCGTCGGCCGCGGCCTCTACGCTCTCGCGGAGTGGGGCTACATGTCAGGCGTCGTGAAGGATGTCATCAAGAAAATCATCGACAAGGAAGGCCCTCTCACCAAGGATGAGATCGTCAAGAAGGTCCTCAAGGAACGCTACGTCAAGGAGAACACCATTCTCGTCAATCTTCAGAACAACAAGTTCTTCAAGAAAGACAAAGAGGGCAAATACGCGAACGCTTAAACAAATCCCGTCACTCGATGGGATTTTTCATAAAACTCTAGTAGAATTTAGCGATGCTCAACAGTTTCTTCTCGGCTCTTAGCACAGGATTTTCCGGACAAGTCTTTCATGCACTCTTCGGAGCCGCTCCGGTGTGGGTGCCTATCCTTCTCGTCACTGTCTGGTGGGATTTCTGGCTGCATTATAAACAGCGGGCCTGGGTGAAGGAGCAGGGCTCGGTGCTTCTCGAAGTTCGCATTCCTCGCGACATGCTGAAGTCGCCCTTCGCTATGGAACTTTTCCTCAATACGCTTTACAACCCAGTCACAGGCAACTTGATTGCGGTCTATTGGAAGGGCGCCATGCGCGTTTGGTTCTCGCTCGAACTCGTGTCGATCGACGGCATCGTGCACTTCTACATATGGACGACGAAGGGCTATAAGAGCCGCATCGAGACACAACTCTATGCGCAGTTCCCGAACATCGAAGTTCACGAGGTGCCCGACTACGCACTCGCCGTCCACTACAATCCCGCCGAGCGAACTTTCGGCTGGTTCGGACAATTCACTTTGACCAAGGCCGATCCTCATCCCATCAAAACCTACATCGATTACGGTCTCGACAGGGATCCGAAAGAAGAATACAAGCACGATCCGCTCGTTTCGACATTGGAATTCTTGGGCTCTTTGAAAAAGGGGGAGCAGGCCTGGATCCAGATCATGATCCAGGCGCATGCCAAGGAGGGACTCAGTCTCGGACGCATCGTGCCGAAACCCGACTGGAAGGATGCCATCAAGAAAGAGATCCAGGACATCGTCGACAAGGGGAAGATCAAAAGCGAAGACGACAAGAAGCCAAGCACCATGGTCTCTCTCTCGAAGGGACAGCAAGACACCATAGCAGCCATCGAGCGCACGACAGCGAAGGTCGCCTTCGACACCATGATCCGGGCTACGTACTTCGCATCGAAGGAGGCATACAACCCGACGAATATCGGAGGCATTATCGGCTCGGTCATGCAGTTCAACGCGCCGGGATCGAACGGATTCAGACCCGACTTCGGTTCGGCCTATGCATATCCGTGGCAGGACTTCGGCGGAAGGATGAGAGCGGACAACGAACGAAAGCTTCTTGAAGCATACAAACGCCGATCGTTCTTTCATCCACCGTTTAAGAATTTCCACGGCAAGCCGTTTATCCTGACGACGGAGGAGCTGGCGACACTCTGGCACTTCCCCTCGGGACTTGTTGCCGCCACACCGACTCTTACGCGTATTCCTTCGAAGAAAGCCGAGGCTCCTTCGAATCTTCCGATTTAACAATGAATTCCGCCATCGATATTTCGCGATTCAAAGCCGTTCACTACGCTGCGGCCTTCGGTCTTTTTTTTCTATTCTTTTTCGTGGCGGTTTCGGCACCGCCGAAGAACTTTCCTGCGCATGGCATCGTGACGATCCGCGAGGGAGCGGGACTTCTCGAGGTCTCTCGCTCGCTTCAAGACGCGGGCGTGATACGCAACGCCTCGTGGTTCCGAACCGTCGCCGTCGCTCTCGGCGGAGAGAAGAATCTCCAGTCCGGCGATTACTACATGCCGTATCCGCAGAGCGTCTATGCGATCGCCGAAAGGATCGTACGGGGAGATCGCCAGATCGAACGCTTCAAGGTGACCATTCCGGAGGGCTTCACCGCGAAGAAAATTTCGAATCTCTTCGATGCCCGCTTCGCCCTTTTCGATCATAGAGAATTCCTTTCGCTCGCGCCGGAAGGCTATCTCTTCCCCGACACCTACTTCATCGGGCTCAATGCCTCGGCTACGTCAACGATCGCGCTTCTCAAGGATAATTTCCAGAAGCGCATTTTCCCTCTGACGGGCGAGATCGCCGCATCGGGGCGTTCACAGAAAGACATCATCACCATGGCATCCATTATAGAGAAGGAAGCCAATACCAAAGCAGACAAGTACATCGTCTCGGGCATCCTTTGGAAAAGAATCAAGGAAGATCTGCCCCTCCAGGTCGATGCCACGCTGACGTACATCGACGGCAAAGAGTCGAAGGATATGACTCAGGCGGACCTGAAATTCGATTCTCCATACAATACCTACGTTTATAAGGGTTTGCCGCCGACTCCCATATCGAATCCGGGATTAGAATCGATCGATGCTTCGATACATCCGACTACGACGCCCTACTATTATTTCTTGACGGGAAAGGACGGGAAAATGTACTATGCGAAAACATTCGATGAACATCAGACAAACATCCAGAAGCATCTCTGATTTGCCTGTCGGCAGGCAGGGGGCAAAGGTCTTCGTCGGTCTTTCGGGTGGCGTTGATAGCGCCGTTTCTGCCGCGCTTTTGAAGCAAGCGGGTTACGACGTCACCGGAATCTTCATCAAGACCTGGTCGCCGGATTTTATTACCTGTACCTGGAGAGAAGAGAGGAGAGACGCCATGCGGGTGGCGGCGCATCTCGATATCCCGTTTCTCTTTTTCGATTTCGAAGAAGAATACAAGAAGGGCGTGGCCGAGTATATGATCGAGGAGTACAGGAAAGGCCGCACACCGAATCCGGACGTGATGTGCAACAGAGTGGTCAAATTCGGTGCCTTTTGGAAGAAGGCCAAAGAGATGGGCGCGGACTTTATTGCGACGGGCCACTATGCACAGACCGATGGCGCTTCACTGAAAGAAGGAATGGACAAAGAGAAGGATCAAAGCTACTTTCTGTGGATGCTTACTCAAGACGACCTCTCTCACACGCTCTTTCCCGTTGGACATTTAGAGAAGAAGGAAGTGCGCCGCCTCGCCAAGCAATTCGGCCTGCCGGTATCCGAGAAGAAGGACAGCCAGGGGATATGCTTTCTTGGAGATGTGGATATCGAAGAATTCCTTTCGCACTTCATCGATCTTCGAAAGGGCAGCGTGCTCGATACAGGCGGGGAAGTAATCGGTACCCACAACGGCGCACTTCTGTATACGCTCGGGGAACGTCACGGCTTCGAAATTACGAGGAAGACCTCCGATTCGAAACCGTACTTTGTTATTGGGAAGAATCTTGAGCGAAATACCATCACCGTTTCCGACAAGCCGGCAGAGATCGCTTTGCATTCACCGCGAAGCATGCCTATCAAGGACATGAACCGGATACATGATCCTCTTGCTGAAGCCGAAGCGCGTATCAGATACAGGCAGGAGAAGTTCGCTGTCGAAATTCACGAAAACGAAGTTATATTCGAAGCACCTCAGACAGCCGCACCGGGGCAATCCATCGTCTTCTATAAGGGCGTCGAGTGTCTTGGTGGTGCTATAATGGCCTGAATGAATCCCGAAGCAGACACGCGGCTAGTCACTATCCGCAAGGCCAACGGCCAGAAAGAAGCCTTCAACGTCGAGAAACTTCGTTCCTCGCTCGTCAATTCCGGCGCGACCGATGACGCTGCGGAGAAGGTGATCGACCATATCATCGCGGAGCTTCATGACGGCATGTCGACATCGGACATCTACAAGCATGCCTTCGAGATCCTCGCCGGTTTGAACCAGCACATCGCCAAGAGCTATTCGCTGCGCCGGGCAGTGATGCACATCGGACCGACGGGTTTCCCGTTCGAGAAGCTCGTGGCCGAAGTATTCAAGGAGAAGGGATATGAAGTCACAACCGATCAGACCGTCATGGGCAAGTGCGTAGCGCACGAGGTCGATGTCGTGGCGTGGAATGAAGACAAGCTCATCATGTGCGAGGCCAAGTTCCACAACGAGCTCGGCACGAAGTCAGATATCAAAGTAGCCCTATATGTAAAGGCCCGGTTCGACGACTTGAAGCACGGCACATTCGACTATGGCAAGCCCGGACGCAAGCTCGACCAGGGCATTCTTATCACGAACACGAAATTCTCCTCGACCGCCATCCAGTATGGCGAATGCGAGAACCTGACTATGATAGGATGGAATTATCCCGAGAAGGGGAATTTGAATCAGATGATCCTTGAGAGCCCGATACTTCTCGATGAAATTTATAAACATTACGATCCCACAAAATAATGACCGCCTTCCTCGATATATTACTTGCGCTCTTCCTCGGCATCTGCCTCGGACTCGAACGCTCCTTCGCCAAGAAAACCGCCGGCATGCGCACCTATGCGCTCGTCTCGATGGGAGCATGCCTTTTCATCATTCTCTCGCGGCTGGCATCGCCTCTGACCGATCCAGGCTCTCCCGGCAAGATGTATGTCCTTCAGGGACTCATCATGGGTATCGGCTTCATCGGAGGCGGCGCTATTCTTCACAATAAGGAACACACCGTCGGACTGACGACCGCAGCGGGCCTCTGGATCACTGCGGGCATCGGTGCGGCGGTCGGCTTCGGATACGCATCGCTCGCGGTCTTCACCACTATCGTCACGCTCTTCGCCTTTACCGTCCTTTGGTTCATTGAGCACTACATCACAGGGGAAGGAGAAGAGCGACCCGACGCCACGGAGAATCGTTAGAGCTCTTACGCTATGGATCAGAAAACCGAAGCGCTCAAACATATAAAGGAAGAGGTCATTGCACTTAAGGGTTCTGCTCTTGCGGACGAACGCAGGGAGAACAAGACCTTCCCTGTCATAGGAGAGGGGAGCCATGATGCCGATATCATGTTCATCGGCGAAGCTCCGGGAGAGAACGAAGCCAAGACCGGCAGACCCTTCGTCGGCAGGGCGGGACAATTCTTGAACGAGCTTCTGGACTCAGTTGGTATTCCGCGCGACACGGTCTACATCACGAATATCGTGAAGGATCGTCCGCCCAAGAACCGCGACCCGCTTCCGGATGAGATAGAGCTCTATGCGCCATTCCTCGATAGACAGATCGAGATCATTAAACCGAAGGTCATCGCAACGCTCGGCCGCTTCTCTATGATCTACATCATGAATCGTTACGGCTTGAGTTTAGAAGTCGAACCCATCTCGGCTCTGCACGGGAAGGTCTTCGACGCCGAACCTCCATACGGCAAGGTGAAGTTCGTGCCGCTCTTCCATCCGGCTGCGGCTATCTATAATCAAGCCCTTAAGGAAACGCTCAAGGAAGATTTCAAGGTACTTAAAACGATAATTGACAAATAGATTAAAGGTGGTATCTTAATATAAGACCCGACTGGAGCGCCGATGAAACGGACCTGGAAACAGATCAATGTGCTGTCGAAGGCCATTACCCGGCTCGGAAAGGAAGATCCACACGAGAATCCTCCTCCGCACGGCAATCCGGCAGATCGCTTCGACGAAGTCGGCGATGTCGCCAGGCACTTGGACAATCTTTTGAAAAGTATCCGTGTCCGGCTCGGTGACGAGAAAGTGCCTGAGGAAACCGAGCTCACCGACGGCGAAGCGAAGAGCTTCGATCTTCTTCGGGACAAGCTCGTGAAGATCTATCGGAACGATCAGGAACTGAAGGACCTGTAACCCTTCCACCGGAGAGCAATGTGGATCACATCAAATGGTACGCGAAGCTGGTCTTGTACGTCGGCGTCATTGGGTTCGGAGGAGCTGGTTTGATCATCCTCCTGCTTGGGTATGCCGCGAGTTATCTCCTTCAGAAGATCATGAGCCCCGAAATGGTGACTCGTGTTCTGACGGGGAATGCCGGATGGCTTATTGTTCTTCCGGGTCTCTACTGGTTCATCCGCTGCTGGATGAAAGCCTTCAGAGAGCAGCCGTCGATGAGTACGCACCGAGCTTAGGCTCGGTTTTTCATTTGATATATAAGATGCTAGGATCACACAAGAGTTTGACCATTCTTACCCTGAGAGGCACCTATGTCTAGAGGAGACGCCCCATTCTTGCTTGAAAATCCCAGGCTCATGCTTTTCTCATATGGCTATGGACCCGGAAACCACTTCACCCTCGACTTTGTCCCACATGATAAAGCCGACGATTCGGAGAATTCCGGAGAACATAAGCAGAAGCGATTCAAGGATGAATCTGTGGGAAGAGCCTACTTATCGTTCAGTGGCTCGGAACCATTTCTGACCTTTCGCGACATTACTCACAAGGAAGTCGAGGAGATCGCGCGCGTGTGGGGTCTTGTGACATACACTCGCGGCTTAAACTACGTCATTCCTTGCAGTAGTGCCTGAAGTGATCGGTAACTTGCTTAGGCCTTCGGAATTTCCGAGGCCTTTTTCATTTGACCAGAAAACTGCTATATTCTCCTTATGAATTCAGAAGAAATCAGGAAGCGCTTCCTCGCCTTTTTCGAAAAGCGGGGGCATGCCATTATTCCTTCTGCATCGCTCGTGCCCGAGAACGATCCGTCCGTACTCTTCAATACGGCAGGCATGCAGCCTCTTGTGCCATATCTCTTGGGCGAACCGCATCCGGCAGGAAAGAGAATTGCAGACGTACAAAAATGCGTACGCACTCAGGATATCGACGAAGTCGGTGATAACACGCACGACACCTTTTTCGAAATGCTTGGCAACTGGTCACTGGGTGATTACTTCAAAGAAGAAGCCATCAAGTGGAGTTTTGAGCTTCTCACCAATAAAGAAGAGGGTTTCGGTCTCGATCCGAAGAGACTTTATATAACCGTCTTCGAAGGCGATGCGAACGCTCCGCGTGACGATGAAGCTTTCAATATCTGGAAAGAATATATGCCTGAAAACAGGATCTATTTTATGAGCGCGAAGTCGAATTGGTGGAGCGCCGGAGATAGCGGCCCATGCGGACCAGATACGGAGATGTTCTACGACATCACCTCGGAAGGTCTCGGAGACATGAGCAAGGAGGAATATATGAAAGCAGATGCCGAACAGAAGGTTGTCGAGATTTGGAACGACGTATTCATGGAATATATGAAGCAGGATGGGAAGGTCATCGGCAAACTTCCCCAAAAGAACGTTGACACCGGCGCAGGACTTGAGCGCTTGGCAATGGTGCTTCAGCATAAGGAAAACATTTTCGATACCGACCTTTTTTCGACATTGATGGAGAAGATTCAGGAAGGAACTATCCGAAGCGACAGTCGTGCGCGCGTCATTGCGGATCATATCCGCACTTCGGTCTTTATGATCAATGATGGAGTTCTGCCGGCCAACAGCGATCGCGGATATATTCTTCGTCGTCTCTTGCGTCGTGCATATCTGAAAGCTCGTAATCTGAATCTTGATCTGGGCACCCTGCACGAAGTTGCTCTTTCCGTCATGCTTCATCCGAGCTATGCGGGAGTCTATACTTTCGATCAGGACAGAACCTTTTCGGCCATTCACGACGAGATACATAAATTCAAGGAGACATTAGACGCCGGCCTTAAGGAGTTCGAAAAGGGTACAGATGCTTTTACGCTTTTTACCACTCATGGTTTTCCTTACGAGCTTACAGAGGAACTTCATAGAGAAAGAGGGACAACCACTACACAAAATATCTCTGGAGTTTCAAACATCATGAGCAAAGCCGAGTTCGATGCAAAATTCAAGGCCCACCAAGATCTCTCCCGTGCAGGCGCCGAACAAAAGTTCAAAGGCGGCATGGCGGATAACTCCGAAATGAGCGTGAAGTATCACACCGCCACGCACCTTTTGCATCAGGCGCTTCGCGATGTGCTTGGAGACGAAGTGGGACAGAAGGGCTCGAACATCACTCCGGAGCGTCTGCGTTTCGACTTCACCTTCTCGCGCAAGATGACCGACGAGGAAAAGAAAAAGGTAGAGGATATCGTGAATGAAAAGATTGAAGCGAAACTACCGATGAACAAAGTTGTGTTGCCGAAGGCGGAAGCAGAAAAAACGGGTGCCCTCCATTTCTTCGGCGAGAAGTATCCTGATGAAGTCTCAGTCTACTATATAGGCGACTCGCTTGAGACTGCCTATAGCAAGGAGTTCTGCGGCGGGCCGCATGTGTCGAATACGTCCGAACTCGGTCGCTTTAAAATCCAAAAGGAGGAAGCGGTCTCCGCCGGTGTGCGTCGTATCAAAGCTATCATGGAATAAAAGGTGCTACAATTTTTAAATGTGGCTTTTCTTCGCCTTTATCGCGCCCGCATTCTATGCAGTCGCAGAAACGCTCGACAACTTCCTCAGCAATAAAGCATTCCGGCATCCGCTGACGCTGACCTTCTACGCGTCACTTTTCAATCTTGTTTTTATGCCGGTTCTGTTTTTCTTGAATCCTCCGGTCATTCCGCCGCTCCGTACTCTTCCGATATTTCTTGCTTTGGGATTTGTGGGTTTCGGATATCTCATCCCATACTACAAAGCGCTCAAGACCGATGATACCTCCGTGGCAATAGCCTTTCTCGCTATTGAAAGGATCTTCGTGCCCGTACTCGCATTCCTCATCGTTGGAGAAATGCTTGCCGTCAGACAGTACATAGGTATCGCGCTTATCGTTGTAAGCGTCTTTAGCCTCGCGCTTCACAATTCGAAAGGCCGCTTCCGATTCAGTAAGGCGGTGTGGCTTATTACGGTCGCGGCCCTTTTTCTCGCTTTCGAGGGAGTGCTCTTGAAGCTTCTCTTCGATGAAGGGGTGACCGTAAGCACGGCCGTGATCGGGGAGTCGGCATTATGTCTTGTCTTCGGTGTATCGCTCCTTTTTCTCAAAAGAGTGCGCAGAGACGTAATGCTTTCTTGGCCGCTCTTTCTGAAGCTTTCACCGATTTTCCTTATCGAAGAGGGCTTTACTTTCCTCGGACAATTGACCGAGAGTTCGGCTATTTCCGTAACCTCGGTGAGCGTCGTGAAGGGGATTACCATGACCTCTCCATTCTTTCTTCTTTTCTATGCTATGGCCGGCCATACGCTCTTACCGCGAGTATTCAAAGAGAATCTTCACCGCAAGAATATTCATAAGAAACTTTTCCTCTTTTGCCTCCTCATAATCGGGATTATTTTGATCAAGGATTAGTGTAGAATATTCATATGGGTATTTTCTCCAAACCGGATACGCACTCCGTCCTTCTCGTCGATATCGCTTCGGCGTCCGTCGGGGTCGGACTTTCGGGCGTGCGCGAACAGGCTCTGCCCGAGCTTGTGGTCACCACTCGCGTGCCGTTCGCTCATAAACCCGATTTCGACTTCGTGCGCATCGAGCATGCCATGCTCCTCGCTCTTCGTGATGCGCTCGGCGTTGCCTTCAGAGAAGGGACGCTTCTTTTAAGTAAAAAGGGATATCCGAGCTCGATCAACCACTGCATTATTTCCTTTTCTTCTCCTTGGTTCGTATCGAAGCTCGGCAATTCGCAGTCGGACTTCGTTTCGGATCTTATGGGGCGCTACGAGAGCGACATGGAACTCTTCGCAAGCGATCAGGGTCTTCACAGCGCCACGCAGGTACGGCTCTTACGACAGATCGAAGACGAGATCATCCGCGCTTTCGGCATCAAGGAGGGGGTCAGTCCGCAGAATTTCACCGTCATGTTCTCGAAAGTCGTCGATCATGCTTTCCAGGATATCGAGCCGGCGCTCTTCGTCGATATGACCGGGCACACCACGGATATTCTTTCCATGAACAAGGGCGCCTTCCATACGCACCACTCGATGCCATTGGGGACATTGGGCCTGAAGGAAAAACAGCTCGAATGGAATGCCTTTTGGAACGAACTTTCGAAGGAACGTTCGGAAGAATTCTCATCCGGGAACGTCTTCTTAATATCGGATGACTATCCAGGGAGCAAAGATCTCCTCGGATCGCTCCTGCCGAAGGCGCGTATCATCCCGTTCGGTTCCGAGAACGGCTTTATAAGGGAGATGGTGAAGTTCGACGGCACTGCTCTTCCGAACGAGCGCCTGGCCATTCTTCTGACCTTCTCGAATCTTTTCTTATGACTTCTCCCCAGTTCTGAGAAACGCGAAGAGGTATTATGAGATACAATACAACAAGCAATGCCTAGAAACGTTGAAGATATCATACCTTCGAGCAAGCGATCCATCAGGGATGTTCCTATTCCCGAGGACAGACGTCATCGATCGCGCCGCGCGGAAGATCGCGAGCCCGTGCACGAAGGCAAGAACGGTATAGAAATACCCATCCATAAGGAGCACGTTGAAGAAGAAGTGCGCGAACCGGTGAGGGAAACAGTCCTCCCGCGCATGAAGGCCTCGATGTATAGAGAGCCGAAGAAGGGCAACGGCTCATCTCGGAAAGGCATCTGGATAGCGGCGGCTGTAGGCCTTATCGTCGTTGTCTTCGCCGTCTTCTCCTTCATGAGAAGCGCGACGCTTGCCTATACGCCGAAGTCGGCTCCGCTCACATTCTCAAATGACATTCTGACAGCATACAAAACCGGCGGAGACGGCATCCTTCTCTTCAGCGTCGTGAAGATCTCCGACCAAAAGGGTCTTGCAGTCCAAGCCTCCGGAGAAACACAGGTCTCGAGAAAGGCGAGCGGCAGCATCATTGTTTATAACAACGCAAGCGCCGCGCCACAAACGCTCGTGAAGACGACCCGCTTCCAAACGACGGACGGCAAGATCTACAGGGTCGGACAAGACATCTCTATTCCCGGGAAGACCTCTGCCGGACCAGGCTCACTTGAGATTACCGTGACGGCCGATCAGCCCGGCGAAAGCTACAACATCGGTTTGACCGACTTTACCCTGCCGGGATTGAAGGGTGATGCGCGCTTCTCGACTATCTACGCTCGATCGAAAACTCCTATGACGGGCGGACTCGTCGGTACGGAGAAGGGAGTCACTCCCGAAGCCCTCGCCGCAGGAAAAACGAGCCTCGAAGCCTCGCTCAAAACCGAGCTTATAGAAGAAGCGCAGGCGCAGGTTCCCGCCGACTTCGTACTTTTCCCAAGCCTTTCAACTATTGCTTACGCAGACCTGCCCCAGTCGAGCTCGACGGGAAGTACGGTCAATATCAATGAAAAGGGCGACTTCTTCGGAGTGATATTCAAGAGAAGCGATCTCGATGAATATATAAAGGACAAAAAGCTCTCTCTCCCGGCAAGTCAGACCATCGCCATTCCGAATCTTGAAGATCTCGCATTCTCCTTCTCGGGCTCGGCTCCGGACAACCTCCTCACCGCTACCCAGATCAGCTTCCAGGTTTCCGGCACCACGACCGCAGTGTGGGTAGTCGACGAAGCGGCTCTCAAGAAAGACCTTTCGGGACAGAGCAAGAACGATCTCGGTTCGATCCTTAAAAATTATCCCGGGGTAGCGAGCGCCGACGCCATCATCCGTCCGTTCTGGAAAACATCCTTCCCAAGCCTCCCTAGCGACATCACCATAAAGAAGAACCCCGTTAAGTAGCTATGAAATACGGCCATTTCGGTATAGAATCCTTGTAATGCCTACCAATAAAGAACTCGAGCGCACCGGTACCGTCGTCGAAGCCTTGCCGAATATCATGTTCCGCGTCCAGATCGACGGGGAACAGGAACCTATTTTGACCTACCTTTCGGGCAAAATGCGCCTTCATCGAATCCGTGTTTTGGTCGGAGACAGAGTGTCCTTGGAGCTCGAGCCCTATGGCGGCAAAGCCCGGATCGTAAAGCGTCTCTAGACAAAAAACTCGGTTTAAGCTAAAATAGCAATTCCTATGAAAGTAAAGGCATCAGTCAAGAAAATGTGTACACAATGCCAAATAGTCCGCAGAAAGGGCTATGTGTATGTGATTTGCAAGGCTAATGCCCGCCATAAACAGAGACAAGGTTAATGAGAATCCTCGGCATCACCATTCCAGACGAAAAGCGTATTGATATCGGCCTCACGGTCCTCTTCGGCATTGGCCGTTCCCGTGCCGTGTCCATCCTTAAGGATGCCGGTGTCGATGGGTCGAAGAAACCTACCGCCATTTCTATCGAAGAAGAGAACAAGATCCGCGTCATCATTGAGACCTTGACCCTCGAAGGAGACCTGAAGAGAGAAGTTTCGGCAAACGTGAAGCGCCTGAAGGACATCAAGGCCTACAGAGGCGTCCGCCACACTCGCGGCCTCCCGGTACGCGGACAGAGAACGAAGACGAACTCGAGAACCCGCCGAGGCAATGTGAGAAAGACCATGGGTACGGGCAGAAGGGTCGCCGAGAAGACATAAAACACACGTAATCACACACAACACTGATTGAGTTATGGGAAAGAAAAAAATTACAACCGCAGAGGGTGAGGCACCGGTAGTCGATACTGCCGCAGTTGCCGCATCCGCACAAAAGTCTTCATCGAAAAAGCGCTTTGAGAGCGGCATTTTGAACGTTGAGTCGACATACAACAATACGAAGCTCGTCCTCGCCGACACGAAGGGCAATACTCTTGCCTGGTCGACGTCCGGCGCGCTCGGTTTCCGCGGTGCTAAGAAGGGAACTCCCTTCGCAGCAGCGAAGATCGGCGAAGTTCTCGGCGAGAAAGCAGCTGCCTTCGGCATGAAGGAAGTCCGCGTCGTCGTGAAGGGTGTCGGTTCCGGCCGCGAATCTGCCATTCGCGGCTTTATCTCGAAGGGCATCAACCTCACGACCATCGTCGACATGACTCCGGTCCCTCACAATGGCCCGAAGCCGCCTCGACCACGAAGGGCATAAAGAGAGGCATAACATATACATATGAAAACAGGACCTAGATACAAGATCGCGCGCCGCGTCGGCGCACCAATATACGAGAAGACCCAGACCCCGAGATTCGCCATGACGAATTCGAGGAAGGAGAAGGCCGGCACCATGCCGACCCGTCCGAAGTCTCAATTCGGTCAGCAGCTCCTTGAGAAGCAGAAGGCCCGCTTCACCTATGGTGTCACCGAGAAGCAGTTCTCAAAGTACGCCAAAAAGGCCCTTCTTGAAAAGGACCCCGTCCAGTCGCTCTTCCGCTCCGTCGAAACTCGTCTCGACAACACCCTCTACAGGGCAGGCTTCGCGAAAACCCGCCTTCAGGCGCGCCAAGCTGCAAGCCATGGGCACGTCACGGTCAACGGACGCCGCGTTACCATCCCATCAATGATAGTGAAAGAGAATGACGTCGTCGGCATCAGAGAAGGAAGCTCGAAGAGCGCCCTCTTCCAGGACGTCGAGGAACGCCAGAAGGGAAGCTCCGCTCCGTCGTGGATCAAGGTCGAGTCCTCGAAGCGCGAGGCGACGGTTACGGGTTTGCCGACATTTGTTCCTACTGAAGCGCAGTTCGACCTCGCCGTGGTGCTTGAGTACTACTCAAGATAAGACACGAAGTTGCTACAAACGCAAGAATAGCGTATAATTTAAAGAATATAATTAAACATTTACATGGCTGAATACCACATCGTTTTGCCTTCGAAGCCGAAGATCATAAAGGAGGAAGGGGTCACCGGTATCTACGAGATCGAGGGTCTTTACCCTGGGTATGGACATACGCTCGGTAACTCGCTTCGCCGCATCATCTTGGGCTCGCTTCCCGGCGTCGCCGTCACTAATGTGAAGATCAAGGGCGTCTCGCACGAGTTCTCGACCATCGAGGGCGTCAAGGAAGACGTCATCACCATCCTCCTTAACTTGAAGAAGATCCGCATGCGCTTCACGACCGATGAGCCTCAGACGCTTACCCTGAAAGCCAAGGGCGAGAAGACCATCACCGCCGCCGATCTCGAGATCCCAGGCCAGGTAGAGATTTTGAATCCTGAACAGGTCATCGCTACGATGACCACCAAGTCGGCCGACCTCGACATGGAGATCACCGCAGAGAAAGGCCTCGGCTTCGTTGCCAAGGAAATGCTCGAGAAGAACCGCGTTGATATCGGCAGCATTTCTCTCGACGGCATCTTCACACCGATCCGCCGCGCTTCATACGAAGTGGAGAACATGCGCGTCGGCGACAGGACGGACTTCAACAAGCTCCGCCTCCACATCGAGACCGACGGCACTATCGCTCCTCAGGATGCTCTCGTGCAGTCGATCGAGATCATGATCAACCAACTGAAGGCCGTTGTCGGCTTCAAAGAAGACGAGCCTGTCGAAGAAGAGTCGACGCCCGAAGAATCTTCCGCAGCACTTCGCTCGGATATCGATCCAGAAGTATTGAAGACCCGTATCGAATCCTTAGACATCAGCGCCCGCACCCAGAATGCTTTGGCCAATGCAAACATCCGCACCGTCGGAGGCCTTGCTCGGAAGAAGGAGAAGGACCTCGATGATATCGACGGCCTCGGCGACAAGGGGATCTAGGAGATCCGCGCCGCTCTCGGAGAGTTTGGCATCACGTTGAAATAGGGGAGAAATAAGGTATACTGGCAGCCTCACAAAGGAAAACAGCAAGGATATGAGACACGCAAACAACAAAAGAAAATTCGGAAGGGAAAAGAACCAGAGGAACGCCCTGATGAAGTCTTTGGCGCGCTCGCTCGTGCTGAAGCAGAAGATCAAGACTACCGAGGCCAAGGCCAAGGAACTCAGGCCTTTCGTTGAGAAGCTCATTACCTTAGGCAAGAAGGAAACTCTCGCATCCCGCCGCCTGCTCATCGCCCGCGTCGGAGAAGATGCAGCCAAGAAGATCACTGCAGGCGGCCTTGCGGCAGGCTACAAGGGCCGGGCCGGAGGCTATACTCGCATCACGAAGATGATCCAGCGTAAGACCGACGGCGCTCCAATGGCCGTCATCGAATTCGTCTAATTTCAATTAGACCCAAAAACAGAAACATTATGAACAAGCACACCATCGACGCCAACGGCAGAGTTCCAGGAAGAATCGCTACGGAAGTAGCTGTCCTTCTCATGGGCAAGAACCGCACCGACTATCAGAGGAACAAGATCCCCGCTATCGAAGACGAGGTCGAGA
>JAQBRN010000015.1 GCA_028286465.1 Parcubacteria group bacterium | reverse complement strand
TCTCTTCAGGCGCGAGGGCCTCTGGGGCGCTCTCTCGAAGACGAACCATGCAGTGCTCAGGTACAGGGAACCAGTCTACCGATCGATCAGGGAACTTGTGATGTCCTATTTCCATGAATACTTCCTGCCCGACGGGAAGAAGACCTTAGTGAGCTATTCGAAGCCGTATGACCTTTCGAAGATCGGCACCGGATGGCTGACGTCGAAGGAGGAACTCTTTGGCTTGGTGGAAGCACTCGACCGGTCGGAACACATCGATATATTGCCGAAGTCGCATAAATTGAGGCGCGCCGATAAGATTGAGATACAGGCAGGAAAACTGGTAGAATATAAGAAATAATAAACACATATATGGACCTACACCCAATCTTCGTACACTTTCCGGTCGCGCTTCTTACCATCTACGCGGTGCTCGAATGCATTCGCTTCAGGAAGGTGCTTGAGAAACCGTACTGGTTTTATGTGAAGGCGATGTTCGTGATCTTCGGCTCGCTCGGCTCGGTGGCTGCATATATAACAGGCCCTGATGTCCACGGCGCACCGCTTGTCTCGATGCATCAGACCTTCGCGACCATCACCCTTATCATCTTCGCTATCATCGGCATCACGTATCTTCTCGAATGGTGGAAGCCGTCGAGGTACTCGCTCTTCGTCATGCGTCCGTACATTATCATCCCGCTTGCCATTCTCGGACTCATTGCCGTCACCGTCACGGGAGGTCTCGGCGGCGCTATCGTTTACGGTACCCACTTCGACCCCTTTATGGCGCCGATCTTCAAGATTTTGGGAGTATATTAATCTTTCGTTTTATAAATCCTCGGCTCTGTCTCCGAGTTTCAGCGTATACGACTTGTTCTTGTAATAGCTTGAAATGCAGTAGTTGATGAGAAGGGTGAGGGCAAGGATAAGGGCGAAGTAGATGGCTCCGAGATTCGTGACCTTCGGCCAGTCGCTCTTCGAAAGGTAGCCGATGATGCCAGAGATAACGCCGATCGAGGTAATGACCTGCAGAGACTGGATGCCGCGGGCTGCGGCCTGGCTCTTGATCTCGACGATATTTTGTATGGCGGAATTCAGGTAGTCCGTCGTCATCTTCCAGATCTCTTTAATATAGTCGAGGGTATCCGACAGGACTTCGAACTTGAATTCGAAGAGGTCTCGTAAGTGCGCTTCGATGTCGGCATTCTTCGAAATGGCCGAACGGGTGCGGATATAGGAGCCCATCTGGTTGATGCGGTTGGTAATAAGACTGATGGCCTTTTGGTAGCTGTCGAGCTTCGAGCGGACGGGTTCTATTTCCTTGCCGCGGAGAAGCTTTCGCTCCTTCACGTTCGAGATCTCTTCCCAGATCGTGCGATGAACGGCAAGATACTTCTCGAGCTGATCCTTGAATTCCCTGAAGAAGATCTGCATTTCGGCGAGTTCCCGCATGATCGCTTCAAGGCCCGGTTTCGCAACGATGAAGATGTATCCAGGAGTTTTATGAACGGTAATACCGCCCGAAGAGAGGGTGCTATAGATCTTGCCGAAGGCGTTCTCATCCGGCTTGAAGCTTTCTGGGGTGTCGCCCGTGACGTTGACCACGACGGGATGGGCGGTTTTCATATTGGCTAAGACCTTCGGCGTTGGAGCGCCGAGCGAGAAGATATAGGCGATGGCAGGACTCAAGATGCTTGTATAATAGCGTTCGAGTTTCTCCTTGGCAGCGGCGATATCTTCGGTCGATTCCATCTCGACGACGTACAAGCCGTCTTCGTAGTAGCGCACCTCGATGCCGTCCGCCGTTCGAGCTCTCACGAATTCGAAGTAGCCGGCTTCGCGCGTGACCGATGCGAATCCGAAAGCTTCTTGAAAGGCCGCGAGTTTCTCCCTCGAAAGGTTCAAGTTCGACGCGCCCCGCTCGAAAAGGTCATAGACTTCCGTGAGGTGGAGAGTGGTTCTCTGATACCAGCCTCCGTAGATGACCTTGAATCGGGGATGTTCCATTTTTGATATTATAACCTGTCTTTCAAGCGGGCGCTTTCGTGCATGCCGAGGAGAACGACCAATGCCAAACAGAAAAAGAGGGCCGAGAACGAATACCTTGAAAGGAGCGTGCCTCCGACGAGTGCTCCCGCTGCAATGGCCGTAGGACGGGTAAGGCGGAAGATGGAGATGAGTCCGGTATCATCCTTGTGCGCATGTCTGAAGAAGTGCACCTCGCTCGTCACCTCGACGAAAGCCGCGCCGACGCGCGAGATAAAGAGGACGATGGCCCATACAGGCGCGCTGGTGCCGAGAAAGGGCATGGAGAGAAGCGAGAGGCCGATAATGAAGAATCCGAGGGTCATGATCTCCCGTTCCCCGCACCAATGATCGGCAAGTTCTCCGGCCGGAAGCTCGAAGAGGACGAACGGTAGCAGCATAAAGGAGAAAATGACACCGATGACCGGCCAGCTGAAGCCGATCGAGATCGAGAGGTAGAGCGGGACGAAGATCACCATAACGGCATAAAAAAGTTCCAGGACAAAGCGTGCGATGGTGGCCCGTCTCGGTTCGGCCCTCTTCCACCATTCGAGGAACGGCAGGCCGATCGAGTGCGACTTCTCGTGACCCGGACCGAATTTCTTCAAACAAAAGAATGCAATGAAAATGACCGGCAGGATAAGAAGGGAGGAAGCGAAGTAGGCGAGCTTGAATTGTCCGTCGAAGGCAAGGACAGAAATGAGAAGCGGAGCGATGGCGACAGAGAGATTGTCGAGAGTGAGGGTAATGCCGCGGATCTCGCCCGTCCGCGCGTCACTCGAGATGCCCTCGATGAAGATGTCGAGGGAATAGAAGACCATCATGGCCGTGCTTCCATAGAGGAAGAAGGAAGCCGCGATCGCGAAGGACGATGTAGAAACGATGAGGCCCGCAAGTCCGGCGTATTGAAGAAGAAGAAAGAAGACGAGCGTACGGGTATTGCCGATGGAGCGAAGCAGAAGGGGAGCGATGAAGAAGAAAACGATATTCCCAAGCGCGGCGAAGACGAAGAGGAGGCTGACGTCCTTCGGGCTGAAGAACTTCCCAAGGAAGGAAGAATTGATGTAAAGGATAAGGGCGTACGAAAGGGAGAAGAAAAGATTGGCAAGATAGACGGGCCAGGCCTTGCGCGCGCCCCGCCTTTCGAATGCTCTGATGTGCATGAGGAAAGTATAACAAAGAAAAAGGCGCGTCATGTCGACGCGCCAGCGCTATGCTTCTCTGTCCCGTGTCTCAGAAAGGCGGCAACGATGATGAGCGCTCCCGCTGCGTAGAGTGCCACTTCGATAAAGACGAGTCCAAACACTTTCGGCGACCCGAACGTCATGGCTTGGTTGTGGAAGTAGTGCAGTCCTGCGCCGAGGGCGACGGTAAGTCCGCCAAGGATGAAGAGCACCACTCGTGAATGCCATGCATCACTTACCCAACTGCGAAGGAAGGGATAGCCGCGCTTTCTTTCGAGTTTCTGGAACCATTCACCCAGCATGGTCATGCAAGCGAATCCGATGAGCGTCATGCCGTCTGCCCACTTCGTGAGATGTCCGAAGTAGCTCGGGAAGTATGCTCTCCCGATGAGAAGTATGAGGAAAGTTCCTGTCAGGGAAAGAATGCTTGTGGGATCGCCCTGCATCATGTACTCGCGCTTCCTGTACATGCGTATAGAGCCGTAGATGAGCTCAGCCGCGAGTAGAAGGAAGAATCCGACGTTAAGGTACGTATTCATTGCCGCTCCGGTGGAAGGAAATGACTTTACAACTGAGCGAATATAATCATGTTTTACAAGTAGTGTCAATAAAAAGAGCCTTGTAGATAAGGCTCTTTTCGGTCAATCTTCCCAAGGCCTTGCCTTGGAAATTTAGACGCTCAAGATGACGGGGATGACGATCGGCTTCTTGTTGGTTTTCTGGAAGAGGAAGCGGGAGACGTCTTCGTTGACTGCGTTCTTGACGTAGTCGAAGTTGATCGGATTCATGCCGACGGCGGTGTTCTCGATCGACTTACGAATGATGGCACGGGCTTCGTTCAGGAGTTCCTGCGACTCGCGAAGATAAATGAATCCTCTGGAGATAATGTCCGGAGACTTCTTCAGGCGGCCCGTCTTCGTGTTGACCATGGCGATGATGACGAACATGCCGTCTTCGGCGAGCATTTTTCTGTCGCGGATGAGAACATCGGAGACGTCGCCGACAGTGAAGCCTTCGACGACCATGTCTTCCGAAGGAGCCTTTTCCCTCAACCTCACGATCTTCGTGCCCTTATCCTGGATTTCGATGATGGATCCGTTGTCGGGGACCATGATGTTCTCCGCCGGAGTGCCGAGCGCGCGGGCGAGTTCGGCATGCTGCTTCAGCATGTAGTGGTAGCCGTGGACCGGCATGAAGAACTTGTAAGGGATCTGCTTGTGCACCCATTCGAGCTCTCCGCGCTTGCCATGGCCCGAAGTGTGGACGTCCGAGTCGAGGTAGGTGATGATCTTCGCGTCGTGGCGGTAGAGGTTGTCCTTCAGCTTGCCGACGGACTTCTCGTTGCCCGGAATGATCGAAGAGGAAAGGATGACGGTGTCGGTGCGATTCAATTTCACGAACTTGTGGGTCTTGTTCGCCATGCGCATAAGTGCGGCGAACTCCTCGCCCTGGGCGCCTGTGGCGATCATGACGATCTTGTTCGGAGCATGCTTCTCTATTTCATCGACCGGGATGACGTGCGAGACGTCGACCAATCCGAGGTGCTTGATGATATCGACATTGTTTCTCATGGAGCGGCCTTCGATGACCACTTTCTTGCCGTACTTCTTCGCGATGAGGAAGAACTCGATGATGCGTTCGACTTGCGAGGCAAAGGTGGCGATGATGACGCGGCCGGGTGCCGTGCCGACGATCTGATCGATGTTCTTCAGGATGTGATTTTCCGAAGGGGAGAAGCCCGGCTTCTCGATGCCGGTCGAGTCCATGGTGAAGAGGAGGACGTTACGATCCTTGAACATCTTGTACTGCTCGACCTCTTTCTCCGAGGGAACGCCGTTCTCGTTGTCGACGCGGACGTCTCCGGTGTTCACGATGTCGCCGAAAGGCGTCTCGATGATGATACCGGTCGAGTCAGGGATGGAATGGGTCAGGCCGAAGAATCTTACTTTTAAATTCGGTGTTAGAGGAATGGACTTGTCCTCGGCATCGACGATGTGGATGTCGAGCGGTGCGAGGTGAGGGAACTCTTCCTGGCGCTTTTTGATGAGGAGGGCGCCGAATTCTCTCGTGTAAATAGGAGGATTACCCAAACGCTCGATAAGGTACGGGATACCGCCGATATGGTCGAGGTGGCCGTGGGTGATGACGAGGGCTCTGATGCGCCCCTTTCTTTCTTCGAGATAGCGGACGTTCGGCAAAATATAGTCGACGCCCGGAGAGTCGGAGTCGGTGAATTGGATGCCGCAGTCGACGACGACGATGTCATCGCCGTACTCGATAGCAGTCATGTTGCGGCCGATCTCCTCGACGCCGCCCAAAGGGACGACGCGGATGGTTTCGGGAGCGAGGGGAGGGATAACGTCGTGAGGCTTCTTGGCCGGAAGAGCGTTATCGTTTCTTCTGTGGGTGTTTTTTCCCCGCATGCCCTTCGCGAAGGTGTTGGTTCTCATTGGTGTAAGTGGTAAGTCTCGCAAGGCGAGGTGTTATTTAACGAATATCTGCCACACATTGTCCGTATCGATATACCAATCGCGCACGCTCGTGAAGCGGTCGGACGGTACCGAAAGATTCCCTATAGAAACGGCGAGCAAGCTCTTCGGCACGACGTCAATGTAATTCGGCGCATAGAGGAAGACTGCAGGCACGTCGTTTCTGATCTCTTGATCGAAGGACTTGTAATCGGCGTCGCGCTTCGCGGGATCGCTTTGCCTCCTCGCATCCTCGAGAAGTTTGTCGACCTTCGAGTTCGCATAGAGAGCGATATTCAATCCCGGATCGATTCTCTGGGAAGAGTGCCAGAACGGATACACATCAGCATCCCGTCCGACCACTTCTCCGAAGAGGAGCGCGTCGTACTTTCGAGGACGGATGATGTTTTGGTTCAGGTCGCCTGTTTCGTAAACTTGGACATCCACCGAAGCGCCGAGCTTCGTCCATGCATCGCGGAGTTCATCCGCAACTTTTGTCAGTTCGGGAGCGTTGCCAGTGGAGATAGAAAACGACAGGGTTATTGTATCCTTTTTTGATTTTTTTTCAAGTACGCCGGTTGTGGAATTCTTCACCCAGCCGTTTTTGGCAAGCAGGGCCTGTGCTTCCGCAAGGCGCTCATCCGAGCTTTTTGGATTCTCTGTCAGGGTCCAGGGGAAGAGTGATGGAGGAAGCGGGGAGTCGATCGGCGTGCCGTAGCCGCCGAGAACCGACTTCACGATATCTTCCTTCGGCGCGGCAAGATCGAGCGCTTGGCGGACCTCCTTTTGCAAAAGGGCGGGGTTCTGTGACTGGTTGAAAAAGACCCCGAAGATGCGCGGAAGCGGGGAAGAAAGAATGTTCGCAGCGTTCTTCAGGGATTTCGCTTCGTCCGAAGAAATGCCGGACATGGCATCGATGTCGCCTCCGTCGTACGCAGCCAAGAGGTCGCGCTCGGACGGATAGAATCTGAAGATGTAGTGCCCGATGTACGGCTCGCCTCCGATCGCCTTGTCGAAAGGCACGAGATCGTAATAATCCGGAATGCCGCCCGAATTTCTCGTCACGCTTCCGACCATGAAGGGGCCCGTGCCGACAGGGAGGGTGTTGAACTGGCTAAAGGCGAATTCGTCGGTCGTGACATTCTTCCAGATATGTTTTGGCAGGATGCCGACGGTCAGGTTATCAATAAAGGGCGCATACGGCTTCTTCAGTATGAAATTAACAGTCTGGTCATCGACCTTCTGCGCAGTGATACCCGACCAATCGCCCAAGAGGGGGCTTTTCAGATTCGGATCGAGGATCTTTTGAATGGTGAAGAGCACGTCGTCTGCCGTGACAGCACTGCCGTCAGAGAAAATGGCAGAAGGCCTGATGTGCACGGTGTAGGTGAGGCCGTCGTCTGAAATGGACACATTATCCGCAAGGTCGTTTTGTATGGCGCCGGTCTTGTCGGTGCGCACAAGGCCGCTATAAATAAGCGAGGTAAGGGTCTTGTCCGGCTCGGATATGGCAAGGACCGGGTTAATGAAGCGGGGATTGCCTACCACGCCCTCGGTGAGCGTTCCTCCACGAGCTGGCGTCTCGATGAGGAAGGAATTGTTGACCTTCCAGAGCATGGCTATGGCAGCGAATATGAAAAGTCCAACCAGTATGTAGAAAACGGATTTCTCCGCGGGAGAGAAGCTTCTGATGGCTTTCTTTATTGGGCGCTCCTTGGGGAGGCTGAAGCGCTTCACGAGAAGCGCTCTGAGAGACGAGTATGTCATAAGGTGCTAACGGCCGACCACGAGCGATGCGAAGACGGATGCAGCAAAAAGGATCGCAACGATGATCGTGCCGTGAAAGAAGACTCGTTCGAGGCCGCGGCGGGCATAGCGGGTGTTCGATGTGTCCATGCCAAAGGCCGAACCGAGTCCGGCTTCCGAGCGCTGGAAGAGAATTCCAACGACGAGAAGCACTGAAAGTGTTATCTGAATGTAGGGGAGTGTAATCATGTCCTACGGGGAAACAGCTTACCATTTTCCCGCGATTTCGGCAATCGAGGGCCTTCGGGCCCAAACATTGACTCAGAGGGATATTTATACTATAAGTTCATGAGACTACATTGAAATGGGGGAATAGTGAAGAAATTTCTTTTCGCACTTGCAGTCGTCGGGGCATTCTTGCTCGGTGTCATTTCCGAGAAATTTCTCGGGAATCATCAAGAAGTGACCCTTGCCTCGGCTCCGATCCTTGCCGAGGAGAAGGTGCCGCAACAGGCCAAGGATAAGGCTGAAGTGGTTGCCGTCGGTGCTCTGACAGCGGATTCCATCGCGTACTTCAAAGAACTCGATAGCCTTCCGACGGAAGAGCTGAGGAGTGCTCAGGATTCGGTTTCGAAATATCTCTTGAAGGCGGCCCGCGAGATGTATCCGCATCCTTCTGAATTTCTGAGATGGATCCTCGCAGGAAAGCCGGATACCACTGTTCTTGGAAGGTTTTATGAAAACGAGGATTCTCCGGCAATAAGTATCGTACTCAGCTCATTCAAGCCGGGCTACAATACTTCACAAGAGATTCTCGAGGTGCTTTCGCATGAAGTCGGACACTTCTTCGCGCCCCGATTCCAAGAAAAGCTTTCGGAAAGCGTCCCGGCGGTCAGCGGACGCTATGGCGCCGGACATCTCGATACGCTGAAGAAATTCGAAGTGGATTTCCGGAATGCGTATCATCACGAGAAGTCCGTCGTCAGATCAAGTTCTGCGTATTTCGCCATGGAATACGGTGCACTTGTCAAAGGCAAGACTTCTGAGAGTGATTTCTTCGGCCAGTATGTCGCCGAGCTCTTGGGATGCTACTTCTCTTACTTCTGCAGCGGCGGAAGTCTCAGTAATGAGGAAGAAGCTCTGGCAAAAAGATACGTGCAATACCTGAATGGCAGAGCGTATCCCCGCCAAGCTGCCTTCGAAGCCCGCCAGAAGCTCCTCGTGCCGGTCGACGACGCGATCCAGAAGATCGCGCTCTATTATCATCCGGAGAAAGATTAGTCGGTTCTTTACGCCCTGCATCCGCGGGGCTTTTTGTTGATTTATGGTGGATTACGCAGTGTAAATAATATGTTTGACTTTTCTTACAAAACAGGTATAATCATGTCAGAAGTTCATCGACAACCCTAACGGAGCATTCCGTGGAAACGAACATCGAAAGGATCATCGAGGAAGTAGTGCCGGAACTAAGCCAAGCAAATGAGCCAAAGAAGCTCGGCTTTCTCGAGGCGATGAAGAGGGTATGGTCGGAATGGTTTAGAGCAATTGCTACCAACGATGGACGCGATTGGGGAAGGTCTTTTGCTCTTGCCTCGGCGATTACTCTGCCAGTAGGAGTTATTATTGGTCAGGCTCTCGGAGCGACAATCTGGTGGGAAATTACTCTTTCCGCAGCGGCTGGTGCTGCTGCGGGATGTCTCTATACGTTTCTGAGCGGGCTTGGTATCGGTCTCCTCGGTGGATGTATGAGGGAAGCATATAACTTCAACGGGTATAACAGATGGATGGAAAAGTACTCGGGACACATCGCATACTTTGCAATGTTCCCTGCTCTTATGCTTCCGTCTCATTGGCTCGCCGGAACCTCGGTTCGGCTACTGCCTCTTCTCCCGTTGTTGCCGTGGATCGGCGAAGCGGGATATTGGATGTATCGGACACAGAAAGACGTGCGTACCTTCGTCAGACCCGCACTTCCGACGCTTGAAGTGGTCCAACAGCGCGTTCTTGATCGGATGAAAAAGGAGATCAGGAAAGCGAAAGGCGAAGTCGTCGGGCCGGATTCCGCTTTCGAGCTGCGTATCGCCAGAATGCGTCAGAAGGCAAGCGAAGCGGAAACTATCCAGGTGCGCAATACAAAGCTAGCCAAGGGCGCTGATGGAGACTCGCGGATGCGCCTGCTCTCCATTGCCGAGGATGCGCGGGAGATCCGGGACGCGTTCGAGCACGAACTCCAGATCCTTCTTGGTGAACAGAAGGCGACTCTCGCGCTCTTCGATGAGATCGAGGCCTGCGTGCCTGCGGAAGAATCCCGGCTGCAAGAGGATCTCGATGTTGCTAAGCTCAAGGAGTTGCGCGGCGAAGCGCTTCACGCTCGCGCAGTCTCTCGGGAGATGTTCCTCGAGGCGGTTGGTCCGTCGATCGAGAAAATCTTCGCGCTCAATACTGCGAAGGAGAGGCTTCTTAGTCACTCGATCGCAGCGCTTCAGTCGGTCTCTCTCGAACGCTTCATCGCGAATACTGAGAATGGTCTGGAGTCGGTCATCCGCATGGAAGGTACCCTGCGCCAAATTGCGGAGAAGGCAGAGCGGGGGTTGGTCAGTTGATGTTCGACATTCGATGTTGAACATCTGCCCGTCGAGAAATCGGCGGGCTTTTCGTTGACTTACGCGCGGTTTGTACTAATATTTGAGCCGATTAAGAGATTATATTTCGAATTCATATGAAAAAACCTGCAAAGAAGATCACTCAGCGGGCAGACACGAGTTCGAAGCCGAAGGTACTGCCTCTCGGCGACCGGATCCTTGTCCGCCCTATTTCGGAAGCCGAGAAGAAGGGCAAGAACAATTTCGGCATTATTCTCCCGGAGTCCGTCGAGAAGGAAAAGTCCGCAGAAGCTATAGTGCTCGCGGTCGGAGCAGGCAGATACGTCGACGGCAAGCTCGTGCCCGTCTCGGTCAGGGTCGGCGACATCGTGCTCTATTCGAAATACCAGTACGACGAAGTGACGGTCGACGGAGAGGAGCTCTATATTCTTAAGGAAGAGACGATTCTCGCGGTCATTACCAGATAATTCGGATACATCACTATGGCAAAACACATATTGTGGAAAGGCGAAGCGCAAAGCGCGCTTAAAAGAGGAGTCGATACGGTCGCGAATGCGGTCAAGGTGACCATCGGCCCGCGCGGCAGGAACGTGGTGCTTGAACGACCGTACGGCGCGCCGCAGATCACGAACGATGGCGTCACGATCGCCAAAGAGATCACGCTCAAGGACAAGTTCGAGAACATGGGTGCCGAGATCGTGAAAGAAGTGGCTTCGAAGACGAACGATGTGGCAGGCGACGGCACGACGACATCCGTCGTATTGACCCAGGCGCTCGTCGAATCGGGCTTCGCGAAGACCATGATGGGTGCGAATCCGATGGGGCTCCGCCGAGGTATCGAAGCGGCAACGAAGGATGCGGTGGCGGCTCTGAAGAAAATGGCCAAGCCCATTAAGACCGATGCCGAAGTGCGCCAGGTAGCCACTATTTCCGCCGAATCCTCGGAGATCGGTTCTATTATTGCCGATACGGTGAAGAAGGTAGGGAAGGACGGCGTGGTGACCGTCGAAGAATCTCCGACCTTCGGCATCGAGAGCGAAGTGGTCGAAGGGCTTGAGTTCGACAAGGGTTATGTGAGCGCGTATATGGTAACGAACGCGGAACGCATGGAAGCCGAATACAAAGATGCGCCGATCCTTCTGACCGACAAGAAGATCTCGACCGTTAAAGAGATCCTGCCGCTTCTTGAAAAGCTTGCCGCGACAGGCAAGAAAGAACTCGTCATCATCGCAGACGATGTGGAGGGCGAAGCGCTGACGACTTTCGTTCTCAATAAGCTCAGGGGCGGCTTCAATGTGCTCGCAATCAAAGCGCCGGGGTATGGCGACAGGAAGAAGGAGCAGCTCGCGGATATCGCGGCCACTGTCGGCGCTAAGGTCGTTTCTGAAGATACGGGCCTCACCTTCGAGAATGCCGAACTCGACGTACTCGGCCGCGCCTCGCGCGTCGTCTCGACCAAGGACTCGACTGTCATCGTCGGCGGCAAGGGCAAGAAAGCGGACATCGAAGAAAGACTGTCGAGCCTCAGGATGCAGAGACAGAATACCAAATCGAAATTCGACAAGGACAAGCTCGATGAGCGCATAGGGAAGCTCTCCGGAGGCGTGGCAGTTATCCGCGTCGGTGCTGCCACCGAGACCGAAATGAAATATTTGAAATTGAAGATAGAAGACGCGGTCAATGCCACGAAGGCGGCTATTGCCGAGGGCATCGTTGCCGGAGGCGGTAGTGCGCTGTGTAAGGTTTCTTATAAACTCGAAACTACGTATAGGAATTCTGCGGAGGCAAAAAACACGGCAGAAAGTACAAGTGCCCGCGAGTATGCCGCCGGATATATGTCGGTCATTGAAGCCTTAAGAGAACCCTTGAGGCAGATCGCCAAGAACGCCGGCAAGGAAGAAGGCGTGGTACTCAATGAGGTGATGAAAGGCGGCGCGAGTTCGGGCTACGATGCCGAAGCCGATCTCTTCGTGTCAGACATGTT
>JAQBRN010000002.1 GCA_028286465.1 Parcubacteria group bacterium | reverse complement strand
TCTGAAGCAGGAAGAACTCGACGGGCTCGTGGCCTTGTTCTTCTCTTCCGAGAATATGCGCGATTTCTCGCTGAAGAAAGAATCGAACTTCGCCTACACGCACAAGGATGGCTCGCGCTTCCGCGGCAATGCCTTCCTCGGCATGGGTCGGACCTCGATCGCGCTTCGTCTCGTGCCCGCGCGCATCAAGACCCTTGCCGAATTGAATCTCCCGGACATTCTCGAGAGCTTCGCCAAACGACAACAGGGATTTTTCATCGTCGTCGGCCCTGCCGGCCAGGGCAAGTCGACCACTCTCGCGACGATGGTCGAGTCCATTAACCAGGACAGGCTCGAGCACATCATTACGATCGAGGATCCGATCGAATTCGTCTTCACTCCGCAGAAATCCCTCATCGACCAGCGCGAGGTGAAGACGGACACGCCCGATTTCCATACGGCGCTCTGGGGCAGCTTCCGCCAGGATGCGGACGTCATCATGATCGGCGAGATGCGTGAGCCGGATACCATTTCCGCAGCGGTCACCGCGGCGGAGACCGGACACTTGGTGCTCTCGACTTTGCATACCAACACCGCGGCTCAGACCGTCGACCGCATCATCGATGCCTTCCAGGCGGACCAGCAGGATCAGATCCGCACGCAGCTCTCGCTTTCTCTTATCGGCATCTTCTCCCAAAGATTGGTGCCGAGGATCTCGGGCGGACTGATACCGGCCTACGAACTTTTGATCAACAACAGCGCCGTGTCGAACCTGATCCGCGAAGGGCGGACGCACGAGATCAATGAGGTGATCGAGACGGGGTCGGCGGAAGGCATGATCGATCTCAACCGCATGCTCTCAGAGCTCGTCAGAAGCGGCGAGATCACGGTCGAGAATGCCCGGGCCTTCGCCTCGAACTTACAAAGCCTCGATCGGATGGTCTAACCCGACACGTACACAGAATCATGCTCTACACATACAAAGCGCTGGAAAATACGGGAGCCAAGAAAGAAGGCTCGATCGAGGCGGTATCCGTCGACGTGGCTATCGATGCGTTGCAGAAGCGGGGACTGATCATCGCGGACATCGTTCCGGCGAACGAAGAAAAGTGGTATGAGAAGATAAGTTTCGGCAGCAAGGTCTCGACGAAAGATATCGTCATTCTTTCCCGCCAGATGGCGACCCTCTTCGAGGCCCAGGTCTCGGCTTTGAGGATCTTCACCCTTCTCGGCGCCGAGATCGAGAACGTCTATCTTCGAAAGCTCTTGGCGGAAGTAGCCGAGGATCTTCAGGGGGGCAGTTCTATTTCCAAAGCGCTTTCGAAGCATCCGGAAGCCTTCTCGGACTTCTATGTGAACATGGTCAAGGCCGGCGAAGAGACGGGAAAATTGAACGAGACCTTCGAGTATCTGGCCGATTATCTCGACAGGAATTACGAAGTGGTTTCGAAGGCCAAGAACGCCCTTATCTATCCGGCCTTCGTCGTTGGCGTCTTCACCTGCGTGATGATCCTCATGTTCACGGTCATTATTCCGAAGATCTCCGTCATCCTTCTCGATTCCGGCGCGCCGGTGCCGTTTTACACGGCGGTCGTCTTCGCTATTTCGAACTTCCTCGTTCACTACGGCGTACTCCTCGCGGCGAGCCTCGTCATTGTCGTTTTCCTTTTCATTCATTACGTCCGCACGCCGGCGGGGAAGAGCGAGTGGGCGCGCTTCAAGCTGTCCGTGCCGTATGTCGGCGACCTCTACAAGAAGCTCTATCTCTCGATCATCGCCGACAACATGAATACCATGGTCCATTCGGGCATTCCCATGGCCCGTGCCATCGAGATCACCGGAAGCGTGGTGGGGAATGCCGTTTACAAACAGATCCTGGACGAATCCTTGCTTGCGGTGAAATCCGGAAGCTCCTTTTCCCAGTCGCTTTCGCAATATCCTGAGATCCCGGGCATGCTCGTCCAGATGATCCGCGTCGGCGAAGAAACGGGAGAGCTGAGTTCCATCCTGAAGACCATGGCCCACTTCTACCAGCGCGAAGTGATGAACACCGTCGATACGCTCGTGGGCCTGATCGAGCCGGTCATGATCGTTCTCTTGGGCCTCGGTGTCGGCACGCTCCTCGCTTCGGTGCTCATTCCGATCTACAATATCGCGAACACCGCCTAGCTCTTAAGTTATCCACACGGTCGAGCAAACCTCGCGAGAGGAGAGTATAATGAATGCACGGTTTATCAAATAAAGAAAAGTTCGAAATGATCCATCTATCAGGCGTTATGAAGAAGAGAGAACGAGGCTTCACCCTCATCGAACTTCTTGTGGTTATTGCTATCATCGGAGTGCTGTCCTCGGTCGTTCTCGCATCTCTCAACTCCGCCCGCGGAAAGGGAAATGACGCCAAGGTGAAGGCCCAGCTTTCGTCTCTTCGCGGCTCTGCGGAGATCTACTACGGTACCAACTCTCAGTACTCGACCGCAGCCGATTGCGCATCGGGAATGTTCGTCGATGTTCCATCCGGCATGGTGCAGTACTCGAATCTTGCCAATTATCCTGTCACCGTGACCCTGGCCTGCCACTCTTCGGCAACAGCGTACAAGGTCTGGGCGAACCTTCCATTCGAAGGAGGATACTGGTGCGTCGATTCCGAAGGCGCCTCGAAGAAGGAAACGGTCGTGCCGGCATCCGACACCTCTCCTTGCCTCTAGTTCTCTAGGCTAAACAACAAAAAGCCCTATTTCTTTAGGGTTTTTTGTTGTTGCAAAATTGTAAATTTATGATATAATACGGACAGATGTAGGGCTAAGCCGATAAACGTCGGCCTCTGGCAACGTTCTCTGAATATGGAGCCCGAACCATGGCTACCGGAAAACAGACCTTGACGCTCACTTTCGTGCTCGTCCAGCATCATCACTTGATGAAGTTCGCCTCGGATGAAGCGATCCAATGGGCGATCGAACATCCAGGGCAAGCGGCCACTCTCATCGCGCGCCGCATCGACGAGTATTACACTTCGACCAAGAATGGCCTTCGCGATGCGGAGTTCCCGATCATCTGGAAGACTCTCCGTCTCGGCACGAACCTCAAGACCGCAGACGGCTTCCGCATGGCCTTCAAGAAGGCCGGCGCGAAGATCGGCGACTGGGGCAACGACATCCTCGGCAAGCCCGCTTTCAAGACTGCAAACGAGGAGACCGAAGTTGATCTCGTCGTTGTCACCGTCGGCGAGCTCGGCTTCAAGCGTGGTGCCGCACGTCGCGACATCATCGCCAAGGCGCTCGAGCTGGGCCTCCGCTCTGTCCCTCTGAGGTGGGCCCGCAGCTGCGTCTGCAGTATGCAGATCAGCCCAAGGGCGAGTGGCTCGTCATCGGCATGGAGCCGATCACCACTTTGGGCGCCAGTCTCAGCGTGTTCAGTGTTGCGCACGACGGCGAGGGTCTGTGGTTGAATGGTGGCAGCGGCGACCCCGGCAGCGTGTGGGTTACTGGCCACCGCTTCGTGTTCGTCCGTCCTCGCAAGAAAGCAGTATAAGTTCCTCTCAACTGAGCCCGCGACATTCGCGGGCTCTTTTCTTTGATACAATACATACGTGATCTACATCTTCCTCTTCATATTCGGCACCATCATCGGCAGTTTCCTCAATGTCTTGGGACTCCGCTACAACTCGGGGCTCGGTATCGAAGGCCGCTCGATGTGTCTGACTTGCGGGGAAACCCTGAAGTGGCACGAGCTCATCCCGGTGGTGTCCTACTTCTTCCGTCTCGGCAGATGCCGTTCGTGCCGTTCACCCATTGCTTTCCAGTATCCGGCGGTCGAGCTCTTCACCGGATTCGTGTTCGTGTATGCGTACCGCGCACTCCTGCCCGGAGCTTTCGATGCGCGCTTTCTCATTCTTTTCATTCTGCTTGCGGCGACCTTCTGCGTCTACATCGTCATCGCGATCTACGATCTTCGCCATAAGATCATCCCGGACAGCTTGGTGTATCCCGCGATCGTTCTTGCCGGAGCCTTCAGCGCGGTCGCTCATCGGCCTGTGAGCGATTGGCTCGCGGGGGTCTTCATTTTCCTTTTCTTCTTTACGATCTGGTTTATTTCCAAGGGCAAGGCCATGGGCTTCGGCGATGCGAAACTGGGACTCTCTATCGGCTTTCTTCTCGGCCTCGTGCGGGGACTGTCGGCGCTCGCCTTCGCCTTTTGGGTCGGAACGGCGGTGGCACTCGCACTCATGATGCTCTCGAAAACTTATCCTTTGTTCAAGGCCGGCAAAAAGCTTACAATAAAGAGCGAGATCCCCTTCGCGCCATTTCTCGTATTCGGCGCCTGGCTCGCACTCATTTTCCATGCCGATCTCTTCCATCTTTCGTCGTTCATCAAGTAAAAGGACCGGGCGGGCGGGCTTCACCCTTGCCGAGCTTATGGTTTCGGTGGCGATCATCATGGTCATGGAATCAATCGTCGTCTATGGCCAGGCGAAATACTCCGAGACGACACTTCTGAACTCGACTGTTTCCAATTTGAGTCTTGCCGTACGTTCGGCACAGGTCTACGGCGTGTCCGTCAAGGAATTCGCTCCCGGTTCGAACGAGTTCTCCGCCGGATACGGCCTCGAGTTCAATATGCTTACGGCCTCGATGAAGACCGGCTACATCTCGTTCGCCGACCGGGGTACGAGAAACGGCGTCTACGACAGCCAGGACTTCAGTTGCCCGAAAGGAGGAAGCTCCGAATGCATCGAGAAGACGCTCCTGCCGCCGGGGTATCTTCTTTCGAACATCTGCGAGATCTCGACGAACAACACGGAGAATTGCTCCGTCGGACGTCTCGCCATCACCTTCGTCCGACCGGGGACGGATGCGCATATGGTCTTCTTCGATCTTCTCGGGGGGCTCGACAGCTTCTCCTCGGTGAAAGGGGCTCGTGTCACCATAGTCTCGCCTTCGGGCCAGTCGAAGAGCGTGATCGTCTACATCACGGGCCAGATCTCAATTCAATAATATGAATACGGAAAAAGGATTTACATTGATCGAAGTCATGACCTCTCTCACGATTTTCATCATTATCATGACGATCTCGATGGGCGCCATCCTCGGAGTGTTCGATGCCAATAGAAGATCGCAATCCGAGAGCGTGGTCATGAACAACCTAAACCTCGCCGTCGAGTCGATGGCACGCGAGATGCGTTTCGGCATTAATTACCACTGCGGCTCCTCGGGAGACATCACCGTGCCTCAGAATTGCGCGCAAGGAAACACCTTCATTTCTTTCCTGACCTCGGACGGCGTGCAGATGGTCTACAGACTCAATGGCAATTCAATCGAGCGCTCGACGGACGGGGGACTCAGCTATCTTGCGGTGACCGCTCCCGAGATCGTCGTGGAGAATCTGACATTCTATGTCTTGGGCGGAGGCGCGCCGCCCGCGAATCTGAACCAGCCGAAGACGCTTATTACCCTCAAGGGACATGCGGGCGACAAGGTGGGCACGCAGACCGTCTTCTCGCTCCAGACGCTCGTCTCTCAAAGGCGCCTCGATAACGGACAATGATCATGATACGCACTCATAATAACAGCACGAAGGGCTTCACCATTATAGAAACGCTCGTGGCGGTAGCGATCCTTATCGTTGCCGTGACGGGAGCTTTCTCCGCGGCTCAGACGGGGCTCTCGTCGGCCATCTTTTCAAAGAATGAAGTCATCGCCTTCTACCTCGCGCAGGAAGGCGTGGAAAATATCAGAAATATCAGGGATGAAAACGGGCTCAAGGGCCAGGCCTGGCTCACCGACATCGCGAACGTGCCGGCGGATCCGTGCTACTTCGGCAAGGCCTGCATCACGGACTCTATTACCAATACTATTTCTCCGTGTTCGGGGGGAGCCAGCACATGTCCGGTAGTGCTCGAGGATCCGGTGAACGGCTTCTACGGGTACAATTCATCTTGGGCAGCGACGCCGTTCACCCGATCGATCGTCCTGACCCAGATCAATGCGAACGAAGTCTCGATCCTCGTCACCGTCACCTGGTCGAAGGGAATCGTCGCGAGGAATTTCCACGTGCGGGAAAATATCTTGAACTGGCAATGAACAAAAATTCTCAATTCTCAGTTCTCAATTTTCAGGACAAGCGAGGGATCACCTTGCTTATCGCCATCATCATCACGGGCACGCTTCTTCTCGTGGCCACGGCCATTATGAACACTTCCGTGAAGCAGGCTTTCCTTTCTTCTGCCGGCAGGGAGTCGCAGTACGCCTTCTATGCGGCGGATTCCGGTACCGAGTGTGCCATCTACTGGGATGCCAAGGATCCGCAAGGCTACAGCGCCTTCTCGACCTCGACCGCTTCGACCATCACGTGCAATAAAGACAGCGCGAATCCGGGGAATCAGTTCGTCACCGGAGGAAGTTCCGCCCCCTCCACTTTTATCGTCACCTTCCTGCCCGATCCGTATTGCGCCAAGGTGACGGTGACGAAGAATGCGGATAACACTACCAAGATCGAAGCCCTCGGCTACAATACATGCGACAGCTCGAATCCCCGCAGAGTAGAGCGAGCCGTCCGCGTCACGTACTAAGCTATAATTGACCTTCTAAGTATTTTCTGGTATAAAAAATCCAGAAGTTCATTGAGGGAATCTCACGATCGGAGGATCCGTGGACGCGAAGACAAGGGAATTCTACGAATTGCAGCAAAAGGATCCTGTATCCGCTTGGACAATTATGGCGGCGCGGGCTAAAAGCCCGAAGGTCCGAAAGCTGTATGAACAGTACGCCGAGATCGAAACCGAGCGCATCGCATCACAACACGCTGTGGAAGATGCCGAAGCGGCGGAAATGAGCGAGGCGCAACGTCTTCTCCTTCTGGCGCAGGATGGTCCGACTCGTTCGGAGAGTGTCATGTTGTTTCTTTCGATGGCTTGGAGAAAACTTGCTCCGGTTCGAGCCTGGATCGCGGAGGCTGCTGTCACAGTCGGTACGTTCGCCGATATCTTGGTTCAGGAATTTTCCGCGGTCTGGATCTTTGCTTTCGGAGTGGTGTTGTACTTCGGTGGGTTCGGTCTTGGTCCGGGGTTCTATGTGATCCTGGCGCTCGGCGCAAGTTTGGCCACGGTCGGGGTTCTCTCTAGATATTTTGTGGATGCGAGGACACCGGATGTCAGGACTTGGAACCAGATTGAGAGAGATAAAAAGGTATATGCGATTGTCAGTCGGGCTCTCATCGGTCTCTGGCTCGTCGCCGCGACGTATGTGTCCTACGATCGTACATTCATCTCGGATTACTTCCGCGATGCAAGGGGTGATTCTAGTAATCACTATGCCTATCTCGTCAGAAACAAGCAGATCGTCGATATGGTCGCATTCGATAATAAGGATTGGGATCTACTTCCCCAGACGATGAAGGCACGTCGACCGTTCCAAGACCATCTCGAGTGGCTCAGCAGCGTGGCTGATCTCGTTGATGCACAAAACATTAAAGTGCAGATGCCAGACCACGACGATCGTCGGCTCACGTATAAGGCAAGCATCGCATACGAGCTCGAGCCGTTTATGCTCAAGCTCCCGATGCCTGCTCCCAATGATCCGAGTGATCTGAAGGAGGACGTACGCATCAAGATGAGAACGGCTCTCGCGGAGGCATTGAAGGAAAGTGGTATTGTGAAAGATGTCGGCGATGTGTTTTCTGGCGAAAAACCTTCGGCTGAGAAGATCAGAATTGAAGCCGCGAAAGTGTCGAGTCTATACTACCGCATTCGGATTATGGATGTGGCGGTCGTTCCTACGAGGCTCGAGATCAAGCTCGATGGTGATTGGCATTCGGTCGGAACACCGAAGTTGCCCGAAGCAAAGCATTAAACCAAGCGCAGGAATATTCCGGCGCTTTTTTCTTATATTCAGTATAATATGCGTACATGGCTCCCATACCTAAGAATGTACGAGATCGCGTAAAGAAGCTTCGCGAGGCGATCGACCATTACCGGCATCAATACCATGTGGAGAACAATCTCGAGATCAGCGAGGAGGCTCTTGATGCGCTGAAAATGGAACTCGTGAAGATCGAGGAAATGTATCCGGAACTCATTACGCCCGATTCTCCGACCCAGCGCGTGGCCGGCGAAGTGGCGGAAGGCTTCCGGAAGATCACGCACAAGGTCACGCAGTGGTCCTTCAATGATGCCTTCACGCCCGAAGATATCCGCGAATTCGACGAGCGCATCAGACGTTTCTACAGATCGGAAACGGGAGAAGGCTTCGAACCCGAATACACCTGCGAATTGAAGATCGACGGTTCGCACCTGGTGCTCGAGTACGAGGACGGACTTCTGAAGTCCGGAGCCACGCGTGGCAACGGGCTGGTCGGGGAAGACGTGACCGAGAACGTGAAGACCATCGAGTCGGTGCCCTTGCGGCTTAAGGAGCGGGCGAATGTCATCGTCGAAGGCGAGGTCTATATGCCGAAGTCGCAGTTTAAAAAATTGAACGATATTCAAAGGAAGGAAGGCAAGCCCGAGTTCGCCAATGCAAGGAATATCGTCGCCGGCACCATCCGCCAGCTCGACTCGAAGATGGTGGCTGCTCGCAAACTCTCCACATTTATATACGATCTTTCCTTGAGCGACGAAAAGATGCCGCCGACCCAGGATGCCGAGCTCGCGTACCTCGAGAAGCTCGGATTCAAAGTGAATAAGCATCACAAGCACGCGAAATCGATCGAGGAAGTGATTGAATACTGGAAGTACTGGGGGGAGCATAAGGAAAAAGAGGATTACCTTATCGACGGCATAGTGGTGAAGCTCTCGGACAGGCGCGCGCAGGGTGTCTTGGGCTATACAGGCAAGGCGCCGAGATGGGGGATCGCTTTCAAGTTCCCGGCGGAGCAGGTGACGACGGTAGTCGAAGAAATTACCTTGCAAATTGGCCGTACCGGCGTGCTTACTCCGGTGGCTATCATGCGGCCGGTGGTCGTGGCTGGCACGACCGTCTCGCGCGCCACGCTTCATAATGAAGACGAGATCAAGCGTCTCGATGTGCGCGTCGGGGACACCGTTATCCTCCAGAAGGCCGGGGATGTCATTCCGGATATCGTCCGCGTGCTTCCGGAATTGCGCACGGGCAAGGAGAAGCCGTATAAGTTTCCGACCCACTTTCCGCTCTGCGGAGGGGATGGCCGGATCGAGCGTGTCCCTGGTCAAGCAGCCTATCGATGCGTGGATCTTGGGTCGTTTCAAATCCAGAAGAGGAAGCTCTATCACTTCGTCGGCAAGCACTGTTTCGATATCGTGCGCATGGGCCCGAAGGTGGTCGATGCGCTTCTCGAAGCGGGCATCATCGCGAACTTCGATGATATCTTCACTATAGAAAAGGGCGATCTCGAGATCCTGCCGCGCTTCGGAGAGAAGTCTATCGAGAATCTATTAACATCGATCGAAAAAGCGAGAAGCGTCAGCCTCGGACGCTTCATCGCAAGCCTTTCCATCCCGCAAGTCGGGGAAGAAACCGCGAGGGATCTTGCAGCACACTTTAAAACAGCGGAGAAGTTCGAAAACGCACAGTACGACGAGCTTGAAGCGATTAATGGTATCGGAACGGTCGTCGCGCGAGCGATCACGGAATGGTTTAAGGATAAGGAGAATGGAAAACTATACGAGCGGCTTTTGTCACATGTGAAAGTGCAAAGGGAAGAAGGGGTGAAGGAGGGAAAGCTCAAAGGGAAAACATTCGTCCTCACGGGCACGCTTCCGACTCTCTCAAGGGACGAAGCGGGGGATATGATACGCAATGCCGGAGGGAAGGTGTCGGGTTCCGTTTCAAAAAACACCAGTTTCGTCTTGGCTGGAGAATCTGCCGGAGAGAAATATGATAAGGCGATCAAACTCGGGGTGAAAGTTATTGATGAGAAAACATTCAAAAAGCTCTTGAAGTAGGCTATAGTAGACATTGACATACCGGTGCGAACTGTGTTATAATCCATAAGGACACAGGAGGTTTCTATGCCATATACGATTGTGCAGTTCCGTCGCGACCGCGACGAGTCATGGAACCAGCTGAAACGACATGTACGACTGGGTGCCCTTGCTCCACTGCGGACCGGCATCGGTCAGTCGAAGGCGGTTTCTCGGAACTCCTTCAACACAGCACTTTTCAAGAAGGAACTCATTCGTTGGCTTAAGATGTTTGGCCAAATCGTATGGTTTTTCTTGAAGCTTTTGTTCTTCCGACTCCGACTTGCTTTTGACAAGTAGGAGAAAGGCCCGGGTGTCACCTGGGCCTTTTTTCATGCTAGGATAGCCCTATGAATAAGGATGAAGTCTTAAGACTCTCAAAGCTCGCGCGTATCGAGGTGGGGAATGTTGAGGCGGAGAAGCTGTCTCACGAATTCGACGCCATTTTGGGCTACGTAGCTGAAGTGAAGAACGCCGTAGCCGCACGTTCTGCCGACGCGGAAGAGGTTCCGGGCGATTTCATGCTTCGCAATGTGTTACGTGAGGATAGCGAGCCCCATGAAAGCGGCTTATATACGGAACAGATTTTGAAGAATGCTCCGGCATCCGAAAACGGATACATGAAGGTGAAGAAGATTCTATAACAGAGATATGATCGATCTTTCTAAATTGACTATCGTCAGCGCGCGCGAATCCTTGAAGAAGGGTGAGTTTACTTCGGTTGAACTGACCCAGGCTTGTGTTGATGCCGTGAAAGAGAAAGACGGAGAGCTCCATGCCTTTCTTGAAGTCTTCGACGATGCACTCGGACAGGCAGCGATGGCAGACAAGCAGATCAAGGCCGGGATTGACTTGCCGCTTCTCGGTATTCCCGTAGCTCTTAAAGACAACATTCTCGTGGCGAACCACAAAGCAAGTGCAGGGTCGAAGATCCTTGAAGGGTTCGTCTCAGCCGTCGACTCGACGGCCGTGAGGAAACTGCAGCAAGAGACAGGCGCTGTCATCTTCGGTCGCACGAATTGTGACGAGTTCGCTATGGGATCTTCGACCGAGAATAGCGCCTTCGGCCCTTCGAAGAATCCGGTCGATACGAGTCGCGTGCCAGGAGGATCGTCGGGCGGATCGGCCGTCGCCGTTGCCGGCCACATGGTGCTCGCTTCCTTCGGTTCGGATACAGGCGGATCGATCAGGCAGCCCGCTGCCTTCACCGGCATTGTCGGTATGAAGCCGACGTACGGCCGCGTCTCGCGTTCGGGGCTTATTGCCATGGCAAGCTCACTCGACCAGATCGGTCCGTTCGCGAAGACGGTCGCCGATGCGGAAATTTTATACAATGCGGTGAAGGGCGTTGATCCTCTTGATAGTACGACGATCGACGAAAAGACATTTGCCGACTCACGGTCAGCGTCGGGGAATTCGCGGCAAACGTCTTCTCGTCTCACGATTGGCGTTCCCCGCGAGTTCGTTGAAAGCGAAGGCGTCGACCCGGATGTGAAGAAGAATTTCGAAGAAGCGCTCGAGAAGTTCAAGGCGCTCGGATACGAAGTGAAGGATGTCTCGCTCCCGCATCTCAAATATTCGCTCGCGGTCTATTACATCCTCATGCCCGCCGAAGTGTCATCGAATCTTGCCCGTTTCGACGGGGTGAAGTACGGCTTGCACGTCGACGGCGCGAACGGCATCGAGGATTATTTCAAAACGCGGGCCCTTGGCTTCGGCGCTGAAGTACGCCGCCGCGTCATACTTGGCACATACGTCCTTTCATCCGGCTATCACGATGCTTACTACGGCTCGGCAGTTCTTGCGAAACAGCTCATTACGCGAGAACTCCGCGAGGCCTTCAAGGATATCGATCTTCTTCTCACGCCGACCACGCCGACGCCGGCTTTCAAATTCGGGGAAAAGACCGCCGATCCTTTGTCCATGTACTTGGCAGACATCTTCACCGTGCCGGCGAACATTTCCGGATGTCCGTCGCTCTCCATTCCATCGGGGACAGTCGAGCGAGAGGGAAAGAATCTGCCACTCGGCGTCCTTCTGACCGCTGACCTCGGCAGGGAAGACGATCTCTTCACAGCAGGGAAGGAATTCTTGGGCGAATAGAGTGTAGAATAGAAAGGTATGCCCCCGAAGAAAGAAGAAAAAAAGGAAGGTCTCGAACTCTTCGAGCAGATCATCCTGTTTCTTATCATTCTCTATTTTCTTTCGGCTATCTGGTTTCGCATTCAGGATTTCCTCGTGTATTACCATGGTTCCGGTTTCTCTTCGATCTGGACGGGATTCACGCAGTACTTCTTCCTTCATATCGTGCCGATCTATAAGCTTATCGCCTTCATCGTCTCGGCACTCTGTGTCTGGGGCATTGTTTATGTCGTAGCGAAACTCTTTCGCCTCAACAAGGAAGACGCGGAAGTGTACGGAGCATCGAAGGCGCCGAAGAATGACGAGGTACCGCTCGTGAAGAACGACAAGTGGGAGAGGATCGTTACTCACGTCAATTCGACCAACGCTTCGGACTGGAGACTCGCCATCATCGAAGCGGACATCATGCTCGACGAACTCTTGAAGGTGCAGGGGTATCACGGCGATTCCTTGGGCGAGCGTCTGCGCGCCGTCGAGAAGTCCGACTTCACCACTCTCGACAATGCCTGGGAAGCACACCGCATGAGAAACCAGATCGCGCACCAGGGTTCCGATTTCCCGCTTGCCGAGCGCGAGGCCAAGCGCGCCATCATGCTCTACGAGTCGGTCTTCAGGGAATTCAAAATGATCTAAGGTTGCAAAGAGGCTGAAATAGCGTATAATGTAGGAATAGCGGGTTGGAGGAGCAGTACCTCGACAGGCTCATAACCTGTAGGCATCCGTGCAAATCGGATACCCGCAACAATGAAAAGATCACGTTCCCACAAGAAGGCTCTGTATGGAGTCCTTTTTGTTCTCGCACTTTTACTTATCGCGGTGGCGGTTCGTGCATATGTCACTACTTACAATAGCGAGAGGGAAGACGAGGACGATCTCTATGCCGAAAGCTACGAGGCAGCCGGATTCGCCGGTGCTGAAGCGGCTTATCAAGGTTTGCCCGAAGCTTCTCCCGTAGCCGGCTCCGTCAAGGTTCCTATCATTATTTATCATAGCGTCCGTCCGTACATTCCGAACGAGGATGCGCTTCAGGATGCCTACGATGTCACGCCCGAACTCCTGGAGAGCGAGCTTGCTTACCTGAAGAATAACGGGTATACCGCTATCTCGCTCGATCAACTCGAGCTTCTGGCGAGCGGCGCAACGACCACGCCTTCGAAGCCCGTCGTCCTTACCTTCGACGACGGCTGGAGGAATCAGTATAAGTATGCCTTTCCGCTTTTGAAGAAATATGGCGATACCGCGACCTTTTATATTTATACGAATCCGATCGTCCATAATCTCCCGCACTATCTGACCTGGGATATGGTTCGAGAGATGGATGCTTCCGGAATGACCATTGCAAGCCACACCCTGACGCATCCGTATCTGTCGAAACTGACGCCCGAAGAATTGCGGAAGGAGATCCAGGGCTCGAAGATCCTTATCGAAGAGAATCTCGGCAAGCCCGTGAAGCACTTCGCTTCACCCTTCGGCTACACAAACGCGGAGATTCAGGGGATCGTGAAGGATGCCGGATACGAGACGGCCCGGACTACCTACAAGGGCATCTACCATTCGAAAGATGATCTTTTGAAGCTGACTGGCATTCTTGCCGGAGATAGTCTGTCGGGCTTCGTGAAATCGCTTGGAAATTAGGGTTGGATAATAAAAAGCTCCGTTTGAAACGGAGCGTTAGAACAGAAGAAACGGCCTGATGAGATCCATGTGGTTCTGCGCCCACCAGACGCCGCCGCCGAGGCATGCGCAGACGAAGAGTCCGATAACGGCGTACTCCGTGGCGCTGGCGTTCGGAATCTCGAACGGCTTCTCGATGAGGTAGAGAACGAAGAACGTTCCGCCGACACCGAGGAGCTGGGAAATTCCGAAGACCGACCCGGCGCCAATGGCTGCCATGCCGAGCACGATCGTCACGACCTGCATGATCGGATACGACCGCTGATTGCCGTACCATCTGCTCGATGCGATGAGCAAACCGAGGTAGCCGACGAAGCTGCCGATCCAGAAGGCGCCGGATTCGAAGACCTTGATAGGAAGCGACGTGTTGCTTACCTTCAGTCCGACGTACGCCGCAAGAATGGCGAACGCCGCCGATGTCGCTCGGCATAGCGAGTCGTTGTCCTTGAATCCGATGGCATATCCCATGGGAATGACCGCTCCGGAAAATCCGAGAGCGCCCATCAATGCACCGACGGCGATGAAGCCGATGGCTGGCATGTTGTAGTAGAGCGCGATCGCGCCCCATGCGACGAAGAGCAGGCCGTACAACTGCGCTATAGGTGGATTGATTCGGTTCTTCAGATGAATCTGGGCACTGATCGCGACCATCGCACCGAAGAGGAGCGACCCGCCGAGAACCGGCCACATCCGATTCGTCTCGGAGACCGAATGTCCCCAGACGACGAGCGCGATGCTCGCCGCATACCCGACGGTCTCATAGACCTGAACGGGAATGAGAGCGAAGATCTCGATCAACCAGCCGAACCAGCGGAAGAGCAGGAATCCGATGCAAACGACCCCGCCGGCGATAGCGAAGACTCTGAGGATGTTCATCCAACTCACGAAGCCTGCGAACTTCTGCAGGCCCGTCAGTTCCGGACAGCTTGCCTGAGCAAGGAAGGGAAGAAGGGCGAGATGCACGTTATCTCCTATCTGGTGGATTGTACTGCGGGGAACAGCAGAAACTCTATGAGGAAAATAGATTATTATTCATACCTTGTCAGGGGTCTATTGGAAAGTAGCCCTAATTCGTATTATAGTAGGTCGTAGCCGCATAGCGTGGTATATGTGATCTGTCTGCTGGCTTCGCAGCAGACACGATCTGCACTCGGAGTCAGAAAGTAAGCGAGCTTCCTTTCTTCTCCTCGTTTGATCTTGTCAGGATAGCTCAGTCGGTAGAGCACGGGACTCATAAGCCCGGGGTCGTGGGTTCGATCCCCACTCCTGACACTATTGAAATAAGGCCTGAAATCTGTTAGTTTGTACAACATTCCGGGGCTTGCGGCTGTATGAGTACATACGCCTGCTGCGCTCGGAAGCGTTCGGAAAGCGAGCTTTCCAACGTTCCTCGCTTGCGGCTGTAGCTCAACGGTAGAGCACCCGCCTGTCACGCGGGAGGCCGTGGGGTCAGCACCCATCAGCCGCGCAAAGATACAAATCCCCGAAAGGGGATTTGTGCTTGAAGCGGCTGAAGAAATGTCTGGGAGACATTTCGGTGGGTGCTGACAGCCGGAGCGCGACGGCGCGAGGCAGGGTCGCGCAAAAATTCAGCAGAATTTTATGTGTGACCAGCACCTGTTTTACCCATCAGCCGCGCAGATAAAAGCCCTTCGGGGCTTTTTAGTATATAAAAACCACTTTCGAAAGTGGTTCATGATTCCGGTTTCTCTGCTCGAACTGTTTCCATCAGCCGAGTCAACACTTCCTGACGCTTTCGAGTCGGGATGGCGCTGAGAGATGCAAGCAGGTTGCTTATCTGGTACTCGAAGAGGAGCATGCTGATGCGTACCGGATACATGGTTATCCGACGCACGTCCTTATTCGGAACCCGAGACATCCTATTCGTAAAGTCGTCGATGACTGCGTACATTCGTTCCAACGCTTCAGCTTGCAGGCGCAGTTTTTCGGCAGGGTAATTCAAGAACGGATTCTGCTTCGGATCACAGATGAGGAGAATCATCTTTAAATCATCTCCCGATGGCAGGGCTCTGTCGTCGAACCAACTCTGAATGAGGGCCATGGTTTTCGGTTCTCCACAGGCTTCCGTTCCCCATGTGCGAACTGTGCCGTTTTCAGTGTGCCGCTCCACCCAAGGATCAATGTGGAAGCACCATTTTTCCATGGAATAGATTTCCGGCGCGATCATAAGATCGTAAAGTGCTTGAGCAAACGGGCTGCGCTCGCTGTTCGTAGCAGACATCTCGTCCCCTGGAATAAGGTTCTGCGTCCAGACTATACGCGCCGTGGTGAGATGTAAAGTCTCAGCACGTGACGGTCTGATATACTTTATAGAAATGAAAACATCACTGATCCTCTTGGGGCTCGGGCTCGCACTCTTTATTCCTCTCGCATCCGCGCACGAATTACAGACAGATGGCAGCATGGGCGCGGTCATGCACATCGATCCGAATGACAATCCGGGGACGAATGCCACGTCGACCTTCGAACTGATCTTCCAAGGCGATGCGCCCGACCTGACGAAATGCGATTGCCATGTGGTGCTCAAGGATGCAACGAGCACGATCTACTTCGCGAAGGTCGGCGACCCTGACCTCGAGGTCACGCCGAAGAATATGACATTCGCGTACCGTTTCCCAGTGCTCGGCGCCTACTCGCTTACCGTTATGGGGACGGATCCGAAGCCCTTCTCCTTGACCTACAATATTAGCGTCGCCACCCCTGATGGTTCGCCCGACGACGATGGGGGAACGATGCAGATGTCGCCCCTCGTCCATTCGATCCACCTCGGGCTCTTCGCCCTCATGATCGGAGGGGCTGTGTACATCATTCTAAGAAAGGAATAAGAAAGGGGAACGTTTATAGATCCGTCCCATGGATACGCTCGAGAAAGCAAATATCTTCTTTTTCATCACGTCGATCGCGGTCGTCGTGGTGACCGTCGCCGTCGCGGTCGTATCCTTGTATGCGGTGAAAGCGCTCGAGCAGGCGCGTCGGGCGCTGAAGGAAGTGGAAGAGCACGTGGGCGAGACGACGGATGACGTGAAGGATCTTCTCCTCGATCTGAGGGAAAGCACGGCGTACAGATTTTTATTCGGAAGGAAAAGAAAACGATAATGAAGACACAGAATACGACAATGGCTACCAACAAAGAAAAGATGCTTCTCGGCGCGGCGGTTGCTGCGCTCGCCGCTGGCGCGTATTTCTTCAATACGACCGAAGGCAAGAAGCACGCGAAGAAAATGAAGGGCTGGATGGTGAAGATGAAGGGGGAAGTGCTCGAGAAGATCGAAGACGTCGAAGAGGTAACGGAACCTGTCTATCGGGAGATCGTCGACACGGTCGCCAATGCCCAGATCCTCGCTTCGAAGATCCCGAGAAGCGAGATCCTGGCGCTTGCAACCGACTTGAAGCGCCAATGGAACTCCATCAAGAAGCTCTCGACAGGCAAAACGTCGAGAAGGAAGTCCGCAAAATCGTCTAAAAAGTCCGGAACGGCTCAAGCTCCAAGAAAGCGAGCATCTAAGGGCTAGAATCACATATAACTAGACCAGAAAACAGCTCTCTGTATACTTCCGGAGAGCGGTTTTTGCACGTATAGTAATGGGTACGTACTCTTATGCTCTTTACTCTACGAAGAAATGTGGCCCTTATAGCTCTCCTCGGCGTTCTTTCGCCGTTTCTCTCCTTCGCGCAAACGCTTACGGATCTCGGTACGGTCGATGCAACGGCGGTCGGCGCTCCTTCAGTGACCGCATCGACGACCGAAGTCATTATCAAATATAAGGACAGCAATACTCTCGAGGTCGTGAACACCGCTCCCGGTCTTTCCCTCGATACCGTTGTCGAAAATCTCAATAACGATCCGTCGGTCGATTATGCCGAACCGAATTACGAGCGGAGCATTCTGACTATTCCGACGAACGATACCTTCCGGGGTCTTGAGTGGGGACTCGACAATACGGGCCAGACCATTCCTAACCACAACAATGTCCAGGTGCCGGGGCTCGTGAATGCGGACATCAATGCTCCCGAGGCCTGGGCCTTGGGAGAAGGCGCGACGACGACCGTGGCCGTCATCGACGTCGGCGTGGACTACCGACATCCCGATATCGCGAACATGATGTGGGACGGCTCCTTGTGCGTCGACGAAAACGGCTCTTCGATTTCGGGAGGATGCATGTATGGGTATGACTTTGCCAATAATGACAACAACCCCCTGCCATCCGGACTCGCTTCTGACGACGCAGCATTCCATGGCACTCATGTCTCGGGCATCATCGCCGCCGAGAAGAACAATGGCCGCGGTATCGCGGGTGTGGCACCTCATGCACAGATCATGGCTCTTAGATTCTTCCATGATGATGGTACAGCTCGAGTGTCGGATGAAGTGCGGGCTATCGATTTCGCACGAGAGAATGGCGCGAAGATCATCAACGCTTCTTACGGTGGTACGCAATTTTCTCAAGCCGAGTATGACGCCATCAAGCGCTTCACCGATGCGGGCGGCATTTTCATTACGGCAGCCGGGAACAGTAGTGCGAACAACGACGCGTCTCACACCTATCCATCCGACTACGATTTGCCGAATATCATAAGCGTGGCCGCGACCACGAACACCGACGGGTTGGCAACATTTTCGAATTACGGCGCAGCCTCGGTCGATGTGGGAGCTCCGGGAGACGGCATCGTCAGCCTCTATCCGGATTATTCGGGCGCGTCTCCTGCCTATCAGTATGCGTACGCGAATGGCACCTCGATGGCCTCTCCGATGGTGGCGGGCGAGGCGGCGCTTATCTGGGGATTCGACCAGAACCTGACATCGACGCAAGTCAGGGATCTTATCGAGTCGACCGGTGACCCTCTTTCCGCACTCTCGGGAAAGACCGTCACAGGTAAAAGGATCGATGCCTATAACGCGCTTCTTGCTCTTTCGACCTCCTCATCTGCCGTCCTCGGCGGATTGCCGAACGCGACGGATACGAGCGCTATCCCGAACTTGAACGCAAGCGTCTCGGGCTCGAATGTCACTGCCTATAAATACAAATTCGATGCCGAAGACTGGAGCGCCACGACGACCGCCTCTACTCCTATCTCGCGTACGAGTATTCTTAATGGAGGACATTCCCTTTCGGTCATTGCGGAGAATTCCTTCGGTCTCTGGCAAAGCGCTTCGAGTTCGACCGACTTTGCCTGGACGGTCAATGACACGACGGGTCCGGATGTGACGGGTATCGCCGATGATACATCGGGCGTTCAGTCGAAAGTGTGGAATTGGAGTTCGAGCGACGCTTCCGCGACGTTCCGTTTCGAAGTCGGCACATCGTCCGTGCCGCTTACGCTCGCGTCCTCAACCTTCTCGACGACGACGAGTGCGACGGCACCAAGCGATCTCGGGACATATTATCTTCATGTTCAGGCGATCGATAATAATGGTAATGTCGGCGAGGTGAAGACCGTCTCAGTTATCATTGCCGCGCCTCTGCCTGCACCCGTCTCAAGCGGCGGCGGAGGTTCTGGCGGGGGTGGCGGAGGGGGAGGAGGCGCAGCACCTCCACCGGCCCTTTCAGTCACCGGTGATTCGAACAACGATGGGCGCGTGGATCTTCTCGACTTCAACAGTCTTATGATCCACTGGTCGGAGCATGCGAATCCGCTCCTCGACTTCAATACGCTTATGGTGCATTGGACGACATAATTGCAAAATCACAATGAAAAAAATACTTACCACGCTCGCGTTTCTCTTGATACTTACATCGCCCTTTGCCGCGTCCGCGAGCACGACCTCGTTTTCTCCGGCGACGGTCTCCGTCACTCCCGGACAGAGCTTCAGCGTATCCGTCTATGTCGATCCGCAGGAAACCGACTATACGGCCAAGGTGGCTCTCTCGTATCCGGCCGGTCTCCTCAGCGTCTCTTCCTTCTCCTTCGCATCCGGATGGCTGCCGCTTTCGCAGCCCGGATACGACTCGGTAGATAATGCTGCGGGGATTATCATAAAGACTGCCGGATATTCCGGCGGCTTCTCTTCAACGAAGCTTTTCGGCACGGTCACCTTTACGGCTAAAGCCGCGGGTACGGCCGTCATCGCTCCGACAGGAAGCACGCAGATCCTCGATGCGAACAATACGAACACCTTTACATCGGGCGGACGGGCCTCGGTGAGCATCTCGGCTCCGCAGGCCATCCCGGTCGTTGCCGTGCCTGTTGCCAAGCCGAACACGGGGACCGCGGCGAACCCTTCCCGGACTCCGCTCGCGCCGGTTAAGAAAGCAACGGCTCACGTACAGGTGATTTCCGAGATCGCCTCATCGAGCGCCACGACCACCGCTCAAGGAACGACGACGCCCGTTCTCTCAGAGACGGCCGCTGCCGCTGGTGGGAGTACCAGGGAAATCTCACTTTCTCTGAGTGTCGTGGCAGTCATCGTCTCGTTCGGGTTCGGTATCCTTATTGGAAAGAGGCAGGGCATTCGTTCTTAATTCGTCTATACTTATACATATGAAAAAACTTCTCGTTCTCATCGTTATCGCGCTTGTGCTTCTCGGCGGAGTCTTCACGGCGCGACGCGCTGCCCTGACTCAAGGAACGGATGTTCAAACCGGCGGTATCGCTCTAGCGACGACGACCGATTCGGCACCAAGCCCGAGCAATCCCACTTCGACGATTCCGGAAACAGGCCAGGTGACGCTTGCATTCGGAGAGACGGCGGCCTTCAAGGGCTTTCTTATTCGCCCGGTCATGCTCGTCGAAGACAGTCGCTGCCCGGCCGGTGTGTACTGCATCCAGGCGGGAACATTGCGGATCAAGGTAAGTATCGAGACTCTCGGCGCATCGACGACGGTCATGAGACTCGGGGACAGCGTGATCGTCGGGCAGAACACCATTACCTTCGTATCATCAGACCCTATAAAGCACGGCGCGATCGAACCGGCGGATTATCGCTTCACCTTCAATGTCGCGAAATCCTCACATGGAATCCAATAATTGGAACGTCAGCCCGAAGGATGCGATAGGTATTCAAAAGAAACTTCAGAATGAAGTCGTTATTGCTCCGCTCGGCAAGGAGCCGAAAACTATCGCCGGTGCCGATGTTTCCTTGAATATGTTCGAGAAGGATATCTACGCCGGGATCATCGTTCTGTCGTATCCGGAGCTCGTTCCGATCGAATCCTCGGTCATAAAATCTCGAACCGACTTTCCATATATCCCGGGCCTCCTTTCTTTCAGGGAGATTCCGGCATTGCTCGAGTGTTTCGAACAATTGAAAACAAAACCCGATCTCATTATGGTCGACGGACAAGGAATCGCCCACCCGCGCCGCTTAGGCATCGCGTCTCACTTCGGTGTACTGATCGATACCCCAACCATTGGCGTGGCCAAGAGCCGATTGTACGGACAGTTCGATATACCCGAACTTCCAGGCGCTGCCGAAGCCATCACCGATCCGAAGACCGGCGAGAAGCTCGGCTATGCACTGAAGTCGAAGGCGCGTTCGAATCCGCTCATCATTTCTCCGGGCCATAGAGTATCAGTCGAAGAGGCGCTTCTTATTGCCCGGACGGGTCTTCGGGGCTATCGGATACCCGAACCGACGCGTCTCGCGCACGGGCTCGTCAATGCATTCAGAAAAGGAGAGGATTTGTCAGGATTCGGAAAGGGAAGCGTCTAAATGATTGTTATACATAAACATTCAACACAATGGTAGTAGTAGAAAGGAATGATAATGGAAGCGCAACAACGGTACTCATTGCCGTCGTTATCATCGTCATTATCGGTCTCGCGTTTTACTTCGGATTCTATAGAAGCCACGTGGCGGGAACTTCGACCCCGAACTCGGTCAACGTCAATCTGACGGGCGGCACGGGCTCCGGTTCGACCGGCGGCACTGGATACTAATCCAATGCTCAAAACCCCGGCTTCGGCCGGGGTTTTGTTTTATCGATTTTGTGTTGTATTATGGCCCTTGTACCGAGATATGAAGACGCCAAGATAGCTCAGTCGGTAGAGCACATCCATGGTAAGGATGAGGTCCCCGGTTCGATCCCGGGTCTTGGCTCCAGGGTGTTACAATAAACGCATGTCGATGGAACAAATGCCGAGTCCCGAATCTGCAGAGTCGCTTGAATCCAAAGCACACTCCGCACTCGCTCGTGCCAAGGAGTGCTTGGAGGCGAATGATCCCGCCGTTCTTGCAGAAGGTCTCGATCTTTTGAAGAGAACGGGTGACGAAGTGGTAGCGTCGGGTGACGCCTCTCTTACCAGAACCTACAGGGAAATGTGCATCCTGTACGACAAAATTCTCGATACTATCGACATCGGTACGTCTGACGAGGAAAAATTTACCCGGTGGAATACGGTCATAGATCATTTAGCCCAGCAGGACAACGCAACGCTCGCCATATATTTCCTTAATGGCCTCCGCAATCGTGCACAGCGCCTCGAAATGCCGGAAAAGCTTCAAGAATATACGCAGCGAGTTCAATCGCTCGGAGGGGAACTCGAGATTTTCCCTCAGAAAAAGATTGAAGTTTCAGCACAGTCTCCTCAGCAAGAGAATCCGTATCTCGCCACGCACTCAGCAGAAGTAGCTGGTTACTTGTGGAATTTGGATAAAACAATGGTATCGGTGAATGACGGCAGCGCATCGCCCGAGGATCTTGATGATATCGCGCATGATTTCCTGCTTCAGGACCTTGATCGGGCGGAACTAGAAAAAGACAAACAGGGAATGGATGAAGTAATCGAAAGGATCAAGAATGCGATCCGCCAGGTCGAGGAGAAAATTTCGTCATTGCAATAGAGTCGAAAATCCATATTATTATCGGGTAACGCCACCCTAGCTCAGTTGGTAGAGCACCGCTTTCGTAAAGCGGGGGTCCGCAGTTCGATCCTGCGGGGTGGCTCCAGATGACTATCCCAGATTCCAAGAAAGAGGGAATGACTCCCGAATCCCGTATGTACGTATACGCGACGGAGATGGTGGCGAGCTGTTATAAGCAGGTACCGGTCGAGGGTAAGTCGGTACTTACTATCATAGGTTCGGGCGACCAGATCTTGAATGCCTACTTCTTCGGCGCCCGGGCGGTCACGGGTTTCGATATCAATACTCGCTCGCCGCTCTTCGTGAGACTCAAGATCGCCGCGATAGAGCATTTGAGCTATGAGGAATTCGTTGTCTTCTTCGGCAGTGCTCACGGCAACGGAACGTTCGACCGCTCTTTGTATGAAAAGGTGAAGAAGTTCTTGGACAGAGAGACCGCGGAGTTCTTCGACAAGGTCTATACGGAGTCCGAGGGCAATCCGCTCAAATCGTCCTACTTCCGCGAGCGCTCCATGCTCGGCGCCTCTGCCGCGAGTATGAACGCCTATCTTGAGAACGAAGCTGCATACTCGAGAATGCGCGAGATGCTGAAGACCGTGTCGCCCGAGTATATCCTCGGCGCTATCGATGAGACGGTGGAAAGACTTCCGCAGGAAAGTTACGATGTGGTCAACATGTCGAACGTGCTTAACTACTACGTGGGCAGCGACAAGACGCGCGTAGGGAAGATGCTTGATCTTCTCAGGGTTCTTGCGCGCTCTGTGAGACGAGGAGGGATACTGTTTTTCTATTCCTATTCTCCCACCATCTATGACAACTCGATCTTCCACGATACTGTTCCTCCTGCCTCGAGCACGGAAACAAAAGAGAAGCTGAAAGAGCTCGGCATATTCGAGGTAAGCGAAGCATCCTTTGTAGGGACCAATGGGAAAGAATCCGACACGATCACCTTACTTACTAAGATCTAATGGCAACCAAAGAAGACATCCAGGCAAAGATTGAAGAGATCGAAGCGGAAATGTCTTCCGCAGACTTTTGGTCCGATAAAAATGCCGCGCAAGCGAAGATCAAGGAACTCCAGAGCTTGAAGGACGAACTCGAAGGAGTAGGCAAGTACGACAAGGGCGACGCTGTCATGACGATCTACTCCGGTGCAGGCGGCGATGATGCCGAAGACTTCACCCGCATGCTTCTTGAGATGTATCAGAAATACTTCGAGAAGAAGAATTTCTCGTCCCGCACTCTTTCAGAAAACGAGAACGATCACGGCGGGTACCGAAATATCACTATCGAGATTTCCGGCAAAAACACCTACGGCACGCTGAAGAACGAATCCGGCGTACATCGTCTGGTACGCATCTCGCCTTTCGGCTCGAAGGGTATCCGCCAGACCTCGTTCTCCATGGTCGAGGTCATTCCGAAATTCGAGAAGGAGGGCGAGGTCAATATTCCCCCGGATGATATCCGGACAGAGTATTCGAAGTCCTCGGGCCCCGGCGGGCAGAATGTGAACAAGCGCGAGACCGCCGTGCGGGTTGTTCACATCCCGACGAACCTGGCAGTCCATGTCGAAAGCGAGCGTTCGCAATCCGATAACCGCTCGAAAGCCATGGAGATGCTCGAAGCAAAACTTTTTAAACGTCTCGAAGAAGAAAGGAAGGCCAAGGAAAGCGGCATGTATGTGTCGAAATCGACCGCGAACGAATGGGGAAGCCAGATCCGCTCGTACGTGCTTCATCCGTACAAAATGGTGAAGGATCACCGCACGAATGTCGAAACGGCACAAGCGGACAAGGTCTTGAACGGCGACCTGGACGAATTCATCGAAGCGGAGAAAGTGTTGTAAATATAAACCATTGGTATATAACTAGTTCAGAATTCCTTTACCTACCGAGGGTCAGATGCCGAGACAAGCTGGAAGCAAGATCGACCGGGTCGTTACCAAAGCAGTTGAGGAGCGGATCAGGGTCTGGGAGAAGATGGTAAGGGAACTGCAGCAGAGCCTTCGGGAGTTGCGCCGCCACAAGAACGGAACATTGGTGACGTATAAAGTCACCCTCAGGAGCCTCTGGGCAGACCATGGTGAAAAGAGCGTGTCCGTGCAAGGCGCGAAGCCTCTCAAGCAGCTCTTCGAGGAAGCGAACAGGAAGTTCTTGAGGGTCAATCATCGTTCGGATGTCCAAGCGGACTATTCGGTCGAAGTGATCTTCAACAAGAGCCGTATCGATCTCCCGAGAGAGGCGTGGTTAGAATATAAATGACGGCCGGCAGAATGATCTACCGGCTTTTTCATTTGACACACCGCGCTCCTTCCTCTATAACTCCTAGAGACCTAACATCGACATGGGGCCTGCATATGAGATTCGAATACGGTAGGCTCGCACCTTTCTGCAGGATTGAGAAGGAAGGATTGAATAAGGCCGAACTCGGCGAACTGGCAGACGGATCGTGCGAGCGCAGCAGATGGGCGAGAGACTTCATGAATCGTCCGGAGTTCGTGCCGTCGGTATTCTGTGAGCGGGTCGATTTCGCCATTCTCAGTCCGAGGTATCACTTCGGATGCGAGTTCTTGCCGTCGACTAAGCACCTTCTCGACCATGAGCGGCTCAAGGAGTGGAGTCGGCTGCATCTCTTCGAGCAGTCGATAGAGCTCTGCGAGCCCGACGACGCCTTGTACATTCGGACCAGATACCTGAAGCAGCCTGAAGGGGAAGTGCTTCAGATCGCCATGACCCCGCTTCCGATCTACGAAGGCATCGACGAGAAGACTGGGAAGCCCTGGAAGGACTACGCGGTCTTCCACCTCGAGCACACTTCGGGCATGCTCTGGCTCCGTGCCAGATATGCGCTCGCTGCATCGTGCCAGGATCTCGACGGCATGTGGATCTTCCGCATTCGGAACACGAGAGCGCTACCCCGGTAGCGCTTTTTTCTTTGACATACCGTGTTCTTTCCTCTATAACTCCTAGAGACACGCCGTTATTCAGGAGATCTCATGCTGATTCGACTCGCTCTCTGGACCGCCGCCTTGATCGTAGCCATCATTCTCTTCACCAAGGCCTCTAAGGCAGTCAAACGCCGCCGCTTCAAAGTCTGCGTGCTCGAAGAGACATCCTTCGAGAAACTGATGAAATTATCGTGGTGCGAAGGAACTTCCTTCGAGCTTGCGAAGAAGGCCTGCGAACTCGCTTCGAGTATCGAAGAGTGCGAGAAGGCCTACCGCGAATTCGCTTGCATGGATTACCAGAGGCAGAATGAGCTGGAAGACATTCTCTTCAAAAAATGGGACACGCTTGCGATGGAAGCGGTACGTACGACCTTCGACTGGGCGGATCTTCACGAGAAGATCGAGAACATGAGATACGGCAGCGAGCCGTGGAAGGTGGCCCAGCAGCGCTTGGCTATCGGAAACATGCCGTAACGGAAACCTTCATCTCACGTCGCTTTACATCCCCGAAGAATTCTGGAAAGCATATACATTCGAGCATAAGCCGGCGAAGTAACGCCGGCTTTTTATATGCGAGAAACGGCCTCGCTGCACGTCTTACTATGCGTTGGCGCAGAGGCCCGGAAATGGTAAAATCTAGAGCACATGATTTTCTTTGATAGAGTTTCGAAAGTCTATCCCGATGGGTCGAAAGCGCTCGAGGATGCGACCCTTTCCATCGAGCCGGATGAATTCGTATCCATCGTCGGACAATCGGGAGCGGGAAAGACCACGCTCCTGAAGCTCCTCCTCGCCGAGGAGACGCCGACGGAGGGTTCCGTCTTCTACGAGTCGACGGACGTGCATACGCTCGGGAAGAAGCAATTGAATGAATATCGAAGGAAGATCGGCATGGTCTTCCAGGACTATCGTCTCATCCAGGACAAGACCGTCTACGAGAACATCGCCTTTACTATGGAAGCATCAGGGAAGTCCGATGCGGAGATCGAGGCCGATGTGCCGCATGTCCTCGACCTCGTCGATCTCGGAGACAAGATATGGAACTTCCCGAACGAGCTCTCGGGCGGAGAAAAGCAGCGTGTCGCCATTGCCCGTGCCCTCGTCAATCAGCCCGACATCATCATCGCCGACGAACCGACGGGGAACCTCGACCCGATGAATACGAACGACGTTATCCACATTCTGAAAAAGATCAACGACATGGGCACGACCGTCATCCTGACGACACACAACAAGGGCGTCATCGATTCCTTGGGGAAGCGGGTCATCGTCATGGAGAAGGGGAGAATCATCAGAGACGACAAGCGCGGTAAATATTTCATATAATAAACTAACATCACAGCCATGTTCTGGACCAACATCAAACGCATCATACGCACGGGCTTCTTCAATTTCTGGAGGAACGGCACCGTCTCCCTCGCTTCGGTGCTCATCATGATGGTGACCCTGACCGTCGTCGGATTCATCATTTTCTCCGGCGCCATTTTGAATACCTCCCTTGATGCCATCAAGTCGAAGGTCGACGTCTCGGTGACCTTTGTCCCGACAGCGGCTGAATCAGACATCCTCACCCTCGAGCACAAGCTCGAAAGCCTGCCCGAAGTGGCCCTCGTCACGTACACCTCGCGCGAAGATGCGCTTACGGCCTTCAAGGCCCGCCATGCCGGTGACCAGTCGATCCTGACCGCGCTCGACGAACTCGGATCGAATCCTCTCGGCGCCACTCTCGACATCAAGGCGAAGGATCCTTCACAGTATCAGAGCATCGCGGACTTCCTGTCGGGCAACAACGTTCTTTCGTCGTCAAGCGTCGGTATCGTCGATCAGGTCAACTATTTCCAGAACAAGACCGCCATAGACAAACTCTCCGGCATCATCACGGGCGCTCATAAACTCGGACTCGCCATTACGCTCTTCTTCGCCGTGATCTCGATCCTCATCGCCTTCAACACTATCCGCCTGACGATCTACATAGCCAAGGACGAGATATCCGTCATGCGCCTCGTCGGAGCTTCGACCGCCTTCATCCAGGGGCCCTTTGTCGTGGTCGGTATCATCTACGGTCTTATGGCCGGGCTCTTATCCTTGCTGCTCCTCTTCCCGATGACGTACTGGCTCGGTTCCGCCACGCAGAATTTCTTCATCGGATTGAATATCTTCACGTACTACCTGCATAATTTCTTCCAGATCTTCCTCATCATTATCGGCACGGGCGTTATTCTTGGAGCGGTCTCTTCGGCGCTTGCTATCAGAAGATATTTGAAGGTCTAGCTTGACAATAAAAAACAGACTGATATAGTCTAGAAAGTTCCACCGATGCCGCTTGATTATGGGTTGGACGCCTGATGTATCAAGACAACGGCTATCCCCCTCCTCACCATGGAGGGGTTTGTTGTATCTAGACCTTTTATTCCTGGCGGAGCTTTCGGTTTTTGAAGACTGAAATCTGTTATGCTTTGAATATGAAAATAATCCGCGCCTGTGCCGTCATCGTTCATGAAGATAAGATTCTGGTCTTTCGCAGAAAGATAAACAGCGATGAATATTACGTTTTCCCGGGCGGGAAGCAGGAGACTGGGGAAACATTGGAAGAAGCGGTTGTGAGAGAAGCCATGGAAGAAACATCCCTTGCGGTGAAAGCCGAAAAGCTTCTATGGAAACTGATTGTAGGGGAAATCGAAAATAACTTCTTTCTCTGCTCGTATATTTCAGGAGAGCCGAAGCTCGGGAATGCGAACGAAGCCGAGCAAGCGACGGAGTCCAATCAATACGAACCGATGTGGAAATGTTTCGCTGAGTTTCCCTCCCTTGCATTTAAACCGACAGAAGTAAGAAATTGGTTTATTGAGGATTCAAAGAATAATTTCGAGAATCATCTTCGTGAACATACTAGAATCTAAGAATATGGAAACTTCTCCCGATGCTCGCGTGTATCATGGCTCGCCGAAGGAATTCGACGGCGAACATGCCCTGCCGAAAAGAAATATCCGAAGCAGGCTCTCGAAAGATGGAGGGCAGGAAGTGATCTTCGACGAAGAATCCTTCCATGCAACTCCGCATAAGTGGATAGCCCTGGCCTATACCTACAGCTCGAAGCCTTACGAGATCGATGGGAAAATCGCGCACTATAATATGGGTGTCAGTCTCTATAACAACACCAAGGAGATCGACATCTACGGTTTCAATTCGCTCGAGAAGAGTTTAAAAGAGTTATACGGCAACGGTGGGTACGTCTACCATTTCGATAAAGAGAAGTTTGTTTCCAAAGAAGGCCTGGGTAACTTGGAAGTGATAGCCACGCACCCTATCAAGCCGATAGAAGCACAAAGGATAAATGACCCGGTCGAGGAAATGAAAAAGCTCGGAGTAACCTTCAAGTTCATCGATCTTGCGTTGCCCGAGAACTCTTCAAAGAGAAATTATTATTAACTCTCCCGCTTTCCATGCAAGAGCATATCGACGGCGTGTTCCATCGAGCCGGCGGCCGTCACTTCGCCGTTGTTGACGAAGAAGATCTCGTCGGCGTTCTCGATAGTGTTCAGGCGATGGGCGATGATGACCTTGGTCGTCGACTTCGGAAGCTTGTTCAAAATGTCCTGGAGGAGTTCTTCCGTAATGGTGTCGATGTTTGCGGTAGCCTCGTCGAGGATAAGAAGTTCCGGATGACGAAGCACGGCGCGGATGAAGGCAATGAGCTGCTTCTGGCCCAAAGAGAGTGCACCGCCAATGGCGAGCACTTTCGTATCGAGACGCTCATCGAAGCGTTCAAGGAGGCGCTCGAGGCCTTCGTCCTTGATGACCTTCTCGAGCGCGTCATTTGAAAAGCCTTTGTATTTCTCATTTCCATAAATGATATTCTCGCGCACCGTACCCGAGAAGAGGAATGGTTCCTGAAGGATGAAGCCGATCTTCTCCGAACGCACTTCCGGAGCATACGAGCGGATATCCAAGCCATGGAGAAGTACGGTACCCTCGGTCGGATCGTAGAGGCGGGCCATGAGGGAAGCGGTCGTGGTCTTACCGCCGCCGGTCGGGCCGACCAAGGCATACGTCTTGCCCGGCTCGAGAGCGATGTTCACATTTTTCAATACATCCTTGCCGTCGGGGTACGAGAAGGACACATTTCTGAATTCAAGAAGCGAGGACACCGTCGGCGCAGCGGACGAGGGAACGGTGACGAGGTCGCTTTCGAGGACGAGAATGGCATGGATGCGGTCGGAACCTGCAAGCGCCGTTTGGAAGCTCGTCCAGATGGCCGCCACCTGACGCAAGGGATCGTAGAGGCGCGAGACGTACGTGAGGAAAGAGATAAGAAGACCGAGAGTGAAGTTCCCTTGAGAAATAAGGAAGAGGCCGTACGTGATGACCGAGAGCTGGGCGATGTTTGACGCGAGGCCGTACGTCGGAGTGAGGGTGTTGTTCGCCACGCCAGCTTTCGTCGCTGACCGATAGTTTGTCTCATTCACTTCGGCGAAGCGCTTCCTGAAGTAGTCGCGCCTGTTGAAGGCCACGACGACCTTGAAGTTGTCGATGCTCTCGCTAATTTCGGCAGAAAGTCCTCCAATATTCTTCAAGTTCAATGCATTCGTTCTCTTGATCCACGGAGACACGAGGCGGGTGAAGATAAGGAGAAGCAGTGCCGGGCCGATAGCCATGATGCCGAGGTGCCAGTTGATGACGAGGACGAAGATGGCTGCGCCCGCGATGGTGACGATGCTTGCGATAAATTGGATCAAGCTTTGCGAGAAGAATTGATTCAATTTGTCCGTGTCGTTGTTGATGCGCGAGATGAGGTCGCCGGCCTTGTTCTGGTTGAAGAAGGCGACAGGCAAGGATTGGATCTTCGAGAAGAGGGCGCTCCGCAAATTGAAGAGCACGTTCTGTCCGACCGTACCCATGATCATCGTCTGGAAGTAGTTGGCTATGACGGCGGCGAT
>JAQBRN010000031.1 GCA_028286465.1 Parcubacteria group bacterium | reverse complement strand
ATCACGGCCAAGCAGATATTGAAGCTTCGCGAGAATCTCAATAAAATCTTTGCCAAGAATACGGGCCAGCCGCTTTCCCGGGTAGAAAAAGATATGGATCGGGATTTCTTCATGTCTTCGGAAGAAGCCAAGAAATACGGCATTATCGACAAAATCCTCTAAGTACTGTATTCTCAAAAGTGTTCAATCGTTAAAGAATTTCCTGAAACCCCGTCCCGCGTTGCCTTTGGCGAAGCGGGACCTCCCGACACTCCCGTAACGGCTGACAAACCCCAAAATGTCTCTGAAATTAGCGCTATTGCTCGCTTTGCTTGCCGCAGCAGCCGGAATAGGTTTCGGCTACATTTTGCGTATCATTATTTCCCTCGGCCAGAAGGGCTCGATGGAGCTCGATCTGAAGCAGATGGAGCTTCGGGCCCGCGAGGAAGCCCAGAGCCTTCTCGATAAGGCCGAATCGGACGCCCGCGAACTCCTTGAGAAGTCCCAGACGGATATTCGCGAGCGCGAGGAACGCATCAAGAAGACCGAGGACCGCCTGGTCAAAAAGGAAGAATTTCTGGATAACCGCCAGGTCGACATAGACAAGGAAGCCGAATACATCAAGGAAAAGGCTTCGGAGATCAGGATCATCAGGGAAAAGGTCGAGGAAACGCTCGAGACAAGAGCCTTCGAGCTCGCACGGGTCGCAGGCATGTCTCCGGATGAGGCGCGCGAAGAACTTCTGAAGACCGTCGAGCATGATGCCGAAGAGGATCTTTTGATCCGCATGCAGAAGCTCGAAAGAGAGGCCGACGTCAGGCTCGAAGACCGCGCACGCGAGATTCTCACCACCGCCATTCAGCGTCTGGCAAGTTCGGTCACCGGAGAAATGATGTCGACTTCCGTTCCCCTTCCATCGGACGAGATCAAGGGCAAGATCATCGGCAAGGAAGGAAGGAACATCAAAGCCTTCGAGCGCGCAACCGGCGTCGAAGTGATCGTCGACGATACGCCGGGGGCTATTACCATCTCTTCCTTCGATCCGGTGCGCCGCGCCGTGGCTCGCCTCGCGCTCGAAACGCTCATCGCGGACGGCCGCATCCAGCCGGCGAAGATCGAAGAGTTCGTCGAGAAGGCCAAAATCGAAACCAACAAGATCATCAGAGAAAAAGGCGAAGCCGCTGCATACGAATGCGGCGTCTACAATCTCGATCCGAAACTCTTGGCCATTCTCGGCCGCCTTCATTTCCGTACGTCGTATGGGCAGAACGTGCTCGAACACTCGGTCGAGATGACGCATCTTGCCGGCATGATCGCAGAAGAGCTCGGGGCGAATGTCTCCGTAGCGAAGGCTGGCGCGCTTCTTCATGACATAGGCAAGGCCCTTGATCACGAAGTGCAGGGTACGCATGTCGAGATCGGCAGGAGAATTTTACAGAAGTTCAATGTATCCGAAGACGTGGTGAAGGCCATGCAGGCGCATCACGGAGAATATCCATACGAAACGCTCGAATCGATCATCGTGCAGACCGCCGATGCCATTTCCGGCGGCAGGCCGGGCGCGCGCAGAGATACGGTCGAGCATTACCTGAAGCGCCTCGAAGACCTTGAATCTATCGCTCTCGCCTTCCCTGGTGTGGAGAAGTCCTACGCTCTTCAGGCCGGTCGAGAAATCCGCGTCTTCGTCGAGCCGGGCAAGATCTCAGACCTTGAGGCTAAGAAAATGGCTAGAGATATAGCTATTCGCATCGAGCAGGAGCTCAAGTATCCAGGCGAGATCAAGGTCAATGTCATCAGGGAATCCCGTGCAATAGAATTCGCACGTTAACAAGGGTATGCAGAAAAAAACGGCTTGGTATATAATCCGTATGGGTATTACCAGTTAGAAACCCACATTATGAACAAGGCAGCAATTGCAGACGCAGTTCATGCGAAGCTCGGCGGTACGAAAGTACAAGCAGAAGAGGTCGTCGACACGATGATCGATTCCATTGTCCGCACTCTGAAGAAGGGCGACGAAGTATCGATCGCAGGTCTCGGCATCTTCTCAACGAAGACTCGCGCTGCACGCCAAGCGAGAAATCCTCGCACCGGCGAAAGCATTTCCGTTCCCGCTATGCGCGTTCCGAAGTTCCGCCCCGCAAAGGCGCTCAAGGACGCAGTGAAGTAAAGTTCTCGTTCCCGTTTCATCCACTTACAAAAAATTCCGAACTGTTTAAGTACTGGTCGGAATTTTTTGTATAAAAAAGCGAAGCAGGACGCTTCGTCTTTGTCGCTAGTGGATATCATGTATACCGAAGCGTGCGGCGAATCGATTCAAGAGGAGAAGATCGATCTCATCGACGAGTACAAATACCTCATTCGATGCCCTCAGCAGCTTCCCTGTCAGGGACAAAGTGCTGATCCGCAGATTCGAATACCGGCGCCAACACGATGCCCGATAGGCGCGGATGGTTTTCCGGTCGAGTTCCGACAAGACATCCTGTCGAAGGACTTCCCTGTCGATGAGAAGCCGATCGAGCAAATCTCGCAACAGGCGTCTATAGAGCTTTTCCGAACCGTCGATGGATCTGAGGAGGCCCTTCCGGCCTACGCGTAAGTACTTCTTGAACAGCTCGTCGCCGAGGCCACTGAACTTGTCTTCGAAAGCGTCTTTTGAAACTTTCCGTGCCGTTTCATCCACGCGAACGTGCAAATGCAGCGGTTTCGGCGCCATGATTCCCCCGTGTGAGATGAGAAGTCAGTCTCCAAGCATAGTACCCTCCATAAGAAGCTTATGCAAACGGTCTAAGGTGGGCTTACTTCACTCCGAACTTCTGATTGATCTTCTCGCTTTCCTTCTCATCTTCGAGCTCGTTCTTCGCTCTCGCTTCTTTGCCCAGTCGCGCGAGTTCTTCTTTGGGCAGCGAGTGTAACTCAAGTACGCGCGTCTTCAAATGCTTCTCCTCATTGAGAGTCGGATCCTCGAGCACTTCCGAGAGCAATATTTCCAATATAAAGCCGATATGAGGCCCGGCAGGCGCTCCCGTGACCGTCATGATCTCTCCCCCGTTCATTCTGAGCTGCTTGACCGAGATCGGGTTCCTCATCACCTCTTCGATCATGGCGTGGTATTTTCTGAGTCGATAGGGAGATTCCTTCGGCCTGCCGGTTCCTATCCTGTCGCAGGCTCTGACATCCATCAGGTCCCAAATGAGTTCCGGCGTGACGTTCCGCACCATTCTGCGCACGGCAGAGAGTGTAATCTGTTCGGTATCGGAGAAGAACATGTGCCAACGGACAAGCTTCGTTACTTTCTCCACAATCTCTTTCGGGAAGGCGAGTTCCATAAGAACCTTCTTCGTGATCTTTGCTCCGACGACCTCATGTCCGTAGAAAGTCCATTGATCGTTCTTCCAGACTCGCGTGTCGGGCTTGCCTACATCATGAAAGAGGGCTGCCAGACGGACATGTAAAGGGAACTTTTTCTTCGCTGCATGATCGAGGCTTCTGAGGAGGTGCTCCCAGACGGTGTAGGCATGAGCCTGGTTCTGTTCCATGCCGACGCCTTTCAGGAATTCGGGCGTGATGTATTCGAGCAAACCGAGCTGCGTTGCCAAGCCGAGCGCGATCGACGGCGCGTCCGACATGACGATCTTTATAAGTTCGTCTTTGATGCGCTCCTTGGAAATGTGCTTCAAGAGGTCTTTGTGCTCGAGAATGGCAGCAAGCGTCTCCTCTTCGATGGCGAATCCGAGCTCCGCGGCGAAGCGAAGCGCGCGGATCATACGCAAAGCATCTTCTGAAAAGCGCACCCCAGGATCCCCTACCGTCCGAATAAGTTTCTTCTCGAGGTCATCTTGCCCGTTGAAGGGGTCTATAAGTTCTTTCTTCTCAATATCATAAGCAATCGCGTTCATAGTGAAGTCGCGGCGCTTCAGGTCTTCTTCGAGCGTCTTCGCCCATGTTACGGCGTCCGGCCGGCGGAAATCGCTGTAGGCGCTCTCGCTGCGGTACGGCGTGACTTCGATGACGCGCAGGCTCTCGAGCCTCGGCTCCTCGTTCACAATACCAACGGTGCCGTAGTCGTTCTCGTAGAAGGTATGCTCGAAGAGCGGGGTGATCTCTTCAGGCGAGGCAATGGTCGTCAGGTCGTAGTCCTTCGGAGCGCGCGAAAGAAGCAGGTCGCGGACGCAGCCGCCGACAAGGTAGTTCTCGAATGTGGCAGACGAAAGGACCCGCGAGACGATGCTCACTTCTTCAGGAATCTCGAGCGAGATATGCTTTGTATTCATGACTGCACGTAAGGTGTGCGGGATGGGGGAATCGAACTCCCGACCACAGTTTGGAAAACTGTTGTTTTACCACTAAACTAATCCCGCATTACTATTCAATTGTCGGGGCGCTGGGAATCGAACCCAGACCACATGCTCCCAAAGCAAGTATACTACCACTATACTACGCCCCGATTTCCCTATCCCCGTTTTCCCACTCCTTTCGGGCTGCTGGGAATCGAACCCAGGTCTCGCGAACCCGAATCGCGTATACTACCGCTGTATTACAGCCCGTAATGAGAAACTGTGATTGCTTGCAAGCACTCGTTTCGAATGCCCGAGCTGTACGACTTAGTACAACCCGTAAGTTTGTATC
>JAQBRN010000032.1 GCA_028286465.1 Parcubacteria group bacterium | reverse complement strand
TTCGATACGGTTGCTATGCCGGACAGGAATCCTGCGCTCGCTCTGTTCGCCCAGAATTTCGGAGTAGCCGCCGTGTGGAAGATGCGTTTGACCGTACCCATGTCGCGCTGTTCGTCGTGCATTTTTGCTCTGGCCGCATCGGCCTTCTCCCTTTCTTCGCTTGCAATGTCTCTGACGCCGGCTGCGAATGCTCCGCCGACGCCCTTCTTATTGATATTCCCCGCTGCAATGTTATCAGTTTTCAAGAAAGGAAGTACGCGCACCAAGCTTTCTGGGTCTGTAGGGACCTGGAAGGTCGGCTCGGATTCCTTAGTAATGAATCTCTCCGCTCTTTTATCAATATGCTGGAAGGCCTTGTCGGCTTCATCGGCCTCGGTTTTAGCGCTTTGGAGTTCAGGATGAGCGGCGGCAAGAGCCTCGCGAGTAGGAGCATCGGCTTTCTGAGCATCCTCGAGCGCCTTCTTCGCTTCCTCCTTTCGATCGTCCCAGTCTTCCTGGGAGTCGCCCTTCACTCGCTTGGCCGAGGCCTTAACCGCCGCTTTGGCAGCAGTAAGCTCTGCAGGTTCCGTATATCCTGCAGTTTTGAGCTGGTCCTCGTAGGCTTCTTGGGCCTTCTCGTTTTTGTCTTTAGCTGCAGCAAGGACTGTTTCGCTCGGCTTGAGATATCTCGCGCGTTCGAGTGTGGCCTTGTTCCTATTCTTCACATCCTGTTCGAAGCTCGTACCTCTCTTGACCTTGCCGCCATCAAGCATGCCGCCAATGCCGGTCGCCCTGAGATCGAAGCTCGATTTCGCGCCTTTGTTGCCTGCAAGAAGCGCGAGTCTTCCGGCCGCGCCTGCGACACCACCCTTCTCAATGGCATTTTTAACCGTCTCGCTTGAAGCAAGCTGCGCTCCGGCCCTGCCGATGGTTCCCCTGCCCACTCTGCCTGCCATGCCGAGTGTCGCCCCGCCGGCCCAGGCGAAGGCCATCTTCGTCACGCCGCCCGCCGCTTTGCCCGAAGTGCTCTTCGCAATCATGAGCGAGCCGATGAGGAATCCGATAATAATGACGAACCCGACGAGTGTCTGCGCGGCGGATGGATCGGCGGTAAAGGTGCTTCCTACCTGCTTGCCGACGACCGCTCCGGCGATGTCGCCTCCTCCATGGAAGAGTCCTTGGGCCACCTTAAGCGTCACCCACGTCATCATGAAGTACACCGGAGCGAAGAAGGCTTGGCTCGTAAGCGCGCTCCACCATTGCTTGGTGTATCCTCCCGCGCCGGGAAAGATCGACCCCACGAACATCAAAGGAGAGAGAGCTGCTACGAAGAGGAGAACAATGAAGCGGATCATGAACATGGCCGCCACGGCAAGGAAAGTGAAGGCCGATATGAGATAAATGACGGATCCTGCCGCGCCGATAATGACCATCTTCGTGCCGCTCAAGAGGCTTGTCGCCTTATAGAGACCCTGGATGCCGAGCGCGTTCATGAAGCTCGACGAGATGCCGACCGATGCGGCATTCGTGACGTTTACTCCCGGAGAAATGGCGTTGTAGAAGAGAAGCGACAGAACGTTCGATGCATCGATGATGGCTTTCGTAATAAAGAGGCTGAAGTTGATGAGAAGTGCCGCCACGACCATCTTCGTAATGGTCTCCTTGTACTTCCCTTGGCCGAAGATGGTCATGATGGCCGTGTAGAGAAGGACGAAGATGAAGCCCATATTGGCCAAGTCGCGCATGACCGTCCAGACGGCATCGATGTTCGCCGCCGCATAGTTCGCTTTCATGTTGATGACCGAATACTCGACGCTCCAGTTGAGAACCATGCCCGAGAGGTACACAAGGAGAGACGTCGCCGGCATGATGAGCGTGCTCATCAGGAGCCCGGGCAGACTGAGGGCAAGATCGGCGAGTCCTAAGGCGTTAGCCAGTTGAGGCACGAAGATCCCGGCCGCGACGAAGAGCGAAAGGGTCAGCTGTCCGGAGAATGTCGTAAGAAATTTCTTCATATTAGTCATCGATGAAGATGCTGCCGTTGCATGCCTGATTCGTTACCGGCTGAACCGTCGTGTCCCTATCTATCACGGTGATCTTTCCGTCTGCACTGCCGATATGGGTTTTATCTCTCAAGTACACACGCGTCACGATCGAAGTCGTCGTCGTGCCGGCGGCGGTGAAGGTCGTGGTGTTGTCTTCCGTCGTCACGCCGGTATTGCCGTCCCCGAACCACGACCAGGTAATGTGCGGGGCGGTGGTATTGTTCTGCGGCCACATGCGCGCGGCGTCTCCGCTCGCCTTCGGCACCGTTCCCTGCTGGCCGTCCCACTGGATACGTTCGAAGGTACCGGAACCGCCCGTGATAGTGGCGATCCATTTCACCGGAATGTTCGGCGCGATGTGCGAGACCGAAGGAGAACACGAGACGGAGAGCGGGTGATACGGGGAGACCGTGACGTTATTCGTACAGGTGACGGTCGATGATTTATGCGTGCCGGTAATGAAAGCGCCGAGGTTGTCGAGGTTCGTCGTCGAGGCCGTAACGATGGCGCTCTTCGTACCTGGCGTGGTGTAGACGGTCGAGACGAAGGTGCTCGATCCGGTCAGGCCTTCATCGCCGGACCAAATGATGCTCGAAGCCGTCTGCCCGCCAATGCCTCCCACGCTCCAGGTAACCGTATCTTCGTTCACAGTCGCGCGTGTCACGTTCGCCGAACAGCTGATGGTCGGTACTGTATTGCTTCCGCCGCCCGGATTCGAAGAACCGTTCGATGATTTGCCCAAAAGGCCGTTCTTCCCCGTGACGAAGCGCTGGATGAGCCCGTTGCCGAGAGCGGTCAGAAGTTTGGAGAAGCTGTCGGCCGAGACGACCTGCCCGAGGAACGTATTTGCCGGAAGAGCCACGTCGAGGTGCGACTTGAGGGTTGAGCCCGGAGTCATGACATCGCCGTATCTGATACATGCTCCGAAGTCGTATTTAGGATCGTATCCGGGAGGCAGAGTAGAGCCGTTCGGGTTGTCGTTCAGGTATTTCAAGGCGACTTCCTTGGTGACGTTATACTGAAGGCATGATTTCTCGCTCTTGAAACCGCTGCCCCAAGCGATCTCCTGCGTGGCAGAATTGACCTCGGCTTCCACTTTGTTGTTGATGGTCAGCTGTGCATCGGCGAAGGCTCCATAGGGGTTGTTCGCCGTGTTTTGCGTGATAGCGAAGAATGCGTCCCAGCCGCCCTCTTGGAAATTGTTGATGAAGTTATCATAATTCTTGACGATGCCCGTCAGCGTACACTGCGGAGAGTAGTCGCCGCCTACTGTGGCTTGTCTGATGGCAAGGGTGATCTTCGCCTGGAAAGGAGAACAGAGCACGCCGTTCGAAAGTTTGCCGAGCTCGTCCCCTACCACGCCGTTCGCCAGGCTTCCGAAGTAGCTTTTTGGATCGGCGACGTATGCCGGACCGCCGTCGGGGAAACCGCTCTGAAACCATCTGACGGTGCTGTCGACGATCTGGTTCACCACGATCTTCGACACATCGAGCGCGAGCTGGTTCCAGCTGATGCCGATGTTAATGTTGATAAAAGGAATGACAATGCCGGTATTGACGGCGTTCTGCTTGAGGTCGTTCGTCGGAACAGTGGGGATCTGGTTAAGAATGCTGTTCGCTCCGGTAATAGTGGTTTGTATGGCAGGAAGCTGGTCGAGGCCTGGGAGATCCTGTGCGGAGGCTATAAACGGCGAGAGAACGGATGAGAGAAGAACGACGACGAGAGTGAGGCTTGAGAAGGTTTTCATAGGCCGGCGTTAAAAAGAATACCGTTCGCGAGAAGCGTGCTTTGGATCGAAAGCAAGGCGTCCGTCGTTTCCGAAGCATTCTCAGCCTGAGCGCTGAGGGCCGCGTAGGCGGTCACGGAATCGCTGGTCGTATTCCCGATCGACTCGAGGGCATGGCCGCTTGCGATGTTGTTGTTCACGAGTTTCAAATGTGCGACCGCAAGCGTGTCCGGTACGGGGACAGTTTTCAGATCCTCGCTCGCTTTCAAGTTGAAGCTCCCAAGAATATTCATGGTCGACGCGAAGTTCTTCGAATCGACCGAGCTCAGGTCCCCGGCGGATTTCACTACGGCAGTAGCCATACCGTGGTACTTCGCATAAATGGCCATGACCGCATTGCTATATGCCTGAAGCGACTGGGTCGAGGTCGGCACAATTTTGATATCTGCTGTCGTATAGAGGGCGAAGCTGTCGAGACCTGCGACGTTATTCGCATAATTCCCCACCAAGGTGTTCACATTAGCGTCCGTGGCCTGCCCGTTCGAGGCGAGGCTCAGGTAGTCGGACATGAATTGCCTGCCGACGAGGTCTGTCGCTGTCAGATTTTCGGTCGTCGTCGTAGCGATGTTCGGTGCGACCGGAGTATCGATAATAGTGGTTTGGTTGCCGTTCGTTTGTGCGGGAGTATTGACGACGGTGAGAGTTTTGAAAGGATTTTGGGCATGCGCAACACGGAACCAGGTCGCACCTCCGATAAGAAGTGCTGAAATTGAAAGAGCTAATGCCAATCGCCGTTGCATATCACCCATAAGTATAACAAATAATAGTGCGATGTGGGTGCAAGTGGCGTATACTTCTCACATGAAATCGTACGTCGCAGCCGTAGTCGTCGGAATTCTCCTGTTTTCTCCATTTACCTATGTCAAAGCATTCGATATCGGCCTGCCATTCGGAGGTTATGTCACTTTCGCTCTCGTCTGCACCTGTCCGCCTTTCGGGGTGATGATCACCTACGCTCCTTTGTTCCTTGGGAATGCCTTGCCGATCGCCGGCCCGCTCTGGTTTCCTCCCGGAGCTCAACTGTACGCGTATTATCAGCTCGGAGTCCCGACCACCTGGAATCTCGGCTCTTTTGTGCCCGGAGGGATCTGCAATATGCTGAATCCTGCGGCTGTGGCTGCGACGGCGGGAGCCGATCCCGACCCTTGTGCGCCTCCTATCCCCATTCCTACCCTCGGCACCATCGAGTACATGGGCACGAGCATGCCCGGTGCCTCACCTCATTAGAAGATTCCCGAGTTTCTGCCAGGTTTCCGCATGCACGTCTTCCGCGCGCGTGTTCGGATCGAGGTCGAGCGCGATGAAGGCATCCTCGACGCGCTGCTTCGGATAGACGATAGAAAGGTTCGAAGAAAGTTTCTTCCTTTTCGATGCGAACCCGGCGCGAAGCATGATGAAAAATTCTTGTTCGGGGAAGTGCTTGAAGAAGTTCTTCGAAATATTTTCCACAAGAAGTATGGCCGAATCCACATTCGGCGACGGGGTGAACGAGCCCGCTTTCACCGTTTCGACATACTTCGGATTCCCATATGCTTTTATTGATATCGAAAGAATACTTTCTTTTTTGTCGCGCGCCACGATCCTTTCGGCCACTTCCTTCTGCACGAGAAGCACCATCAATTCGGGCTGATATGAGGCAGATAAGAATTTCCTGAAGATAAGTCCCGTGATGTTGTACGGAATGTTCGCAACGAGTTTGTACGTGAGATCTTTATAAAGCGAAAGCGCGTTCGGATCAAAGTCCACGATGTCTCCATGGATAAGATCGAGCTTCCCTTCCCCGATCTTATCTTTGAATTTCTCTTCGAGCTTCGAGGAAAGTTCGTCATCCTTCTCGACCGCGACGACCTTTCCGGCGAATTCCAGAAGCCTTTCGGTAAGGACGCCTTCGCCGGGTCCGATTTCAAGAACGATGTCGTCTGCAGTCGGATCTCCGGCATCGATGATGGTCTGAAGCGCCTTCTCGCTTCGTAAGAAATGCTGCCCGAGTGATTTCTTCGCGTACATACGTATTAAAAATCGATACTGATAAGCGGCTTTCTCGGAATGCCGTCTTCATGGAAGGTCTCTTCTTCCGTCAGCTCTTCCGGAATGTCATAAATGAATTCCGAAGGGAGATTGACTTCCCTCGATCCGAAAACGGTGCGCACCTGTGCATACGACAGGAAGATCTTCATCCTCGCGCGCGTGACAGCCACGTAGAAAAGCCGGCGTTCCTCTTCCGCTTCTTCGGGCGAGAGATTGGCATCGCGCTTCTCGTGCGGGAAGAGTCCGTCTTCGAGTCCCGAGATGAAGACCACATTGAATTCGAGCCCTTTCGAAGCGTGCACCGTCATAAGGCGCACCGCCTTCCCGTCCTCGCGCATTTCGTCCTGGTCGCTCTGCAGAGCCGCATCCGTAAGGAAGGCTTCGATGCCTTCTTCTCCGGAAAGGTGATCGTAGCGCGCGGCGAAGGACACGAGTTCATAGGCGTTCTCGAGTCGTGCGGCGCCCTCTTCCCCGTCTGATTTCCACTCCATTTCGAGTCCTGAAGCCTTGATGATATAGGCGATCGTTTCCGATGCGCGCATGGTCTTTATATTGTCCCCGATCTTTTTCAAGAGTTCTCTGAAGTCTCCGATCTTTCTTTTCATGGTCGCTGGAAGATCCGATTCGAACCCAGAAAAGATCTTCGCAATGGTGGTCTTCCCAATGCCGCGCGCGGGGACATTGATGACGCGCTTCACATCCGACAGACACTCCGGATCGAGCCCGGCGCGCACATACGAGACGATGTCCTTCACCTCTCGCCTCTCGAAGAATCTCGTACCGAGCATCTGATACGGAATGCCGTGGCGCATGAAGGCTTCTTCAAGAACGCGCGACTGGAAGTTCGCTCTGTAGAGCACCGCGATCTCTTCCGCAGGCGCGCCGTCCTTCAGGAGCTTTTGTGTTTTCTCCGCGATGAATTCGGCTTCGGAAACTTCGTCGAAGCCCTGGAAGATGCCGATCTTCTCTCCGAAGTCCTTCGAAGTGAACAGGTTTTTCTTTCTTCGCAGTTTATTCTTTTCTATAACCGCATTCGCCGCGTCGAGAATGGTCTTTGTCGAGCGGTAATTTTCTTCGAGTAAAATGGCGATGGCATCGGGGTAATCCTTCTCGAAGTCGAGTAAGTTTTTTATATCCGCGCCGCGCCAGGAGTAGATCGACTGATCGATGTCGCCGACGACGCAAATATTCTTCTCCTCACCCACGAGAAGTTGCGCGATCTCATACTGCACGCGGTTCGTGTCCTGATACTCGTCGATGTGCACATACCTCCATGTCTGTCTGTAGAAATTTCTTATTTCTGTATTGTCACGCAAGACATCGCGCGTTTTCAAAAGGAGATCGTCGAAGTCGAGAGCGTTGTCCCGTTTCAAGATCTTTTCATACTCGACCCATACCTGCCCGACGACCGTCGAGAAGTAGCCGAAGCCTCCCCGGTCGGCATAATCCTCGGCCTTCATTCCCCTTCCTTTCTCTTTCGAGATCATGCTCATAATCTTATTCGGCTCGTGGGTCTTCGTGTCGAGGCCGGCCTTCTCCAAGGACTCCTTGATGGCTTTCTTCGAATCGTCGCGGTCGAAGATGGTGAAATGGCGCCTGATGCCGATCTTCGTCGACTGCTCCTTCAGTATATGCACCCCGAGCGAGTGGAAGGTCGAGACGAAGGGGCGCTCGTTCATGGAAATGGGCTTATTGAGAGTTCGGTCTTCACTCAGCATAGCTTCGACACGGCTGCGCATCTCCTTCGCAGCCTTATTGGTGAAGGTAATGGCCAAGATCGAGCTCGGAGCCACCCCTTTGCGCACCAAATGCCTGATCCGTTCGGCGATGGTCTTCGTTTTGCCTGCCCCGGCCCCGGCGAGGATCAAAAGGGGCCCTTCCGTGGCTAAAACGGCTTCTCTCTGCCTTGAATTAAGGCTTTCTAAAGGATCTTTCTCCATGTGGACAAGTATAACACAAAGAGCAGTGTCTTATTGACAAATCAAGTTAAAAGTGCTATCATACATATAGAAGTACATCGTTATGTGTGCGTCCCAGCTACCCCAGAAAGGAGCTCCAATGTTTCGCTCGACCCGCAGTTTCGCGTTCGCGGTATTCGCCGCCTCCATCCTGGCACTTCCCGCCTCGGCACAACGTGCTCGCCGGTCACTGCCTGAGAGAGGCGCTTCCGCCGTTCCGGTCCAGGCCGAGCTCGACAAGTTCCCCATCATGCCGCATGTGCTCACCGCGGCCGAAATGGCGAGGCTCGATCTCCGTCCGGTTCCTCTCGACAGCGATCGAGTGTTCTTCAACTGGAATCGGAGCATCCGACGCTTCGAGCTCGATACGCTCCACCGAGGCACGATCGTACTCATCGACAAGAACGACGTCGTCCGCTACAAGGCGGATTGCGGCAATCGACTCGTCGAGTACAAGCGCTGTCCGGAATGCCGAGGTTCCGCGCTCTTCACGCCGACGACGCTCGGATTCAATCAGAATCCGAATGCTCGACCGAATGGAAGCGCTCCACTTTCGCCTCGCAGCTTTCTCGGAAGGATCTCCGATGCTCTCCGGGATGCGGCGAAGTCGGTGTGGTCGGATCTCGGTGCGGGCTTCGGAGATGGTTTGAGCTCGCTCTTCTGGCTTCTCGCGCTGCTTGCCGGGCTGGCTCTCATCCCGCTCTTGCTCTACGGCCTTTATCGGTTGTTGCAGGAACGGAATCAGGGTACGGGTTCGGCGGGTGTGGGCGTAACGGCTGCTCCGGTTGCACCTGCGACAAATGCGTCACGAGGTGGTAACGGCGGAGTTCCTGCTCCCGGATATACTCCGGTGCAGAATCCTCCTCCGCGGGTTGCGGCGGTTCCCGTCATTCCGGTCTCCGGAAGCGGTGCTGCTCCTGCTCAAGCGGGAACGGCCACGGCCGTTGCGGATGCTCCCGCAGCCGTTGAGACTCCGGCGGTGACAGAGACGCGGCGGTTCGTCACATTCCGTCGCGGTCAAGGCGATGACCCGCACACGCTCCATGTTTCTGGAATGGATCACGTCCACTACGAAGCGCACGACGACGGATCGACGACGATCCACGTACGCCACGCATGACGGTCAGGGCCCCTCTCGCTTACGAGCGAGTGAGGGCCCTTTCTTATACCCAGTTTATTCTCAAATACCCATATTTTAAGCCAAAGCTATACCCCGGATGGGGAGAAAGTCCATTGTTGAGAGGGGTAAAAAATGGTAGTATGTACTCTTCAGAAATACGGTCACGGCTGAGCTTCAGAAACCTAAACGTTTAACCAAACCTGTATTAGTTTTAAGAAAAACAGAAGGAAGCGCTCCCCCGTCCAAGGCTCCTTCAAGAAATCTCCATATAGCGCAGCGTCCGTGCGAACCGTCCTCGGTCTCGCGCTTTTTAGTGTGATCGTCATCCCGACATTCGCCCTCGCCCGCAGCTCCGGAGACAAGGTCTCGCGCATCCCCGATGCCGTGACAGTCGAGAATTCCCAGACCATGACCCTCTTAACGGCTCACCACAATGTGAATCCGACTGCAGCCGCAAGCACCCAGCTCGCTATCGTCGATGACACGGCCATAGATTCCGAAGGGAGTTCCGGTGCCTCGACCTTCGCCGACGCCGGTATATCCGGCACGGGAGAGATCTCCGTCTATACCGTTCGCACGGGAGATAGTCTCGCGTCCATTGCCAAGATGTTCGGCGTGTCGACGAACACTATCGTCTGGGCGAACAGCCTTACGGGCGGCACGGTCTCGGTCGGCGATGAGCTCGTCATTCTTCCTGTTTCCGGGGTGAAGCATACGGTCAAGGCCGGCGACACCGTGGCGTCCATTGCCAAAAAGTACGGCGCCGATGTCGGAGACATCCTTTCATATAACGATCTCGCATCGGATGCCAAGCTCACGGTGGGCGACATCGTCATCGTTCCCGATGGCGAGCTTTCGGCTCCTGTTCCTGCCGGCCCGAAGACGGTCAAGACCTCGACCGCTTCCTACGGCGCTTCCGGTTCCCTCGGAGACTACGAGCCGCTCCTGGTGAACGTTTCGAAGCTGCCTTCGTACGCCGGTTACTACACCCGTCCCCTCGCCGGAGGCGTGAAGACGCAGGGCCTCCACGGTTACAATGCCGTCGACATCGGAGCGCCGTACGGCACGCCTGTCATGGCTGCTGCAGGCGGTACGGTCATCATTTCGAAGAACAATAGCGCCTACAACGGCGGATACGGCAACTACATCGTCGTCTCGCATGCGAACGGCACGCAGACCTTGTATGCTCACCTCTCGAAGAACAACACGACCGTCGGGCAGAGGGTCATCCAGGGCCAGGTCATCGGTGCCGTCGGTACGACAGGCAAGTCGACCGGTCCGCACCTTCACTTCGAGATCCGTGGGGCTAAAAACCCTTTCTAGATATACATTAATTAAAGCAAAAACCGCCGCGTCAAACGCGGCGGTTTTGTTTCCGGCAATTCCTGCTTATTGCTGTAGCGCGGCGCGGGTCAATTCTTCTACTCGTTGCATGGCTGCGCCTCCGCCGATGTTTTGGCTCGGCTTGAGGTTCGATGTCGTGCCGTCCTTCTTGAGCAAGTATCCCTCGCTGTCCAATTCTCCGCTGAATTCTTTGTTAAAAAATTCCGAGTCTTTCGTGCGCAAATAGTTCAAAGCTTGTTCCTGGAGGGTCGGCCCGGTTGCCGGATCGCTTTCCAGTGCGGCGAAGTCCATCGAGTCGAATTGTGATCCCGGCATTCTTTCCATGTTGTCCATATATGTATCTTAATTTGTTACATATCTATCCTATCATTTATGCATCAAACTTCTTCGGCCGGTATTCGACTGCTTCGAGGATGTGGTTTTGAGACACGTCTTGCGCGCCTTCAAGATCCGCAATCGTGCGCGCGACCTTGATCATGCGGTGATAGACGCGCGGGGAGAAGCCCAGACGCTCGGCGGCGAGATTCAATGCGCGTTTCGCTCCGTCGTCGAGTGCTACATGCGTGACGAGATCGCGCGAGCCCATCTCGGCGTTCTTTCTCAGTTTTGTATTAGTCTTGAAACGCTCGGCTTGGATCTTGCGCGCAGACTCCACTTTATTTTTATAAAACTCGCTCTTCTCCCCTTCCGGGCCGCCCGAGAGATCGGTCGGAAGTACGCGGTCGACCTCGAGCCAGATATCGATGCGGTCGATGATAGGCCCGGACATCTTTCTTCTATAGCGCGAGAGTGCGGCCGGGGTGCAGATGCAAGGCTTGCCTCTGAAGCCGTAATTGCCGCACGGACACGGGTTCATGGCGGCCACAAGCAGTACGTCCGCCGGGAAGTGGGCCGTGCCCTTGGCTCTTGAGACGCTGATGACGCGATCTTCCAGGGGCTGACGCAAGCTTTCTATGACCCGCCGTTCGAATTCCGGAAATTCATCCATGAAGAGGACGCCGCGGTGCGCGAGCGTCACTTCACCCGGTTTCGGCGTCACGCCTCCGCCGACCAAGGATACATATGATGAAGTGTGATGAGGACTTCTGAATGGAGGATCGGTAATGAAGCCGGATGTCGTACCGAGAATGCCCGCCACGGAATGAATGGATGTCGCTTCGAGCGCTTCGTCGAAGGAAAGCGGCGGAAGAATGCCGGTGAAGGCTTTCGCAAGCATGGTCTTCCCCGTGCCCGGCGGTCCGTACATGGCGACGTTGTGTCCGCCGGCAGCGGCGATCAGGAGTCCGCGCTTGGCTCGCTCTTGTCCGCGCACGTCCGCGAAGTCGGTCGAGGACGTGCGTTCGTTCTGCATCAAGCGGGTAAGGGGCGTGGGGCGGATCGAGGCCTTCCCTTCCAAATGAAGAATGACTTCTTCCAATGACTCGACGCCGAAGACGCTCACTCCTTCGATGAGCGCTGCTTCCTCCGCATTGTCTTTCGGTACGAAAAGTTCTTTGAAGCCATTCGCCTTCGCGAAGCGGGCCACGGGCAGGGTGCCGCGGATCGAGCGGAGCTTCCCGTCAAGCGAGAGTTCTCCGAGAAAGAGCTTCTCTTCGGGGTCGAAGGCGATCTCTTCGGATGCGAGCAAATATGAAAGTGCTATGGCAAGATCGAAGGCCGGGCCCTCTTTCTTCTCGGATGCGGGCGCGAGCGAGATGACGATCTTTTGATTCTTCGATTTCGGAGAGGTCAGGCCCGAATTCTTAATAGCGGCGCTCACTCGGTCGCGCGCTTCCTCGACTGCTTTGTCCGGCAGACCGACGACCGCGAATGCATACAGGCCGCGCGAAATATCCGTCTCGACGGAGACGGCGTGTACCGAGAGGAGATTCGTTTGGGCGCTGTAGACTCGAGAGAACATGACGCCCTTTCTCTAATTCATATGCTCCTTACAGGTGCGTGCGGCAGGATTGGCTTCCAGGCGGTCGGTCTCTATCTCCTTCTTGCAGACCTGGCACTGCCCGTAGACATTGTGCTTGATCTTATCGAGGCCGGACTTCACATCCTTGTAGCGGGCTTCCAAAGTATTCACGATCGCGCTCGCGTCTTCGTAGTCGGAGATGGCGTCTGCAACGACGTTTTCATCCGCTTGAGAGACATCGCGTTCCGTAGGCTTGGCTTCCCAGTTCGATGGGTTGTCCGGATCCTTTCTGCCGACCTTCGCAAGCTCTGCTTCGAGCTCCTGCTTTTCGTCTTCGAGTTTCTTTTTGAAATGGTCTATATCGATTGCCATGACCGCATTTTAACGTGAGAGTGCCTGGGTGTCGAGCTCGCTTAAGAGGGTTTTCAGAGCTGTTTCGCTTCCCGTCACGATGAGGAGATTCTGATTATAGAAGGAATAGACGAGCACCGGGGTCGAAGAGGCATTAAGAAGCTCGCGGGCGTCCTTGTTCTTTACGGTTGCGTCGGTGAAAACGGCATTTGCCGCGACATTCCCGATCTCTGCTTCCGATGCGAAAAGCGGAAGAATGTCCTCTTTCATGGTCATTTCCCAGTCGAGCATGCCGGCATAAGCATTTTCATAAGAATCGAGCTTCACGAGGAGGAAAGTGCTTGTAGGAGTTCCGCCGAGGACGCCGAGCATGAATAATGGATCGAAGGCTCGCACGAGACTGCCGGGAGGCTTGGCTTCGAGCGCAAGGAGAAGCTCGGTCGTGTTCATGAGAACTCCCGTATCGAGGCCGCCCTTCGTGAGCTCGATATGCAGAAGATTGCCGTCGGCGAGGGGTTGCGCCTTCTCGTTTTGAACAAGGGTGATGAGTGCGGCGCGCGAGATGCTCGAGGCGTCGCTCGTCGTCGTGCTTGCCACGGGCAGGAAACGGTTCTTCGGTATGGAAATGACGGGGACGGCGGTCTTCACAAGATATGTCGTGTAGGCATAATAGCCCGCATAGCCTGCAGCGCCGAGGAAAATAATGCCTCCGATAAGAAGCGAAAGCGAGATAGCGCGCCGCTTCCCCGAACCGTCGTCTTCAGGAGCCTCTGCCTTGCTCCGCAAAAGATCCTGCTTGGCCCGTTCGGCAGAGCGGAGGGAGACGAGAGAGGCCTGCTCGTGGTAGAGAGCCTCTGCTGCATCGCCCTGGAAAGTGCGGATCTGCTTGAGCGGGGTTGGTTCCGCTGTATTGATCACTTGCGGCGGTGCCGGAGTGGCAGGAGGAACGACAATGACTGGTTCCGGTATTCGAGCAGGAGGAATGATCGCCGACGGTGGAGGCGTGTTCGGCGTGCTGGGTTCCGGATCGAGCATGTCCGGAATCGTTCCTGCTTTGGAAAGTTCTTCGGGAGACATCCCGTTTATTTTACTCTACTTCCTTTTCTGCGTCGCGCTTTCTATTCCCACCGACTCTTTGAGGACGAGCGGCCGCGCGCGGATCGAAGGTCAAGAGATACTTCTTCGGATCCTTGTCGAGATCGAGGAAGTCGTCGCAGGCTTCGATGAGCTTCGATGAAGACGATTTGCGGAAGGAGACCACTTCGACCTGGATGCCGTGGGTGTTCTGCAAATATTCGACGAGCGTTTCGAAGTCGCCATCGCCGGAAACGATAATAATCGTGTCGAGTTTCGGAGCGAGTTTGACCGCATCCATGGCGAGATCGATGTCCCAATTGGCTTTCTTCGCGCCGCCGGCGAAGATCTGCAAGGGTTTCGTCCTTGTCTCGATGCCGACCTTCTCGAGAGCGCCGAAGAAGGCGCCTTCCTCGCCGGATTCGGTCGTGGCTACGTAGGCTATTGCCCGGACGAGCACGCGATCGGCGAGCGCTTCCTTGAGGATCGCGCCGAAATTCGCCTTGCTGTGGTAGAGGTTCTTCGCCGAATGATAAATGTTTTGCGTATCGATAAATATGCCGACACGCTGGGCTTTGTGCTTAATAACTGCCATTCTATTTGATGGACTTCAGTTTCCTGAAGTCTCGTACTTATTAATAATAGGTATGATTCCGAGGAACTACTTTTTGAGACCGAGTTTCTTCGTAAGAGTCGCGTGACGCTTCGGGTGTTTCTTCTCGAGATACTTCATATGAGCCTGGCGGTCTGCCACCATGGCTAAAAGGCCTCTGCGCGAGTGATTGTCCTTCGCATGCTTCTTCAGATGCGAGGCAAGTTCCTCAATGCGCTTCGTAAGTATGGAAATTTGCACCTCCGGAGAGCCTGTGTCCTTTGCATGGACACGGGTTTCCGCGATGATCTTCGTCTTTTTGGTCTTAGAAATCACGTTTGTATAGTATCACGAAGGTGAAATATTGCAAGTCGTGGCCGTATACGAGGAATATTGCCCGAGCTGTTATAATAATGTGCGACATGAGCACGCCTACCGAACTCGAGCAGCTGAAACGGCAATTTCTCGAACACACGGAGATAGAAAAGGGCCGGGCGGTGAAGACCATCGAGAATTACGACCACTATCTCACCCGCTTCCTCGATCAGTCGAAAGTGAAGAGGGCCTCCGATATCACGGAGCCCGTCGTCCGAGAATTTCGCCTTTGGCTCAACAGGCAAAGCACCGGCAATAACAGAGTGACCGGAGTGACGCTGAGTAAGAAGACCCAGAATTACTACATGATCGCTTTGCGCGCCTTCCTGAAGTTCTTGGCGAAGAAGGGCGTCTCTTCCCTCTCTCCCGAGGCCATCGATCTTGCCAAGGTACCCGAGCGCATCATCGACTTTATCACGGAGGCCGAGCTCGGCAGGCTTCTCGATGCGCCCGATACTCATACAGAGACGAGCGATGTGAAGTCCCTCCGCGATAAGGCCATGCTCGAACTTCTCTTTTCTACAGGACTGCGCGTTTCGGAACTCTGCGCGCTGACGAATGATCTCGATCTCACGAGAGACGAGTTCTCGATCCGAGGCAAGGGCGGCAAGGTGCGCGTGGTCTTCCTTTCGGATGTTGCCAAGGATGCGGTCAAGAAATATCTGGCCGCAAGGAAGGACATGAACGATGCCCTCTTCATCCAGGTAGGCAAGGAAATAAAAACCAAGGGAGCCTCTCCCCTCACCCGCCGTTCGGTCGAGCGCATCGTGAAGTACTACGCCATCAAGGCTGGTATCAGTAAGAAAGTCACGCCGCACGTCATCCGCCACTCCTTCGCCACCGATCTTCTCTCGAACGGCGCAGACTTGCGCAGTGTGCAGATGCTCCTCGGCCATGCGAACATCGCGACGACTCAGATCTACACTCACGTGACCGACAAGGGTCTCAGAGAAACGCATAAGAAATTTCACTCAAGAAGGAAATAAAAAACCACTTACGTTCGTAAGTGAAAGGCGTTGCAGTGAGCGTCGGGACCGCCAATGACTCCCGACGCCCTTGCCCGTTGCGTGTGGCGGCACGCACCGAGCTTGCCATCACCGAATGGATGATGACCTACCACGCCCTCTCGCAAGGAGAGACACCACGTGGGAGAAGCGGCTGCATCCGCTCCGGTAATGCAAAGGATGTTGATTCGCCCTTGCCTTGTATTAAAGAACGGCTGTTTCTGTCTTTCGACTTCATCAGTACGGATACGCATCCGCAGACAGCGATCCGTTGAGGTGGATCAATCCTTTGCCCGGTCAGAGTACCCGACTCGCTGCTTTACGCAGTAAGATCGAGAGAGCGACCAGCACCGTTGCGGCCACGACGTACCATGTCGTGGGCAAGAGGAGCAGGCCGTTCAGCTCTCCCAGATTCGAGGTCGCCGTTACTAAGGGCGATGTCCCGAAAATGGTGAGAATCACTCCGACCACCAAGCCGGCCAGGAACAAGCAAATGTTCCCGACGAACCGGACTGTCTTTGCCATCTCAGTCACCTCCTTTGAGGTTTTAATGGTGGGTCGTACGGTAAGAAAGAACTACATGGGCAGTGGTAACGCAATGCGGCCGCAAAGGTTACCTGAATGCTTGAGATCTCTTCTGCCTAATGCCGCTATCTGGTGTCTGCGGCATTCAGTGAGAGAGATGTGGTGTCTCAGCAAACTTAACGAGCGTTGGCCGAGAAGTAACGACGCATGGCGCCTCTTCTCGGATACCACTTTCCAACCCCGTTTCTTGCTTACTGGCGCCTGCCCGCGCCTAAGCTTCATTAACCTGCTGTTTCTGTCTTTCGACTTCATCAGTACGGATACGCATCCGTAAACAGCTACACATGGGCGCATCCATGTGCACTCAGCCCTGCAGAGCCAAGATTTGTAGAGATTGCAACCCCTACCAGTCCTTTCCAGAGTCGCGACTCCTTCCAGCCTGCTCTTCTGGCAGGGCTAATTGGCAGAGTGCGCTCTGCACTTGGCTAAGCTCGGAGTTGACCCGACACTGGCCAAGATTTACCGGGGAAGTCCCCGGCCGGCTGAATCTCCATTGAAAGAACACTGTTTCGTCCTTTCGGACTCATCAGGGCAAGTACTCACTTGCCGACAGCTGGGGAGTTACAAGAACTCCCCTTGTCCCGTGCGTAGGACTGACGTAAAGATCAGGGTGGAATGCCATAGCCCATGCATTCCGACAGGTTTCCTCCGGATGTCTCCGAAGTTGAGGCGCTCTCTTGCGAAGAGCCCTGCCTTTGACCGCATCCTTATCTCCTTTTGGGAGGCCTGGGATGCACGGCGTATCCGCTCTGGACCTTATCGCGTCGGAAGTGTTCGAACACCTCCTACCTGCGTGACTGGAGCAGATCCAGTCTTCCCCTCATGGGGCGTGGCCCTACGATCCAGAGCATCCTCTCGCGTTCTGCTTTCGCAATAATCCCTTAGGATGATTGACGATTGTGCAGTGCTGGTAGCGAGAGCACCCGTATGGACAATCAGCTTGCGGCTGATCGACCTGGGTACCAACTTTCCACTCCTATCGGCCTTGGCGGGCTCTCTGCCTTACGGGCCAGAATACTCTTCGGGTCGTTACTCCCTCGAGTCGACGAAGCTTCTGACTCCAGAGCAGCCGCCAAGCCGCTCTGGAATACTGCGTCCGGGAACCCTCATGGCTGGTGAGCCACTGTTCTCGTCCGCAGTATTGGAGATTGAGATCGCTGAGAATAACTCAGCAACCTTGCCTGGACCGCACATGCCTTACTCTCTCGAGCAAAGCTGTCCAAACATATCGTCAGTTACCTGACTCTCTGGCTCTCCACAGCCAAACATCCGGAAACAAGAGTCTGCTTCGGGGTGTCTGGCTGCGGAGAATGGCTTGCATCCCCCACCTAAGGTCCTGCACAAATAATTGTTCGGCATGGGCCTTAGGTGAGAAACACAAGTCAGTTCTGTATGTCAAACGATTCTGGGGAGACTCTACACCTATCGTCTTAAAATGTCAAGTAATTCTGACAGTTTATATCATTTCGTACCCGGTACTTCCTAATTAACCTTGTAAATTAAGGCTAATTTAGGATTTAGAAAATATTGACCTAATATTAAACTCTGACAAATAAGCACTAAAGCAGAAGATTTATTGACTTACAATTATATCTGTATGTCAGTTCCTCTTGACTTTTATAATAGGCTCAGGTAGGATTCTTCTCAGAGCATTTCGACCACAACCCCCACCTCGGAGCCCGCATGTGGAACTAATTAGGGCCCTCTCTCGAACTTCGGGAGAGGTGTCCCTTGTAGTTTCCATACATCCATTCACCCCAACAAGAAAGGCTGTATGCACGGCTGGTGACCACCGGTAGTACTTTCGCTCAGGCACATAGTGCCAGTAGAGACAGGGAGTTTCTCAGTACTCGACGCAGTAACAGAGAAGCTGTACAGAGCCCGTTCGACCATTGGTTGGCGGGCTCTAGCTTTTTTTATTGTCGTAGACGACTTTGAAGAGGCTTTTCATGGTGTCGGCGACGTCTTTGTTCTTGATAAGAATGGCAGAAACCCGCTTGCCAAGGATCGAAAGGAGGACGATGTCTTTATATATAGTGATGTCGCAGGTCAGAGGGTAGGCCTTCTCATCGATCCGCAAGCGCTCGGCCATGCTATCCGAAGATCGCGCTTCTCCCTCCGAAGTATAAATACCGAGGGATTTGATGCTTTTTGAGACGCGCTTGTCCTTAAATTTCTGTAATTCTTCCTTGGTGAAGGTCTGTTCGATCAGATCCTTGGAATATATGGCATAAATAGGCTCGGCATCGTCCGAAAGCGAGCGCAGGATCTCGTCGTTCGAGCTGAAAATGCCCTCTTTTCCCTCGAAATACTTCACTACCGGCTTCTCGCCGCTCTGGCGAACAAGGCTCTTCAGCTGGGGGACGATATCGTGAAGCGCTTTCTGAGTTTCTTCAAGAATAAGCTTCTTTTGCTCGACGAGGGTTTCGAGCCGATCGGGAGACTCGGCATAGTAGTTGGTCTTCTTGCCGACGGTCGTCTCGCTCACGAGGCCCTTCCTGGCGAGCGTTTCTATGGCCGTATAGACAGTAGGGCGCTTAATACCCGTTTTCTTGGCCAGATCCAAGGCGGAGGCATTCTCAAATGTAAGAAGAGCGAGGTAGATCGAAGCTTCCTTGTCCGAGAGCCCGCTGTCTTCAAGGTATTTTTCAAACATTTCTGACATTCTACCATATATATGCAAGCTATTGACAAAACGATATTCCCTTTGATATACTTATCTCCAATACGGTTACTCACGAGTTCGCCTTCGGGCGGACTCGTTTCGTAAGACGTAGGCATACACAGGGCTACAAGTTTAAACACACAATAATATGTTCGACCTCAAAGTCATCAATAGCGTCCTCGGCGAGCTTGAAGAAGTGCGCGGCATTCCTCGTGAGAAGATCATCGAGGCTATTGAAGCAGCACTCGCGACGGCTTATAAGAAAGAATACGGCAAGCGCGGACAGATCATCCGCGCCAAGTTCGATATCAAAACGGGCACGGTCGAATTCGTTCAAGTGAAGGAAGTCGTCGACAAGGACAGCGTCATTTTCGAAGACGAAGCAGAGACGTTAGAAGCGAAAGCTCCTGAAGCCGCAGAGGCCGAAGCAGACGAGCGCGTCATTTATGATCCTGAAAAGCACATCCTTCTCAACGATGCGAAGATGATGAAGCGCACCGCAGCCGTCGGCGAAGAAATTATTTTCCCCATCGAATCGAAGGGCGACTACGGACGCATCGCGGCGCAAACAGCGAAGCAAGTGATCATGCAGAAGATCCGCGAAGCGGAGAAAGTCCACCTCGTGTCGGAATTCTCTTCGCGCGAAGGGACGATCGTTTCAGGTACCGTGCAGCGCATCGAACGCGGCAATATTTTCATCGACCTCGGCAAAGCACCCGGCCTTCTTCCGTACGAAGAGCAGATCCCCGGCGAGCGCTTCAACCAGGGCGAGCGCGTTCGCGCATATCTCTACAGGGTCGAGGAATCTCCTCGCGGCGTCTTCCTCAGACTCTCGCGTTCTCATCCGAAGTTTCTTGAAAAGCTGTTCGAAGCGGAAGCTCCCGAACTGCAGAACGGTACCGTCGTCATCAAGGCCATCGCGCGTGAAGCCGGCTATCGTTCGAAGATCGCGGCTCAGGCCGTCGACTCTCATATCGATCCGGTCGGCTCCCTCGTCGGGCAGCGCGGCGTGCGCGTCACGACCGTGATGTCCGAACTTCGCGGCGAGAAGATCGACGTCATAGAATGGCAGGCCGATCCGAAGGAATTCATCAAGGAAGCGCTCTCTCCGGCAAAGGTGCAGGAGATCGATCTCGATGAAGAAAACAAGACCGCATCCGTCCATGTGGCAGAAAGCGAACAGTCGCTTGCCATAGGCAAGGGCGGGCAGAACGTGCGCCTCGCAGCCAAGCTCACCGGCTGGAAGATCGATATCAAGTCCGAGAAGTCTGCCGACACCCATGTCGAAGCGAAGAGCGAAACGGAACCCGATGCTACAATTACGGAGTAAGTTTAACCAATTCACATTATGAATCTCTGGCACGACATTGACCCCGGCTCGAAGGATGAAATGAACGTCATCATCGAGATCAACAAGGGCTCGAAGAATAAGTACGAAGTCGACAAGAAGACGGGCCTCATCGCGCTCGACCGCGTCCTGCATACCGCGCAGGATTATCCGTTCGATTACGGATTCGTTCCGCAGTCCTTGTGGCACGATGGCGATCCCTTGGATGTCGTACTTCTGACGACCTATCCGCTTGCACCCGGCATTCTGGTAAAGGCACGTCCCGTCGCAGTCATTCACATGGTCGACGGCGGCGAGAAGGATGAAAAGGTGGTGGCCGTTCCGATCGAGGATCCTCGCTTCGATGTTCTCAAGGACCTGGCGGATGTGAACCCGCACACGATGAAAGAGATCGAGCACTTCTTCCTGACCTACAAGAAACTCCAGAACAAAGAGGTCTCCATCAATGGAACGGAAGGAAGAGAGGCTGCGGAAGCCGCCTTCCTCGAAGGGGTGAAGCTCTACGGGGAGAAGTATCCCGCATAACTTCGAATAGTTACACAACGAAAGCCGCCCCCATCAAGGAGCGGTTTTTGGTATAATGAAAGGAAGCGGAATACGGTCATGCTGTCTCCGCGGCGTCTATAAGTAACCATTATCTATGAAACGAACACTTACCATCGTCTCGACTCTCGCGCTTCTTACCGGAGCACTCTCGGTGCACGCGGACACGAGCGTCAACGCATCGACAAGCATGAAGGCCAAAGTCGAAGAAAAGAGAAGTGAGATCAAGAATGTAAAGGATGAGATCAAGACCGCAGTCGAAGGAAAAAAGGAAGACATTAAAAACATCCGCATGGACTTCCGCGCCGACGTGGCGAAGACGCTCGTCGACCGCACGGTCAAGGTTCTGACTGCCACAGCCGATCGCCTCTCGAAGATCGCCGATCGCGTCGCATCTCGTATTACGAAAGTTTCGGCGAATGGTGCGAACACCACAAGCGCGCAGGCAAGTCTCGATCTTGCACGTGCAAACATTGCCACGGCCCGTACGCAGATTAGTGCGATCTCGACGATCGACATCTCGACAAGCGCAACGTCGACCACGACTGCCAAAACGAACTTCGAAAAGGTGAAGACTGCCGCAGCCGCGGTGAAGGTGACGCTCAAGAGCGCGAAGGATAACCTCTCGAACGCGGTCAAGGCTCTGAAGGTTGTCGAGAAGACGAATGCAACGACGACCGGAGAGACGAGCGCGTAAGCGGGAACGGGTGCATAATTAATTCATTAGAACTTAAACGACTACAATGGACAGCGAAAACAGGAACGGTTCGATGGGCCCGATCGTCGGCACGGTTATCATTCTCTTGGTCATTATCTTCGGAGGGCTGTACTTCTGGAGCGAGCGCTCGAAGACCGACACGGACATGACGACTCCATCCGGCACGACCGCCACAACGACTCCGGCGGATACGACGAGCGCGATCGATTCGCAATCCTCATCCGACGATACGAACTCGATCCAAACCGACTTGAACAATACGGATACGACGAACGTCGACTCGAGTCTGCAGTCCATGTAGTCTCTGGGAAAACTCCGGCTTCGGCCGGAGTTTTTTGTTTGGTTGCAATTTGTCTCAACTTCTATAGACTGTCATCCTATGTCGAAACATTTCAAAAATCTTAAGGTCGAGAAGCTTCCGGAGTCCGAAGCGAACATTACCGGCGAACTTACTTTGGAACTCCTAGAGTCGAGCCGCGCCGAGGCTTTGAAGAATCTGAACGAGGCCGTCTCCATCCCCGGATTCAGAAAGGGCCATGTTCCGGAAGACGTGCTCGTGAAGCATGTCGGAGAGACGCATGTCTTGGAAGAAGTTTCCGAGATCGCACTCGCCCGCGAGTATCCGCACATTATCGAGGAATCGAAACTCTCCCCCATCGGCCGTCCGCAGATCTCCATCACGAAGCTTGCACCAGGCATTCCGCTTGAGTTCAGAATTCATGTATCGCTCGAACCCGAGTTCTCTCTCCCGGATTATAAACAGATCGCGAAGGCTGCCATGAGCGAAGCAGAGGACACCGAAGTCACGGAGAAGGAAATAGAAGACGTCCTGAAGGAAGTCGAGGAACGCGGCGTGAAGGCAGATCTGAAAGACGGCGAGACGCTTGAAGGCAAGATCAAGGAAAATCTTCTTGAAGAAAAGAAATTCAGAGCAAAGGAAAAGAAGCGCTTAAAGCTCGTCGAAGATCTCGTGAAGGAAACGAAGGTCGCCGTGCCGAAAGTGCTCATCGAAGCGGAACTCGAAAAGATGCTTCTGCAATTCAAGGATGACGTACAAAGAATGGGCATGCAATTCGATGCGTATTTGAAGGAACTGAAGAAAACGGAACTCGAGGTGAAGGATGAGTGGCGCCCGCAGGCCGAATCCCGCGTCAAGGCCGAAATGATCGTGGCGAAGATCGCCGATGAGGAGAAGATCACCCCGACCGAAGGCGAGCTCGAACACGAGGCCACGCATCTCTTGGAGCACTACCCCGAAGCCGACCCTCTCCGTGTGCGTATCTATATATACACGCAGCTCAGGAATCAAAAGGTGCTCGAATTCCTCGAAAGCCAGAACTAGGAGTATACTTACGACATAATGGTGTAGCGCTTCAGATCGAATAGTTCCCTTATTCGTTCTAGCACTATAGTCCAATGTCTACTCTCTCCACCCTCTTTGTGAGGAACCTCGTGATATCCGGCGTGCACGGCTCGACCGGACGCGAAACCTTCGACCCGCAGCGCTTCAAGATCGATATCGACATCGAACTCGACATCGCTCGTGCCGCCGAATCCGATTCCATTCATGACACCTACGATTATAAGGATGCGGCCGTCATCGCACGGCATATCATTGAGCATGAGCGGCATGTCCTTATTGAAAAGATCGGCTCCCGGATTGCCTCGCGCATATCCGAAGACCCCAAAGTTTCAAGGGTCCAGGTCAGACTTTCGAAGCTTGATGCCTCGGAGCTCGCCGTGCCGGGAATCATCGTTTCGAAAAAGCGCAATCCGCAGGAACTTGACCGAAGATTTCTGTCGATCGATGTCAAAGATCTTATTGAGCGGATCGACAAGGAGCAGGGCGTCTCGATCCCCTTTCTCACCGATGCCTATAGGAAGCTTTTGCTCGAAGAAGCCGAAACATATACGTACGAGAAGCAGCCCGAAATCGTCGGCCCGGCCAAGGTGCACGAACAGCTTTCTTCGATCCGCGAATTCCATGAAGGCAGTCTTTTCTACGGCTTGAAGGGTGATGTCCAAAGACTTCTTCAGGGAGAATTGCGGAAGATCGGCCTTTCTCCGTTTACTCCCGAACTCGGACTGAATGAAATGTCTCTGCAGCTGTATGAAAAGGGTTCGATCGGCATCACGCCGCATGTCGACGGGAAGTCGTGCGTCAATCTCATCTGCATCTTCATCCTGACTGGTCATGCCAAGTTCGCGCTCTGCGACGACCGTTCCGGAGCCAATCCGCGTTTCCTCGATACAACACCTGGGAATCTCGTCATCTTTCGCGCGCCCGGCTTCAAAGGATCGGATTTTCGGCCGTTTCATTTTCTCTCTGATATCACCGAACGCCGCATTGTTTTCGGCTTGAGACAGAAGGTCTGATTGACTTTCGTCTTTTCGAAGCGCATATTCCTTGGAGATATACCTGCCCACGGAGGCATATGTTCAAATTCCTGAAGGAACTCTTCGGAGGAAGGCCCAAGCCGGCCTTCACGTTCTCCCATGGCAAACGCCGTCCGACCATCACGGAAGGAGGTGATTGCCTGACTACAGCCGAGGTTCAGCAGGTCGCTCACGAGACGGACATCCCCGCGAGCGTCACGACGCATCTCGCAACCTGCGAAGAATGCCGTCGTCTTGTCGAGAAAGCAAAGACCCCTTCATAAGGGGTCTTTTTCTTTTTCCTGCCTGCCTCTAGGCTGGTTGATTCTCTTCCTTCTTTTATATATAGTACCCGCATGAGTTACCTTGTCCCCACCGTTATAGAGAAGTCCCCCATGGGCGAGCGCGCCTATGATATTTACTCGCGCCTTCTGAAGGAGCGCATCATTTTCCTTTCGGGCGTCATAGACGACGATACGGCGAACATTATCATTGCCCAGCTTCTCTTCCTCCAGTCGGAAGATCCGAAGAAAGATATCTCTCTCTACGTCAATTCCCCCGGAGGTTCCGTGACTGCCGGTCTCGCTATTATCGATACCATGAATCATGTTAAGCCTGACATCTCGACGGTATGCGTCGGCATGGCGGCCTCCATGGGCTCGCACATCCTCGCTTCAGGTGCCAAGGGCAAGCGTTTCGCTTTGCCGAACGCGGAAATCATGATCCACCAGCCTTCCCAGATGGGCGTCGAAGGCAAGGCTTCAGACATAGAGAT